>JBEKKM010000023.1:0-38807 GCA_050010715.1 Xanthobacteraceae bacterium | reverse complement strand
GACCGCTTCGTCGCCGCGGCCAAGGCCATGCAGCAGGACGGCTGGTGGTGGCACGATCCCGCGACGACCAACAAGACGATCAGGCGGGCGATCATGAAAGAGATGATCGCCCACCGCTTGTTCCCCTCGCGCAAGCATTAGCGGACGCGATCCACCGCAGCCGTTTCAGGTGGCCCGCGGAACCTCGGCCTCTTCGGCGTCGTCCTCATCCCAATGATGCAAGCCGATGCCGGGATCAATCAGCTCGCCGCGCAATAGCGCCAGCGGCGCCTTGTGATAGAGCTTGATGTCGTGGAACGGGTCGGTGAGAATTTTTGTCGCCCAAACCAGGCCAGTCTGCACGTCCTTGATGACGAACAATTGGACGGTGCGGAACAGTACGCCGCCGATGCCGAGCGCCAGCCAGATCACCGCAACCTGACGCACGAACTCGGCCTTGCTGGTGGCCGGTGTGAACAGGCCGAACAGGCTCGGGCTGACATAAAGCGACAGCGGCGACGCCGCCCAGATCGTCAGCAGCACCACCTTGCGGCGCAGATTGTAACCGACCTTAATCTCTTCCTTGTGCTCGTGGCTGGCCTGGTTGACCGTGTCATAGTCCTTGGGCTCGAAGAAAAAATGCCCGGTCTGCCGCGTGGTCATGGCTACCAGCCAGCCGGCGAGCGCCGAAATCGCCGGATCCTTGAAGATCATCACATAGGAGAACAGAAAGCTGATCGCACTGACGAAGTGCAGCGATTGATTGATCCGGCTGTGGTGGTAGTAGCGATGATCGTCCCAGCGCTGCGTACGTAATGCCTCGCGAAAATTTTCCATCGGTCTCCCCGTGCGGTTCCTGATTTGGGTATGGCGATTCGGTGAATCCCTTGTGACAGGGATTCGTCCGTGACAGCTGGGTGAAGGTTTTGTCTCGATTTACGACTGGCGCGCGGTTCAACCCGCCGCACGCATCGCCTGATCGGTCTGCCCCGCGGCGCCCACCGCCCCGTCCTTGGCGAAGCGGATCAGCGAGAAGTGTCCGAACGGCGGCATGGCGCGCCGCTCGACAAGCGTGACGCCCGTCGTCCGCGACGCCCATTGCGCGTAGCGCTCGAAAGCAAACTCGGTGCGCCAGCCGAGCTTGCGCGCCGCCGGCTGGAACCAGTGCTCCAGCGAGCGCCGCAAGCCGGCTTCCGCGCCGACGCGGCTCACCAAGATGATCTCACCGCCCGGCTTGAGCACGCGGGCGAATTCGTCGAGCGCGCCTTCCGGGTTCGGCACTGTCGTTATGACATATTGCGCGACGATGACGTCGAACGACGCGTCCGGAAATTCCAGATGCTCGGCATCCATGACCCGCAACTCTTCGACATTGTTCAGCTCGAATTCGTCGACGCGCTCCTGCGCCTTGCGCAGCATCGGCTCGGAAATATCGACGCCGCAGATCTTCATGTCGCGGGAATAATGCGGCAGCGAAATGCCGGTTCCGACGCCGACCTCGAGGAGGCGTCCGCCGACTCTTTCAGCCGCCGCGATCGCGGCGTGGCGGCCGCGTTCGAAAACCGCGCCGAAGACCAAGTCGTAGACCGGCGCCCAGCGCGCATAAGCCTTGGTGATGGTCTGGGTGTCGAGATCGGATTCCAAAAGCGTGCTGCTCATGCTTGACCCTTCCATTGTCATGTTTTTATTTTGCCGCCCTTAGCCATGAACGGTCTCCGTGATCGTTCCGGCAAGCTCGGCCGCGCCGGCATCGCCGCCCGCCACCTTGCGCGCGTGACCAATGAACTGGCGCGCGCTGTTTTCCCACGAATAGTCGAGCGCGAAGGCGCGGCAGGCGTCGCGTGACAGCGACAGCGCGCCCATGCAAGCGGCGGCCAAATCCTCGTGCAGGACGCCGACCGGATTGTCGGCGACGACGTCCTTCGGCCCGGTGACCGGAAAAGCGGCGACCGGAACCCCGCTGGCGAGCGCTTCGAGCTGCACGATGCCGAACGTGTCGGTGAGGCTTGGAAACACGAACACATCTGCGCCCGCCAAGTGCGACGCGAGAATGCCGTTGTCCAGCATGCCGAGAAATTTTGCCTCGGGGAATTTTCGCTTGAGCTCGGCTTCCTGCGGCCCGGTGCCGACCACGACCTTGGTGCCGGGCAGATCGAGAGACAGGAACGCTTCGAGATTCTTTTCGACGGCAACCCGGCCGACGGTCATGAAGATCGGTCTGGGCAAGCCGAGATCGATGGCGCGATCCGGGCGGAACAGGTCGGTATCCACGCCGCGCGTCCATCGGCCGAGATTGGCAAAGCCGCGCTCGCCAAGCTCCGCCGTGAGCGACGGCGTCGCCACCATCGTCACCGTCGCCGCCGAATGGAACCAGCGCAACACGGCGTAGATCCACGCTTGCGGGATCGGCGAACGGGCCGAGATGTATTCCGGGAATCGTGTCGTGTAGCTCGTCGTGAACGACCGACCCTGCCGCCGGCAGTAGGAGCGCACGGCAAAGCCGATCGGTCCTTCGGTCGCGATATGGATGGCGTCCGGCCGCGCCGCTTCGATGCGCTCGGCGATCCGCCGGCGGCTCGGCAAAGCCAGCCGCAGGCCGGGATAGGTCGGCACCGGGAACGACGGAAAACCCTCCGGCGACAGGAACTCGATCGTCACACCGAGCTTGGCCGCGGCGCGCGCCAGCGAATTGAGCGTCCGCACCACGCCGTTGACCTGGGGACGCCAAGCGTCCGTTGCGACGAGAACGCGCATCAGGTTGCTCTCCGCCGGGAATTCGTCTTGTCGAATCGCGTGCGACGACAATTGCTATTTCATGTCTCAGTAGTGTGACGGTCGCGGCGCAAACGCGACCGTTTGTCCGCCCGGCGCGTTACACGATTGTTACAAACAAATGAAAAGTTGCCGCTGCGAACCGTCTGGCCGGCATGTCGGTTGGATCGCGCGCTCATGGCACCAGGCCGATACCGAACGTGACGAGCAGCACCGCGGTCGTTGGAAGAATCGGCCGCAATTGGCTCGGTGTCGCACTCAGCCTGCTGGTCATCGCTCTTGTCAGTGCCACGCTGTGGCATCTGCTGCGCGACATCGATGTCGGCAAGTTGACCGCCGCGTTCACGGCTCAGCCGCGCCGCAATATCGCGTTCGCCGGCGTGTTCGTCGTGTTGGGCTACATCACGCTGACCTTCTATGATGTGTTTGCCCTGCACATTATCGGCTGGCGGACGGTTCCATTTCACATCGCGGCACTGGCAAGTTTCACGAGCTACACGATCGGGCATTCTCTTGGCGTGGCGACCTTGACCGGCGCTGTGGTGCGGTTGCGGGTTTACTCGGCCTGGGGCCTGAATGTTCTCGATATCGCCAAGATCGCCTTCGTCACCGGCATGACGTTCTGGCTCGGCAACGCCGTCGTGCTCGGCGGCGCCATAACCTATGCGCCGCAAGCGGCGAGCGTCGTGGACCACCTGCCGCCCTGGATCAACCGGATCGTCGGGCTGTCGGCCTTGCTCGGCGTCGCTTGCTACCTGATCTGGCTCGCGCCGCGGCCGCGCACCATCGGCTACGCCGATTGGAAAATGGTGTTGCCCACGATGCGCCTCACCCTGGTCCAGACCGCCATCGGCGCCATGGACCTCTGCCTGGTGACAGCCGCGATGTACGCCTTGCTGCCGCAAAACCCCGCGGTCGATTTCATGCCGGTGCTGGTCATCTTCGTCACGGCAACGCTGCTCGGCACCGTGAGCCACGTGCCGGGAAGCCTCGGCGTCATCGAAGCGGCGCTCCTCATCGGGCTGCCGCAATTTCCCAAAGAGGCGCTTCTTGCGGCGCTGCTGACGTTTCGCATCGCTTATTTCGTGATTCCGTTCTTGCTCGCCACTCTGGCGCTGGGCCTGTGCGAACTCGGCCTGGTGGCGCGGCCGAGGATGACGTCGCCGCCGTCGCGATGACCGCTGCCGCTGTGGAAATTCTGCGCTATGCTCGGACGAGCCCAAATGAGGGCTAGCCGCAGAATGTGAGTCGTCCCCTGCCGTGAGCCCTGCCCGACAGCCTTCCCCGCCCAGCCTGCGCATCGGCGTCAGCGGCCACCGGGTGCCGCCGAAATTGCCTGAAGCATCCGGAGCGCCATTGCGCGCTCATATCGACTGTATCCTGGCCGCCATCGCCGCAGCGGCGCGCAAGGCGAATACCGCGATCGACCTCGTCATCGTCTCGTCGCTCGCCGAAGGCTCGGACCGCATCGTCGCCGAAGCGGGACTCGCTGCTGGCTTTGCCTTGCAAGTCGCGTTGCCGTTCAATCGGGCCGAATACGTGCTTGACTTCGAGACACAGACGTCGCGCACGGAATTCGAACAATTGCTCGACTGCGCCTGCGATGTATTCGAGCTTGGCGGTGCAGCCGATAAGCGCCCCCGCGCCTACGAGGCGGCAGGCTTCTTCATGCTGGCGAATATAGACGTGTTGATCGCGATCTGGGACGGCGAGATGGCAGCCGGCATCGGCGGCACCGCGCAGATCGTCGAACGCGCCATCGCCGATGGTATCGCCGTGGTATGGATCGAGCCGAGCCATCCGAACGCAACGCAAATATCGTGGCCGGGCTCAGGCGCAACTCCGGACGGCGCGACGGCGAGTTTGAAAAACACGTTTCGCCCGGCCGATATACCAACCATAGCGCGCGCGGTCGAAGAAATCCTCACTTCGCCGACGCAATGATCTAAAGAGACCTTCGCGACGACGGAGCATAATCCGCATGAACGACGCAAGCGCAGCCACCTTCGAGAATTCCCGCGACCGCCATCTGTTTGGCCCCGGCCCCAAGCGGGTGCTGGCGCTCGACGGCGGCGGCGTGCGCGGCGCGCTGACGGTGGCTTTTCTGGAGCGCATCGAAGCGCTGCTCAGCGAGCGCGACGGCAAGGAGGTCCGCCTCGGCGATTACTTCGACCTGGTCGGCGGCACTTCGACGGGCGCGGTCATCGCCGGCGCGCTGGCGCTCGGATATCGCACGGCCGAAGTCAAGGACTTCTATCTCAGGCTGGCGCCGTTCGCCTTCAAACGCCAGCGCTGGCGCGTGCCGCTGTTGCAAGCCAAGTTCGACGCCCGCGGTTTGCGCCACCAGATCGAGGAAGTGGTCGGCGACCGCGTGCTGCAAAGCACCGACCTGATCACCGGCTATTGCATCATCACCAAGCGCATGGATACCGGCAGCCCTTGGATCATCTCCAATAATCCGCGCGCGCCGTATTGGGAGAGCAAGACCGGCGATATCGGCAACAAGGACTACCCGCTGGTCAATCTCGTGCGCGCCAGCACTGCCGCCCCGCATTTTTTCGATCCGGAGCTGCTGCCGATCAGCCACAACAAATCCATGCTGCCCGACGCCGTGGCCAAGCCGCTCAACGTGCCATGGCCGGCACGAGTCGTGCAGGCCTTGCTGCGGCGCCTCGGCATCGGGCCGCATCCCGAGTTCGATTCCAGCACCTACGGCCTGTTTGTCGATGGCGGGGTGACGCCGCATAACAATCCGTCGCTGGCACTGTTCCAGATGGCGACATTGGGCCCGTTCAACATCAAATGGCCGACCGGGCCGGAGCGTCTCACCATCTTTTCGGTCGGCACCGGCACCTATCGGCCGCGGCTGTCGTACCAGAGCTTGGGTTTCGCCCGCTTCACCAAGCTCGCCTTTCACGCCCTGCTATCGCTGATGACCGACGCCGAGATGCTGGTGCTGGCGCTGATGCAATGGATGGGCGAATGCCCGGCACCGTGGCCGATCAACTCCGAAATCGGCACGCTGGCCGCGGAGCTGCCGCCCGGCGGCAAGATGTTTCGCTTCCTGCGCTACGATGTGCGGCTGGAGAAGGACTGGCTGGCGCGTGAGCTCAATTATGACGTGAGCGACGATGCCCTTGCCCGCCTGCGCGGCATGGACGATCCTGCCGCCGTCCATGAGCTCTATGAGATCGGCCGCATGGCGGCCGAGAAACAAGTCAAATTGGAGCACCTGACCGGCTGACACTGCCGCGCCCCGGCAAGGCCGCCGGGCGCCTGTTGCGTTGTCTGATCGCGGGCGGCGGAAGACGCGTCCCGGCGCGGTGCCCAGTCAAACCCGTCAATCAGCGTGGCAAAGTTATCACAGAAATTCGGATTCTGTGGCCGGGCATCTTTTCCCGCGTGGCGCCCATGCTACGCTCGCTTTGGGTGGGCTGCGTAAATCCGGGAATCCGGTTCTGCGTATCCGATACATTAGTCAGTGCTCGTTGTATCGGCGGGGCGTCCGTGAAGAAGAGTATTGCGTGTATCGCTGCTTTGCTTGCGCTCGGCATGACCGGCGCGGCGGCCGAGGAAATGTCGGTCCCGCCGTCGCAATACATCACCGCCAGAGTGCCGTATCTCGCCTGGACCGGCTTTTACGTCGGCCTCAACGGCGGCTTCGCCTGGGGCAATTCGTCCGTCGCGTTTGCGGCCAATGATCCGGCAGCGCTGGCCGGCACCTGCGGGGCCAGCGGCGCGCCGAAAGGCCAATGCATCACTTCGGTGGATTTTCGCCGCGACGGCGCCGTTGCCGGCGGCCAATTCGGCTTCAACTGGCAGGTCAATTCGCATTGGCTGGTCGGCGCCGAAGCCGATTACCAGTGGTCCAATCTCGACGGCTCGGTGAATTCGTCGTTCCGGCTCGGCGGTGTCGGGACAACCAACATGGTCGCGAACCAGGCCGTCGACTCGTTCGGCACGGTTCGGGCGCGGGCGGGTGTCGTGCTTGCGCCGCCGCTCTTGCTTTACGGCACCGGCGGGTTCGCTCTCGGGCAGGTGCGCGAAAACCTCAACGTGCCCGGCGTCGCGACCAAGGGACTGCCTCCTACGGGCGGCTTCTCATACTCCTGTACGGCCGGCCTTCCCTGTTTTGCCGGCTCGGCATCGCAAACCTTGTTCGGATGGAGTGCCGGAGCCGGTGCCGAGTATGCGATCACGAGCAGCCTGATCTTCCGGACCGAGCTGCTCTATGTGCACTTGAGCGCGCCGACGGTGACCGTAACCGCCACGGCCGTCGCCGCTGGAACGGCGCCGGCATCGATCGCTGCAGGATTCTCATCGGTCTACTTCGCGGTCATGCGGGCCGGCTTGAACTACAAGTTCTAGGAAAATTTCGAGGTCAGAATTCGCGCATCTGCAGAATGTCAAAGAGCCGGTACGGCTAAGATGAGTTGGGAGTCGACAATGTGGTGGCGTGTGTTGCTTGTCGGGGCGTTGCTTGCCGGCGCGCTGGGCGCCTGCGCGGTGGTCGATCCGGTCGACAATCGATACGACACGGTCAGCCGCAGCCTGGCGAAGGCCCGCAACGAGTCGATCTTTCTTAATCTCGTCCGCGCGAGCCACGATTACCCTTTGAGCTTCACCGTCGTCTCCAATGTCACGCCGTCGCTCACCAATACGACCTCGCTGGCGCTGCCAAGCTTTTTGCTTGGTCCGAGATTCCCTGCATTGCCAACGACGGTGGATCGAGACGTCGTCTTCGGCAACACCACCGCCGGCAACACCACAGCCGTCAGCACCAATTTCAGCGTGTCGACGCAGGAAACCAGCGCCTTCTATCAGGGCTTCCTGAAACCGATCGATTTGCAGACCTTGGCTTATTTCATCCGCCAGGGCTATTCGCGCGAGTTGTTGTTCTGGCTGTTCACGGACTCGTTCACGCTGTCGCTGCCCGGACATCCGCCGCTTGGCTATCACTACAGTCCGCCTGACGATTACGGTTGCTCGCAACTGGACCCGAAGCACCGCTGCTTCATCGATTGGGTCCAGAACGCCGCCTATACCGGCCTGACCGTCGAAGAGAAAACCGAAGAGGCCAGCGCCTCAAGAAGCCCGCCAAAGGGCGGCACCGACGCGGGCGGAGGCGGATCGTCCCCCAAAGGCACCTCGTACGCACGCTTTTGCTTCAGTCCGGTCCTGGCCCAGCAGGCGGCGTCCTCGGTTGCGCCGGCCTTGGTGGCGGAGGCCCAAAGCAACCTGGACGTACAACGCTCGATGCTTTTCACTTCGCCATTGACGTGCGGATCCGACAGCTGGACTCCGGAGCAGACCAAAGATACGGCGCAGCCCGACATACTGCCGCTTACCTTCAGTCCCAACAAGAACGCTGCAAACGCCACCCCAATCAGTTTCACCATCACCCCGCGTTCGGCCTACGGCGTTTTCATATTCCTCGGCACGCTGATGAAAATGCAACGCGAGCACCTCGCGCCGTCGCGCTACGCGTTCATCCCGCCCAACCGGCCGTACGCGGCGGAGCCGCCGGTGCTGGAGACCGTGCATGAAGACCCGGCTCTGATATCGGTCGTGCAGAACTTGGGCGGCGAATGCTTCGTGCACACCTGGTTCGAAGATGGCGACTACTGCGTGCCCGAGCAGGCCGCGACCACCAAGCGTATCTTCAGCCTTTTGGCGCAGCTCATCGCCATCCAGACCGCTGCCGCCGACCTGTCGATCACCCCGGTCGTACGCGTGATTCAGTAAGAGGTCGAAGGTTCGAAAGCGCGCGTGAAATTCAGGCGCGGACGCGATTGTCATCCCGGGCCAAGCCGGCCACGGAGCGGCTTGCGCCTTGGGCAAACAACTTCTGCAGCATTTCCCGCTCGACCGGTTTCTGCAGGATCGGAATGTCGCGAAACCGGCTGTCGATGCTGTCGGCGTCGTAGCCGGTGACAAAGACGAAAGGCACGGGGCGCCGCGCTAAAATCTCCGCCACTTGGTAGACCATGCCGTCGCCGAGATTGATGTCGAGGATCGCGGCGTCGAAGTCGCCGGCCTTGGCGGCCGCCAAGGCGTCGGATGCCGTGCAAACCGGACCGACAATCTGGAAGCCCAATTCGGTCAGGCATTCCTGGATCATGATGCCGACCAGCGCCTCATCCTCGACCACGAGCACGCGCGGCTTGTCGATCTTGTTCAGTTCAATGGCGGCGCCGTTGCCGCCGTTGGCCTGATGCGCGCCGTCGTGCTGCCGGGATTCTCTGACCTCACGCAGCGCGATCGAAAGATCGCAGCGCAACCCTTTTGGATTCCAGTCGAACGTCGCGTTGCCGCCAAGCTGCTGCTCGATGCTGGCCTTGATGACTTTCAAGCCAAAACTGCGCGCCGACGGCGTCTTGATCGGAGGTCCGCCGCTCTCCACCCAGTGCAGCGTCAGAATGTCGGGCTGCAGTTGCCAGGTCAGGCTGACCTTGCCCTTGATCGACGACAGCGCGCCGTGCTTGGCCGCATTGGTGGCGAGCTCGTGCAGTGCCAGCGCGATGCCCTGGGCGGTGGCGGGCGACAACGAGACGTTCGGCCCCTTGAGCTCGATCTTGTTGCCGGAGCGGTAGGGCGCGAATTCCTCGGCCACCAGCGTGCCGAGATCGGCGCCATGCCAGCGCGAATCGGACAGCAGTGTGTGCGCCAGCGCCAAGGCCTTGATGCGGCCCTCGACAGTGGCGACATACTCGTCGACGCTTTTTGCGCGCGTCAAGCGAATGATCGACTGGATGATGGCGAGCGCATTGCGGGCGCGATGATCGACCTCGCGCGCCAGCAGCACTTGCCGCTCTTCGGCCTCCTTGCGATCGGTGACGTCGATGGTGACGCCGCTGATCCGCACCACGTTGCCGACCGCATCGACGCTCGCCGCCGCCGTGCCGGTGCACCAACGCAGCTCGCCATTGGGGCGGCGCACGCGAAATTCGACCTGCTGGGTGCGTTCGCCCTTGGCCATGCGCAGCACCACCTGGCGCAGCGGCTGCCAGTCGTCGGGGTGCAAGAGCTTGCGGATGTTGTCCGTCGAGACCCGAAAGCTTTCCGGCTCGACGCCAAAAATGCGGTACTGGCCCTCGTCCCACGACCCTCGATTGGCGGCGATGTCCCATTCCCACGAGCCCATCTGGCCCGCCGCCAGCGCCAGGCTGCGGCCCTGCTCGCTTTGCAGCAGCCGGACGTTCGAGGCTTCGAGCTCGGCCGTGCGCTCGGCGACATGGCGCTCGAGTTTCAGGTTCAATTGCTCGAGCTCGCGCGTCTTGCGGTAAAGCTCGACGAAGACTTTGACCTTGGCGCGCAGCACGTCGGGAATCACCGGCACCGGCACGTAATCCACCGCGCCCATGGCATAGCCGCGCAGCCGGTCGACGTCTGTCAAATGGATCGCCGAAATGAAGATGATCGCCGTTTCACTGAAGCGCGGATGCTCGCGCAGCATAGCGGCGAGCTGGAAGCCGTCGAGCTCCGGCATGCAGACGTCGATGAGAACGACCGCGACGTCGTTCTTGAGCAGGAATTGCAAGGCCTCGCGCGCCGACGATGTCTTGACCAGGCTCTCGTTCAGCTCGTGAAGAATAACCTCGTAGGCAAGCAGCTTGTCGGGCTGATCGTCGACCAGGAGGACGTTGACTTTCTCGTTCATAGTTCCGGCCTTAGCGATGCAGCCACATCCGCAGCGCGGACAACAGCTGTTCGGTGTTGACGGGCTTGGCCAGATAATCCGAGGCGCCGGCCTCCAGGCATTTCTCGCGGTCGCCCTTCATCGCCTTAGCGGTGAGCGCGATGATCGGCAGGCGGCGATAGGCGCGGTTCTGGCGAATTTTCTCCATGGTCTGATAGCCGTCCATTTCCGGCATCATGATGTCCATCAGCACGATGGCGAGCGACGGCGTCTTTTCGATCAGCTCGATCGCCTCGTTGCCGGTGGTGGCGGTGAGCACATTCATGCCGCGCCGCTCCAAGACGCTCGATAGCGCGAAGATGTTGCGCGCGTCGTCGTCGACCAAGAGTACGGTGCGGCCGACAAGATCCTCGTCGGACGAGTTGAGCCGTTCCAGCATCTGCTGCTTCTCGGCCGGCAGGTCGGTGATGACGCGATGCAGGAACAGCGCCGTCTCGTTGAGCAGCCGCTCCGGCGATTCCACGCCCTTGACCACGATGCTGCGCGCCATGGTGTGCAGCTGCGCATCCTCCTCGGCCGACAATTCGCGGCCGGTGAACACCACGACCGGAACGTCGGTCAGCGCGTCATCGGCACGCATTCGCTCCAAAACCTCGAAGCCCGACATGTCGGGCAACCGCAGATCGAGCACGACGCAGTCGCACGGCCGGTCGCGCAAAGTCGCCAGCGCCTCGTCGCCGGTGCCGGCACTGACGATCTCGATGTCGTCGTGGCCGAGCAGCTCGCGGATGCTCATCTGCTCGGCCTTGTTGTCCTCGACGACCAGGAGCCGCTTGCGGCGCGGCGCCGAGAACTCCTTGATCCGCGACAGTGCGTCGGCGATGCCCTCGCGCGTCGTCGGCTTGGTCACGAACGAGAAGGCGCCGCGGGCGAGGCCGTGCTGGCGGTCTTCGTCCAACGTGACGATCTGCACCGGGATGTGCCGGGTGAGCGAGTTCTGCTTGAGCTGGCTGAGCACGTTCCAACCCAGCATGTCGGGCAGGAACACGTCGAGCGACACTGCGGTCGGCTGATACTGCTTGGCGAGATTGAGCGCGTCGTCGCCGCGCATCGCCAACAGCGCCTTGAATCCCTTGTCGCGCGCCAGGTCGATCAGGATGCGGGCATAATGCGGATCGTCCTCGACGATGAGGAGAATGGCATCGCCCGGCTGGATGTCCATGCGATCGTCCGGAATCGGCTCGATGGTGCGCTCCGGAGCGAGATGCGGCCCGGCATGAAGCGCCGCGGGCGCCGTCGCGGTCGTGGCATGCACGGCGGCGGTCGGGCCGACATATTTGACCGGCAGGTAGAGTGTGAACGTCGATCCGGCATTCGGCGTCGAGCGCAGATGGATTTCGCCGCCAAGGAGGCTCGCCAGTTCGCGGCTGATGGCAAGCCCCAAACCCGTGCCGCCGTATTTGCGGCTGGTCGAGGCATCGGCCTGCTGGAACGCCTCGAAGATGATTTTCTGCTTTTCCAGCGGAATGCCGATACCGGTATCGCTGACCTCGAACGCGACCACCGCCGGTGCCTGGCTGAGCACCGGATGCTCGGCGCTCCAGCCGCCGAGAGCGGCGGAGACGTTGAGCCGCACACCGCCCTGCCCGGTGAATTTGAAGGCGTTCGACAATAGGTTCTTGAGCACCTGTTGCAGCCGCTTGGTATCGGTGGTGATGCTGCGGCCGAGATTGGGATCGACGTGGACCTCGAACGACAGCTGGCGAGTGTCCGCCTCGTGGCGAAACGGCCGCGCCACCATGTCGACGAGGTTGGAGAAGAACACTTCCTCGGCGTCGACCGTTACCGTGCCGGACTCGATCTTAGACAGGTCGAGAATATCGCTGATGAGATTGAGCAGGTCGGTGCCGGCGCCGTGAATGGTGCGGGCGAACTCGACCTGCTTGGTGCTCAGGTTGCCTTCCGGATTGTCGGTGAGCTGTTGGCCGAGGATCAGGATCGAATTGAGCGGCGTACGCAGCTCGTGCGACATGTTGGCCAGGAATTCCGACTTGTATTTCGAGGTCAGCGCCAGCTCCGTCGCCTTTTCCTCGAGCGCGCGGCGGGCCTGCTCGATTTCCTGGTTCTTGCGCTCGACTTCGACGTTGCGTTCGGCGAGCTGCTGCGCCTTCTGTTCGAGCTGCTCGTTGGTCTGCTGCAATTCGCGCTGCTGCGCCTGCAATTCGCCGGCGAGCTGCTGCGACTGCTTGAGCAGACCTTCGGTCTGCATCGTCGCCTCGATCGAATTGAGCACGATGCCGATCGAGGTGGTCAGCTGTTCGAGGAACATCGTTTGCAGGGTCGTGAACTCATGGATCGAGGCGAGCTCGATCACCGCCTTGACCTGGTTCTCGAACAGCACCGGCAGCACGATATTGTTGCGCGGCGGCACCTTGAACAGCGCCGAAGAGATCGGAACGGCGGTCTCGGGCATTTCGGTGATCAGCATGCGCCGCTTGTCGACCGCGCATTGGCCGATCAGACCTTCGCCGAGGCCTAAGTTCCGCGGATGGCCGTTGGCGCCGTCGTCGGCATAGGCCGACAACAAAGCGAGGCCGTGCGCCTCCTCGCTGCCCATCTGATAGATGACGCCTTGATGGGCGTTCACCAGCGGCGTCAATTCGGATAGCAGCAGCCGGCCGACCGTGGTGAGGTCGCGCTGGCCCTGCAGCATGTTGGTGAATTTGGCGAGGTTGGTCTTCAGCCAATCCTGCTCGGTGTTGCGGTCGGTGGTGAGCCGCAGATTGTCGATCATCGTATTGATGTTGTCTTTCAGCTCGGCCACTTCGCCGCGCGCTTCCACCTGAATCGAGCGCGTCAAGTCGCCCTTGGTGACGGCGGTCGCCACCTCGGCGATGGCGCGCACCTGGGTGGTCAGGTTGGCTGCGAGCAGATTGACGTTGCCGGTCAAATCCTTCCAGGTGCCAGCGGCGCCGGGCACGTTGGCCTGGCCGCCGAGGCGGCCTTCGACGCCGACCTCGCGCGCCACCGTCGTCACCTGATCGGCGAAGGTGGCGAGCGTGTCGGTCATGTTGTTGATGGTCTCGGCTAGCGCCGCCACCTCGCCTTTCGACTTCACCGCGAGGTTTTGCTTGAGATCGCCGTTGGCGACCGCGGTCACCACTTTGACGATGCCGCGCACCTGTTCGGTCAGGTTTGCGGCCATGACGTTCACGGTGTCGGTCAAATCCTTCCAGGTGCCGGCGACGCCGGGCACCTGCGCCTGACCGCCGAGCAGGCCTTCGGTGCCGACTTCGCGGGCCACGCGGGTAACTTCCGAGGCGAAACCGTTGAGCTGATCCACCATCGTGTTGATGGTGTTTTTCAGCTCCAGAATTTCGCCTTTCACGTCCACCGTAATTTTACGCGACAGGTCGCCGCGCGCCACAGCGGTGGTCACCTCGGCGATGTTGCGGACTTGCGTGGTGAGGTTGGCTGCGAGCAGATTGACGTTGTCAGTCAAATCCTTCCAGGTGCCGGCGACGCCGGGCACCACGGCCTGACCGCCGAGCCGGCCGTCGGCGCCGACTTCGCGTGCCACGCGCGTCACTTCGGCGGCAAACGAGCGCAATTGCTCGACCATGGTATTGAGGGTGTCCTTGAGCAGCAGCATCTCGCCGCGTACGTCGACCGTGATCTTCTTCGACAAGTCGCCGCCGGCTATTGCCGTTGCCACCTCGGCGATGTTGCGCACTTGCGCGGTGAGGTTCGACGCCATGAAGTTGACGTTGTCGGTCAAATCCTTCCAGGTACCGGCGACGCCGGACACTTGCGCCTGGCCGCCGAGCTTGCCTTCGGTGCCGACTTCGCGCGCAACGCGCGTAACTTCAGAAGCGAACGCATTGAGCTGATCGGCCATCGTATTGATGGTGTTCTTCAGCTCAAGAATTTCGCCCTTCACGTCCACGGTGATCTTGCGCGAGAGATCGCCGCGCGCGACGGCGGTGGTCACCTCGGCGATGTTGCGCACTTGTGCCGTCAAGTTGCCGGCCATGGAGTTGACCGAGTCGGTCAAATCCTTCCAGGTACCGGCGACGCCCGGCACGTTGGCTTGGCCGCCGAGCCGACCTTCGGTGCCGACCTCGCGGGCAACGCGCGTCACCTCGCCGGCGAAGCGGTTGAGCTGGTCCACCATGGTGTTGAGCGTTTCCTTGAGCTGAAGGATTTCGCCGCGCACGTCGACGGTGATCTTGCGCGACAGGTCGCCGCCGGCGATGGCGGTCGCCACCTCGGCGATGTTGCGGACCTGGGCGGTCAGATTGCCGGCCATCGAGTTCACGCTATCGGTCAAATCCTTCCAGGTGCCGCCGACGCCGGGCACTTGCGCCTGGCCGCCGAGCTTGCCTTCGGTGCCGACCTCGCGCGCCACGCGCGTCACTTCGGCGGCGAAAGCATTGAGCTGATCCACCATCGTATTGAGGGTGTCTTTCAGTTCCAGAATTTCGCCGCGCACGTCGACCGTGATCTTGCGCGACAGGTCGCCGCGCGCCACGGCGGTGGCGACCTCGGCGATATTGCGCACCTGCCCGGTCAGGTTCGACGCCATGGAGTTCACGCTGTCGGTCAAATCCTTCCAGGTGCCGGCGACGCCGCGCACCATGGCCTGGCCGCCGAGCTTGCCTTCGGTGCCGACCTCACGCGCCACGCGCGTCACTTCGCCGGCAAAGGCGTTGAGCTGGTCCACCATGGTGTTAATGGTGTCCTTGAGCTCCAGAATCTCGCCGCGCACGTCGACGGTGATCTTCTTCGACAAGTCGCCGTTGGCGATCGAGGTCGCCACCTCGGCGATATTGCGCACCTGTGCGGTCAGGTTCGACGCCATGGAGTTGACCGAGTCGGTCAAATCCTTCCACGTACCGGCGACGCCGAGCACGTTGGCCTGGCCGCCGAGGCGGCCGTCGGTGCCGACCTCGCGCGCCACGCGCGTCACTTCGCCGGCAAATGCGTTGAGCTGATCGACCATCGTGTTGATGGTCTCTTTGAGCTGCAGGATCTCGCCCGAGACGTTGACCGTGATCTTCTTCGACAGGTCGCCGCCGGCGATGGCCGTGGCGACGTCGGCGATATTGCGCACCTGCGCCGTCAAATTGCCGGCCATGAAGTTGACGCTGTCGGTCAAGTCCTTCCAGGTGCCGGCAACGCCGGGCACTTGCGCCTGACCACCGAGCTTGCCTTCGGTGCCGACCTCACGCGCCACGCGCGTGACTTCCGAAGCAAAGCCATTGAGCTGATCCACCATGGTGTTGATGGTGTCTTTGAGCTCCAGAATTTCGCCGCGCACGTCGACCGTGATTTTTCGCGACAAGTCGCCGCGCGCCACCGCGGTGGTGACATGGGCGATGTTGCGGACCTGGTCGGTGAGGTTGCCGCACATGGCGTTCACCGAGTCGGTCAAATCCTTCCAGGTGCCGGCCACGCCGGGCACAATGGCCTGGCCGCCGAGCTTACCGTCGGTACCGACCTCGCGCGCCACGCGGGTCACTTCCGACGCGAACGAGCGCAGCTGATCCACCATCGTATTGATGGCTTCCTTGAGCTGGAGAATTTCGCCGCGCACGTCGACGGTAATTTTCTTCGACAAGTCGCCGTTGGCCACCGCGATGGTTACTTCGGCGATATTGCGGACCTGGGCGGTGAGGTTCGACGCCATCGAGTTGACGCTCTCGGTGAGGTCTTTCCAAACGCCGGTGACGCCGCCGACCTGGGCCTGGCCGCCGAGCTTGCCTTCGGTGCCGACTTCCCGGGCGACGCGCGTCACTTCCGAGGTGAACACGTTGAGCTGCTTAATCATCGTGTTGACGATCTCGGCGGAGCGCAGAAACTCGCCTTTCAGCGGCCGGCCGTCGACGTCGAGGCTCACGGTGCGCAACAGGTCGCCCTGGGCGACGGCGGCGATGGCTCGGGTCACTTCGGTGGTCGGCCACAGCAGATCGTCGATCAGTGAATTGACCGACGCTTCCATCTCGCCCCAGGCGCCGTCCGATAGACCAAGCCGGACGCGCTGCCGGGTCTTGCCTTCGCGGCCAACCACCTGGCCGACCCGCTCGACCTGCTTCGCCATGCGCTGGTTGGTGGCGACGATCTCATTAAATGTATCGGCGATCTTGCCCATGATGCCGATGCGGTCGCCCGCCATGCGCACCGAGAAGTCGCCGACCCGCATCGCCTGCAGCGCATGCAGCAATTCCGCCAGTCCGTTGGCGTCGCCGTTCAGGCCGTTCTCGGTCGCGTGAGGGATCGCTTGGGGAGCCGATGAGCCGTTGGCGGCGGCGGGATTCAGCACTTCGCTAGGCGTCTGCATGAAAGTCTCCGAGACCCGCTAGGAGCGGTCGTTAAGGCGGGTATAAAGTGGGTATGGGCAGGTCGGAGCTGCGGAACGGAATACCGTCCCCTGGCGCGGTACCGGGATCGGCCTGGCCGGAACCGCCCGCAACTGATGGATTGTTACAGAACGCGTGCAGCCGCGCAGGATGCAGTCCCACAGCTGCCGCTCCAAGTTCCTATACCGACGTGGATTCCCCCGCACGTGGGCTCACCTTCTCTGCCATGACCCCGAACGCGGTCAAAAGGCGAAGGTTCCGCACAAAACGTGATGAGGTAGAAATATTCCTGCGAGCCGCAGAAACACCATGAACTGCCCCCGCCCTTGGGGCCGCTCAGCAGAACTGCGGTCGCCATTTGCGGAAATCAGCCCGCGTAAGCCGTGCGTTGCTGCCTTGCCGCCTCTTCGGCCGTCTTCGGCTGGACCGGCAACTGCAGGACCGTCACCTGCTGTCCTTCGCGAAGTAGCGTCAGCAACACGATCCGGCCATCCGGAAATTCGAGCGCGTCGTGATGGGCGGCCAGTCTTCCTTTGTTGACCTGGCGGAAGATCGCTGTCCGGTGATTGATCACTTTATCCCGCCAGGGCAGCAGGCCGGTGGCAATGCACCTGACCTCGCCGGCAAAGGACAGCTCCGTGCCGGGGAGAACGCAGACGCCCACGCTTGCGTCCTGCAACGCGCCGAATCCCCGCGTTCCCACACCAAAGTCGCGCGTGACAAGCTTGTCGCCGACCTGCGCCGGTCGCGATCTGACATTCGAAAGGCTGTAGTCACACATCGGGCCGTTCTCCCGTTTGAATTGTTCTCGATGAGAACGAGCCCGCCCCATTTTTTGTTTCGCCAGCGCCGGCAAAATTCACATGGCAACGACGGAAGAATCCGCCGGCCGAGCGCTGCTCAGTTTGCGCGCAACGCGACGTTCAGGTCGGCTACGCGACTGGCTAGGAAATTCAACTTTTCTAGCAAGTTCGGCCGAACGTCGCTGCCAGGTGCGGCGGAGGCAAATCTTGAAAAGAGAGTACACAACGATGAGATCACTCAACACGACGTTGATCTTTTCTGCTCTTGGCGTTGCGCTGCTCGCCACCCCTGCCATCGCCGGAAACACGCATCCCCAGCCGCAGGGTCAAAGGACGACGCTCATCGACGATTCTGCGAGCAATGATGTGGTCGTTCATGATCGCGTGGTCGGACGGGATCCAGATCTGAGGATCCGCAGTGAGCTCTCGCGTGACGCCGATTCGCTCTATGGCGAGTGAATAACTCCACGACGTCAATTTCGATGTGCTCGGGAGCCCCGGACATGATCCGGGGCTCCTCGCCTTTGGCAGACAGCGCCGCAGAAAATCGCTTTTAATGTTCCGTTTTACATCTTGCTCGATTCGAGTTTTGTCCCAAGGTAGGCAACCGCCCCGTCGAGCGTAGCGAGTTTCGGATAGTCGATCTCGGGGATATCGATGCCGAGCCGATGGTGAATTGCGGTAATGAAATTTAGAAAGTCCATGGAATCGATGTCCATGACCTCGCGCAGATTCGCGGCAGGATCAATGCCGGCGATATCCACTTCGGGCGCGATGTTATTGAGCTCTTCCTGCAGCACTTTGCGAATGTCGATGTAGCTCATAACTTCTCCGGCTCCTGCAAAAGCTTGCCGATCTCGGCCAAGAACAACGCTCCTGCATGTCCATCGCTCACCCGATGGTCGCCAGACAGCGTGATGTCGACCACTGGTCGTGGACCGATGGCGCCATCGATAACCCACGGTCGCACCACCGTCTTGCCGAACCCGACAATCGCTACCTGCGGCGGATAGATGATACCGTATAAGGTTTCGACACCGCGTTCCCCGAGGTTCGACACCGTTATGGTCGGATCGGAGATCTCTGAACTGCGGATACGCCCGGAGCGCGTGCGCTGCACCAAATCGCGCATGCGGCTCATCAGGTCGTCGACCGATAATTGATCGGCATCGTGCAGCGCGGGCGCCGCCAGTCCGCCGCCGCGAATAGCAATTGCCACGCCCACATGCACCGTAGGCGCTGGTTCGTATTTGTTATCGCGATAGAACCCATTGAAAGCGGGAAAGCGGCGGGTGGCCAAGGCAACTGCTTTGATCGCCAGTGCCGCAATCAGCAGACGTCTATCGGGCGGTAGCGTCGCATTTTTCTGGCTCAGCCATTGCTCGCAGGCCGTGACATCGACTTGATGCTGAAGATAATAGTGCGGGATTTCCCGTTTCGATCGCGCCATCGCGGTGGCGATGGCGGTTCGCATCGCGGCGAGATCAAGCCAGAGAGCCCGCTTCTTTTCAGACGGCGCGCCGGTTTCTCCGACACGTTCAACGTCAGCGTAGGTTATCGCCCCTGCCGGACCGCTGCCGGTGACCGTTGAAAGGTGGATGCCACGCTCTTCAGCAAGCCGGCGCGCCGCCGGCGACGCCCGCACGCCTGACGCCGCGCGTGGCGCAACGAGCGGTAGCGATGGCGGCGCAACGAGCGGCGGCACTGAGAGTGGAATCGATGGCGCAGCCGCTGGCGTACCAAGCGCTCCGCCACCTTCCGCTAGAATTCGCGCTAGCGGAGTTCCGACAGCCACCTTGCTGTGGAGATTGACAAGGATCTGTTCAACCTGGCCGGCTTGGAAGATTTCTATCTCGATCGCGCCTTTCTGGGTTTCGACCACGGCGACAACATCGCCGCGCTTGACCCAATCGCCGGGCTTCACCAGCCATTCGACCAACGTCCCCGCCTCCATATCGGGGCCGAGAGAAGGCATACGAAATTCGACCGCGGGGCTCACTTATGGTGCACCGAACGTAGCCTTTGCAGCCGCAAGAATCTTGGGGACCTGCGGAATCGCCGCATTTTCAAGATGGCTCGGATAAGGAACCGGCACCTCTTCGCTGCAGACGCGGCCGATCGGCGCGTCAAGCGACCAGAACGCCTGTTCGACGATGCGCATCGCAACTTCGGCCGCCAAGCTGCCGCTGCGCCAGCCTTCATCGACGATAACCGCCCGCCGAGTCTTGTTGACCGATGTCATGATCGTCGCATCATCGAGCGGCCGCAAGCTGCGTAAATCGATCACCTCCGCCTCGATGCCTTCGGCCGCAAGCGCGTTGGCAGCGTCGAGCGTCTTCCAAAGCGAACCGCCATAGGTGATGAGGGAAATATCACGCCCAGGACGACGGATGGCGGCTTTGTCGATGTCGACTGGGCCGGCGTCGGCAGCGAGCGTGCCGATCATGTTGTAAAGCATGACGTTTTCGAAAATTAGCACGGGATCAGGGTCCTGCAAAGCGCTCCAAAGCATGCCTCGCGCATCCTCGAGAGTCGCCGGCGCCAAAACCTTGATACCGGGAATATGCGCGTACCAGCCTTCAAGGCTGTGCGAATGCTGGGCGGCGAGCTGACGGCCAGCGCCCGTTGCCATCCGGATCACTAACGGCACGCCGAACTGATTTCCTGACATGTGACGCACTGTCGCCGCGGTGTTGACGATCTGATCCAGCGCCAGCAGGCTGAAATTGACAGTCATTAATTCAACGATGGGGCGCATTCCAGCCATTGCCGCGCCAATGCCGGCACCGGTAAATCCGGACTCTGACAGAGGCGTGTCGCGAATTCGCTCAGGGCCCAATTCGGCTAGCAGCCCCTTGCTCACCGCGTAGCAGCCGCCGTAGCGGCCGACGTCCTCACCCATGAGAAAAACGCGCTCGTCGCGTTTGATCGCGTCGCGAATAGCCTCGCGCACCGCTTCGCGGTAAGTGGTTTCAATTGCCTCCGATTGGACCCTCTGTTGCTGCATGACGTATCACCGATCGGCTGGAGTGGCACTTTCCGCATAAGTGAAGCGGGTGAGTTGCTCGACCGGTTCCCAAGTTCCTGCCTCGGCAAAGGCAACCGCCTCGGCTATTTCGGCATCGACTTCTGCTTCGATGCGGGGCACGTCTTCCAGATGAATCATGCCATTGGACTGCAGCCAGGCTTGGAACCGAATGATCGGTTCCTTCGTGCGCCAAGATTCGATCTCAGCCTTGTCGCGGTAAAGTTGGGCGTCGAACATCGAATGCGCGCGCAGGCGATAGGTTCGGCATTCTAAAAAATATGGCTTGCCACTCTCTCTCACCGCGTGAACCGCTCGACGGGCCGCGGCCTCCACGGCAACCACATCCATCCCATCTACTGTCTCGGAAGCGATACGGTAGCATGCCGCCTTTCGCTGGATATCAGTTTCCGATTCCGAAAGAGCCAGTGCAGTGCCCATGGCATAGAGATTGTTTTCGCACACAAACAGCACTGGCAGTCCCCACAGTGCTGACAGATTCAAGCTTTCATGGAATTCTCCCTCAGCGACTGCGCCCTCGCCGAAGAAGCACGTCGTGACGATATCGTTGCGCCGGATGTGATCGGCCAGTGCAAGCCCGACTGAGAGCGGCAAACCACCGCCGACAATGGCATTGCCGCCATGGAAATTAACGGTCCGATCGAATAGATGCATGGAGCCGCCGCGTCCGTGGCTACAGCCTTCCTGTTTCCCATACATCTCTGCCATCACCTTGGTCATCGGCACGCCGCGTACCAGCGCCTGCCCGTGCTCGCGATAGGTCGCGACAATCCGGTCTCTCTTTTCCAGAACCGGAATGACGCCAACTGCGATTGCCTCCTCACCGTCATATAGATGCATGAAGCCGCGTATTTTCTCCTGCGTGTAGAGTTCGGCGCACTTGTCCTCGAAACGGCGGATACGGATCATCTGCTTCAAGAGATCCAACATGTGCTCGCGTGACAAATGCGGCTTGTCGGCTGATACTGTCATCGCTCCTCGCTTTCGAGCGTCGAAATATCGCCCTCAGGTAGGCCGAGCTCGCGCGCCTTAAGCAAGCGTCGCATGATCTTGCCGCTGCGCGTCTTCGGCAAATTCTGCCGGAACACAATATCCTTCGGCGCCACCGCCGACCCGAGCCGCTGCCGCGCGTGGCCGAGCAATTCCTTACGCAGCGCCTCATTCGGCTCAAAACCGCCCTTGAGCGCAACGTAGGCCTTGACTACTTCGCCGACAGTCGGTTCAGGAATGCCTATTACCCCCGCTTCCGCCACAGCCGGATGCTCCATCAACGCACTTTCCACCTCGAACGGACCGATGAGATGGCCGGCGCTCTTGATGACATCATCACTACGGCCAACGAACCAAAAATAGCCGTCGTTGTCGCGCATTGCGAGGTCGCCGGTGAGATACCAGCCGTCCACGAAACATTTTCGATAGCGTTCCTCTTCATTCAAGTAGGCACGCATCATCGACGGCCAACCCGGGCGCAATGCGAGTTCGCCCATGACCATCGGTTTCGCAATTTCGCGCACGCTGCTGCCTCCAACGCGCTCAACGATACCGGCCGTGATGCCCGGCAATGGCCGGCCCATTGAGCCCGGCTTTACGTCCATCGATAGATAATTCGAGATCATAATCCCGCCCGTCTCGGTCTGCCACCAGTTGTCGTGGAACGGCTTACCGAAGGCTTCTTTGCCCCACACCACAGCTTCCGGATTGAGAGGCTCTCCGACGCTCGCCATGAGTCGCAATTTTGACAGATCGAACCGTTTGACGAATTCGGCACCGGCTTTCATCAGCATACGGATTGCCGTCGGCGCCGTGTACCAGACTGTGACTTTTTGATCCTGCAGAATGCGATACCATCGTTCGGCATCGAACTCGGCTTGGTC
Organism: Xanthobacteraceae bacterium; assembly: GCA_050010715.1. GTDB lineage: Bacteria > Pseudomonadota > Alphaproteobacteria > Rhizobiales > Xanthobacteraceae > BOG-931. The sequence goes on along the minus strand of JBEKKM010000023.1, from coordinate 16,335 downwards.
GACGATCATTGTCGCGCCGTTTGTCAGCGGTGAAATGATTCCGTATGACATCCCGGTGACCCATCCAGGATCGGCGGTGCACCAGAAGACATCGTCCGGATGCAGATCAAGCGCGATCCGACCCGTGATATGATGAGCAACGACCGCTTCATGCACATGCACAGCACCCTTTGGCCTTCCAGTCGTACCGCTGGTGAAGTGCAGCAGAGCCATGTCTTCAGGACTTGTCCATACGGTCGTGAAGGAATCCGACGCTTGCGCCAAGGCTGCGTTCAAGTCGATCGTGCCGGGCGGCGGTTTGCCCGAACATTCTGTTAGCAAGACATGTTCCAGGCTCGCGAGCTCTTTGCGCCAGGGCTCGACCTTGCGCCGATAGAATGTTTCAGTGGTGACAAGCGCCTTGGCATTGCCGATAGTCATACGTGCCTTAGCCGGCTCCGGACCAAATGCCGAGAACAACGGCGATAAGACGCTACCATTTTTGAGCGTGCCAAGAGCAGCAATGTAAAGTTCCGGAGTGCGGCCGAGCAGCAAATAGACTCGGTCGCCCTTCATTATCCCACACCGAACTAATATATTGGCAAAACGGTTCGCCTCCCCGCGCAAAGCCGAATAGCTGAAATCGTGAATTCGGTCGTCGCGGCCGATCCATCGCAGCGCCAGTTTGTTGCCGCGGCCAGCCAACACGTGGCGGTCAACAGCTTCATGGGCGATATTCAGGCCACCCCCAGGTAGACCGTCCAGCAATGCTCGCGCTTGCGCCCACGCAAATTGTTTGGCGTAACCTTCGTACTCTTGGAGGTTAGCACCAGCATAATCCTCAGGACGTTTTCGGATGCGCTCCCATACCATGGCCGGGCTCGAGGCTATATTCAGTACGACGCGAGAACATACGCGATGCGCGCGCCGACAGCTTTGACATGGGTCAATCTGACAGAGTGTGCAACGTCCCGCGCACAAAGTCGCTAGGTATTAGCCTGCGCCAATAGCTGCTTGAATACCGCTTTCGTACCTTGGTAGTGGCCGCCGTAGTGCGAAAGAAAGGCAGGTATGAGCGAATATACCGATGTTCGATCACGCTGACTGGGTGATCTCGGCAACACCCGCAACGAGATGATCGATATCCTCCTCGGTCGTGTAGGGCGCGAGGCTTGCACGCGCCGTACCCTCGATCCCCAGCGCCAGCATCAACGGCTGCGCGCAGTGATGGCCGTGCCGCAACGCTAATCCATAGGTGTCGAGCCGGCGGCAAACGTCTTCCGAACTCATGCCGGAAACGGTGAAGGACACGACCCCGCGCCGTTGCTGAGTCGTCACAGGCCCTACCACCCGAATACGCTTGAAATTGGCCAGCGCGTCGAGAAGCCGGCCAGTGAGCCTCCGCTCATGCTTGGCGACAGCGTCCCAATCGAGCCGTTCCATCCAGCGGATCGCTGCCCCGAGCCCGACGGCCGCCCCGATCGGCGGAGTGCCGGCTTCGAACCGGCGCGGCGGGTCGGCGAACTCCACAGACTCTGGTGACACGCGCTGGATCATCTGTCCGCCCACCATGAAGGGCGGCATCTCCTTCAAGATTCCGCCGCGGCCCCAAAGAACGCCGATCCCCGTGGGACCGAAGGTCTTGTGGCCCGAGAACGCATAGAAATCGATGCCGAGATTCCGCACGTCGAGCGGTCCATGCGGCGCTCGCTGCGCGCCGTCAAGCACCACAGCAGCACCGACGGCGCGCGCGGCAGCGACGATCGGAGCGGTATCCGTTAGCGCGCCCGTTACGTTCGAGCAGTGCGTCAGCGCAATGATCCGGCATCTCGAAGTGACGAGTTCTCGCAACTGTGCGAGATCGAGCCTTCCATCCGCCGTCATCGGCAGCACGCGAATGTTTGCCCTCCGGCGCCGGGCAAGTGCGCGCCACGGCAAAATGTTGCTGTGATGCTCGAGTATGGAGAGGACGATCTCGTCTCCCTCCCGAAGGCGTTCGCCGAAGGACTGGGCCAGAAGATTCAACGAAGAGGTAGTTCCGTAGGTGAATACGATCTCCTGCGGTGAAGCCGCACCGAGAAACCGTGCGACATCGGCGCGCGCGGCCTCGTAAGTGGCAAGCGCCTCTTGGGCTAGCTTGTAGACCCCGCCATACACATTCGCGCGTAGATTCACGCTGAACCCCTCGAGCGCGGAGATCACCACTTCGGGCATTTGCGCAGTCGCGGCGCTGTCGAGATAGTGCAGTCCTTCGCGCGCGAGCAGTGGAAACTGACGTCTGATCACCGCCGGATCTGACAGAAGTGCAGTACCCGATAGCGAACTCATGGCCGGATCGCCTGGACCAGCGGGGACCGCAGTTCGGGGAGTAAGCGGATCTCCAATTTCCTCACGTCGTCGGCGCCCATTTCAATCCAACCTCCGGTGGGCGGGATCCGTGATATTTTAAGATAGGCCTGAAGCGACGGCGACGGAGCCTCAGACAAGTCCCGCGAACCTCCCATGTCGAGCGTCCGTCATCAGCTTCTGAAAACTTGTCCCGCTGACATGGACCAAATTGGCGTGGTCACCTCCCTCGAAGTAGATATCAGGCTGTTGTGCCAAACTGTCATCGACCACGACATTGAGACCGTACGCGGCGCCAAGCGCAGGCACTGAACCCGGTTCGCAGTCGATAAAGAGCGTCTCGATCTGCTCTTCATTGGCCATATCAACCTCGGTGCCAAGCAATCGCCTGAGCTCGTCAAATTGAATGTGACGCGAGGCCGGAAGCACTGCAAGCATGAAACCATCTCCGCCCTTGAGCACGACCGCTTTGGCGAAGCTATCTGCAAGTACGTGACTCGCTACAGCACTTGCCGAAGCTGTCTGCGTGTGCGGATGCGGCACGAGGTCGTATTCAATTCCACCATCGATGAGATACTGCGCGAGAGTGATCGCGATGCCCATGGTCTACTTCCTGGCTACACTAAACTTAGGCAAATTTCACTCGCGGCGCGAGTACGTCATTGATCAAGATCAATTGGATGATGACGCCACGACGGCCGGCAGACCCCGCTCGCCCCTATACGGCAACACGGACATCGGCCACGCGCGTTTCGTCCGCTTATAATTCTTGGTTATGTGGACCTCTACTGGACGCCTCGTAGCTCCCGGGTAATACCGGCCCTCAACCGGCTATCGACTTCCTTGGTGAGGTCAACCAAAGCCTCGGCCACTTTCACCGGGTATGAAAAGCCAGCTTCAAGACGGCGCAATGGCTCGGGCAGCTGTTCAAGCTCGCGGGTGGCGCGGGCTCGAATGTATGACAGCGTTGGCGACGGCTTTATCCGCCGGCCCCCTTGCATCACCATTTCAATCAGCGGCCCGCCGGGCTGCGTATCGGTTTCGATCGAAATAGTGTCGCCGGACATCCGCCCGTCCGGGCCATATTGGCGCCACACCTGCTTGCGCCCGGGCCATGTCGCTTTACCAACCGAACGCTTGCGGCGCGCCAGACCGGCATATTCCTGGAGCTTGTAGGCGCAGTCGAGTGCTGGCACGTCGGACGATGTGGTCAGACTCGTGCCAACCCCGAAGCCGTCAATGGGCGCACCGGCGCGGAGCATTTCACCAATGCTGTCCTCATCGAGACCGCCGCTGGCCAGGATGCCCACAGCCTTGAGCCCGCCATCGTCCAAAATTCGGCGAACGCTCTTCGACAGCGCGATAAGATCGCCGCTATCTAGTCGCACGCTGCGAATTACGATCCCGCTCGCCTTCAGACGGGGAGCAAGCGCGACGACCTTTTTGGCGGCCAATTCGGTGTCGTAGGTGTCGATCAGGATAGTCAGGTTTTTCGGGCGTGACCTAGCGAAATCTTCAAAAGCAATGCCTTCGTCGTCATAGGCTTGGATGAAGGAATGCGCCATCGTGCCAAAACTCGGGATACCGTAGAGTTTTTCCGCCAACATGGTCGCGGTGCCGGCAAATCCCGCGATGTAGCTCGCGCGCGCCGCCATCAGACCGGCTTCCGCGCCATGCGCTCGGCGCAGGCCGAAATCGATCAATAGCTTGCCGGGCGCCGAGAGCGTCATGCGCGCGGCTTTCGAGGCGATCAGAGACTGAAAGTGGAGGATGTTGATAAGCCGCGTTTCCGCTAATTGCGCCTGTGGCAGCGGCGCGGTTACACGCAAAATAGGCTCGTTGGGAAAGAATACCGTGCCTTCGAGCATCGCGTGAACGTCGCCTCTAAACTGAAAATCGGCGAGGTGCTCGATGAGGTCTTTGCCGAAGCGGCCGGTCTGCTTGATCCAATCGATATCTTCTGCTGAGAAATGAAAGTTCTCGAGAAAGTCCAGCGCCTGGTCGAGACCGGCGGCCAGCAAAAATCCGCGCCGGGCCGGAAATTTGCGCACGAAAAACTCGAAAACCGCGGTTTGCGTCTTGCCATGATCCAGATACGCCTGGATCATGTTGAGCTGATACAGATCGGTCAGCAGCAGTGTCGCGACATCGCCCATGAGCTTTTTTCCCCATGCAGAATATGCCGCTGAGTGTCTGCCAAACTTGACCTAGATCAATGCCCTCGATCTCAAAATCTAATCTAAACTTTGAAAATCGGTTTATGCGTTGCTTTCCCACCTCGCAACCGGTCGTAACGGCCACGGTATCGTGCATGTCGATCCGATAGATAAGGCAAATCATCCAAATGGAATTTGAGTGATGTCGGACCAAGGAATTCGCCTTTTTGCGTTGCATGGAACCGATAAGCTCGGGATGGCCGTCGCTGCCGCGCTAGGCCGACCGCTGGCTGCGCATGAGCATCGCGAATTCGATGACGGCGAGCACAAAGGACGGCCGCTCGAGGCAGTCCGCGGCTCCCACGTTTTCGTATTGCACAGCCTGCACGGCGAGCCCGAGCAGAGCCCGAATGATAAGCTGTGCCGGCTTCTGTTCTTTGTCGGCGCACTCAAAGATTGCGGTGCCGGGAGCGTAACCGTGGTGGCGCCATATTTGTGTTACGCCCGTAAAGACCGGCGCACCAAACCGCAGGATCCAGTGACGATACGGTATGTCGCGAGCCTCTTTGAAGCAGTCGGAACCGACACCGTCGTCACCCTCGACGTCCATAATCCGGCCGCCTTCGAGAACGCTTTTCGTTGTCCGACGGTAGCGCTTACCGCAGCGCCGCTTTTCATCGACTATGTCAAGACGTTGGCGGACGACAAATATTGCGTCGTCTCTCCTGACCCGGGCGGAACCAAGCGCGCCGATGTGTTTCACGAGGGTTTGGAGACTGCGCTGGCGCGGCCGGTGGGCAAGGCCTTCGCAGAGAAGCGCCGCAGCGCCGGCGTCATAACGGGTGAGCTGTTCGTGGGCGACGTGGATGGAGCCACTGCGCTCATCATCGACGACATCATCGTTACCGGCGGCACGCTCGTACGCGCAGCTCGCGCCGCACGGCGGGTGGGAGCGAAGCGCGTTCTGGCGCTGGTGACGCACGGCTTGTTCATGCCGGGCGTCGAGCGCACCATAATGGATCCGGCGATCGACCGCATCCTCGTGACCGACGCGATTTCATCGTTTCAACTGAGCGATGCCGCGAGAACGAAGGTCGATATACTTCCGGTGGCTCCGCTTCTGGCCGAAGCCATTCGCCGCCTGCACGGCGGCGATTCACTCACCGACCTGCTCGTTTTTTAAGGCTTCGTTCGAGTGCCACCGCGTCGGCGGTGGCAAGCCGCAGATAAGCGCGCGCGAGCGGCGGCCATTTCGCGGGTGTCCGCGGATTAGGTTCCAGCAAATGCGCAATGGCGAGGCGTGCACGCAAGGTCGCGCGATGGCAACGATAAAAGGTAAAGAGCTCCTCCGAGCGCCCATCATACAGCGCATGCATGATGCGGCGCCGCAGATATTCGCCGGCCCACGCAGCGCCAAGGCGTTCGCACTCGACGCACAGGAACGCGACCTCATCGAATGGATCGACCATCCGCAGCTTTGCATTGAATTCCAGACAATCGATGACGCGGACCGGGTCACCGAGCCAAATATGTTCGGGGCGAAGGTCGCCGTGCCCGTCGACAATATGTCGCGTACGCACACGCTCCTTCAACAAGCCTGCTCGTGCGGACAGAAAGCGGCGTTGGACTGCATCCAGATGCCGAACAGTCCCGGCCGGCAGATTAAATCGCGGATCAAGTAGAATTCGCTGATTGTAGGCGACACTTTGCCTGAATTGTGCGCAGTACACTTCCGGCGAGACAAATACAGCATGAGCGCGCCGATAGAAATTCACGAGCGTTGCCGCCAGGCGATCGAGTTGCCAGCGATGAAGACGGGCCCCTTCGATGACACAGTCAAGCATTTGGCTCTCATCGAGCCGTGTCATGACTACAAGCCAGTCGACGACTTCGCCGTCGCCAGCGATCGCAAGGCCTTGCGCTGAACACGCTAGTGGGACCACGTCAAGGTACACGTTGGGGGCCAGACGCCGATTGAGCTTCAGCTCCGCCCGGCAAGCCGCCTCACGGCGGCCCAGCGTCGAAAAATCGAGATATGGGAAGCGGACCGGCTTCTTGAGCTTATAGACCCTATCGTCGGCGAGAAAGACCTCCGACATGTGGGTCTCGTGACGGACCACTTCACGCACGGGCGGCCGATAAGAGTCACCTCGCATGAGAAATTCAATTTTATCAGCGAGCGATGGCTCGGAAACGACAACCATCCTGGCTGGAGGCTTCTCGACTAGCATGCAACGATATTACAGCCTGATCTGAGGATTCGAGAGCTTTTCGGGCGCCAAACAGCGTGGGCATTAGAGCAGATTCACTGGCCAGCCAGAACTTTCACTGGCAGAGACTACATTCAACATTTTCCTAGCTTGATTTCCGCACCGTTGAGCTCGTCGATAACGCTTTCATGCATCGAGTCCATGAGATCGCCGATGCTGGTCGTCTTAGCCATCCATCGTTCCCGGGTTTTGACCCATACATCCTTCCATGCCGCGCCGAAGCTCTCCGTATCGTCAATCTCATAAACGCCTTCGTGCAAGCGGCTACCGGCCTTTACGATCTCAAGTTTCACTCTCATGTCAGCTCCTGACGCCTGTTCCCGTAAAACCGCCCGAACCCGCTCTGGCGGCCAAATTACTGGACAATGCGCAATTAGAGGTCTTCGTGTTCTCTATTTATTATAGCAAAAATAATGCCTCCGTGGGGCCATCACGTCCTTGATCCGGATCAAATGGTTCTCAAGCGGCAAATTATGGAAAAGAAATAAACGCGCGCAGCTGGAGATTTTCCTTACGAATGGGTGGCAATGCTCAGGCGACCGGCAGTTTGGATCCACGCTGCTTTAGTGGCTGAAATCGTCCAAGGGTCCTGATCACCTCCTCATCCGAAACCTGGCGAAAATCGCGATAATAGAAACCGATCGCACCGAACACCTCGTAGTCCTCGAGGCAAACCACCTCGTCGGCCTCATGCCGCAATTCCGCAAGGCTGTCGGTCGGCGCAACGGGTACCGCAAGCACGAGCCGCTTCGGATTGCGCATGCGGGTGGCGCGTAACGCTGCGCGGGTCGTTGCGCCGGTAGCAATGCCATCGTCAATCACAATGGCGGTGCGGCCGGCGACGTCCGCGCGCTCGCGACTGCCCAAATAGCGCTGGCGCCGCCGATCGATTTCGGCAAGTTCGCTGTCGCAAACGGCCTTGAAATCGGACGCATCAATAGCCGCAAGCTTAATGACATCCTCATTGCGCACAATGATCGGTGTGCCACCGTCCACCACCGCGCCCATCGCCAGTTCGGGCTGGAACGGCACGCCGATCTTGCGCACCAGGATCAGATCGAGTGGTGCACTCAGCGCGGCTGCCACTTCTGCCGCCACTGGCACGCCGCCGCGCGGCAGCGCCAGGATCACCGGCTGCTGATCCTTGTATTCGGCGAGCGCCGCAGCCAATTGCCGGCCCGCATCAGATCGATCTTTGAACGCCATCGCTCTCCCCCTAGGGTCGGCTCTTGCCTGCGCGGTCCATCCTGATCGGCTCGCGGCGCGGCCGGAGATGGCGCTCGAACCAGCGCGCGGCAAGGCCGATCACCGCCTCCAGCGCACCGGGCTCGGGAAACAGATGGCTTGCACCTGGAACGATTTCCATCGCTTTGGGAGCTCGCATCTGCTCTAACGCCCGCTTATTGAGCTCGATCACGCCTAAATCCGCGCCGCCAACGATCAGCAGCGTTGGCGCGCGAACCAATTCGAGTGCATCGCCGGCGAGATCGGGGCGCCCACCACGCGACACCACCGCGTGGATTCGACGCGGCAGCCTTGCTGCCGCGACAAGCGCAGCCGCAGCTCCGGTGCTGGCGCCGAACAATCCGAGCGGAAGCTCGGCGACCGATGGCTGCCGTTGCAGCCAGCGTACGGCATCGACAAGCCGGTCCGCCAACAGAGAAATATCGAACACATTGCCCCGGTCGGCCTCCTCTTCGAGGGTCAAGAGATCGAATAACAGCGTTGCGATGCCCCGGGCGTTCAAAGCGCCGGCAACGGCCATGTTGCGCGGACTGAGACGACTCGAACCGCTGCCATGGGCGAATGCGACAAGTGCATAGGCCTCTTTTGGCACGTGCACCGTTCCGGCAAGCCCGATCGGCGGAATACGGATATCGCAGGCCTCATAGGTGTTTCCTGCGTCATCTCGGGCGGAAAGATCAGCGGCCAAATGGTTCATAATCGCGCCACATCGCACTGTATGTCTCCTATGCATACTGCGCCTATGCTCCCGAGGCGGTTGTGATCAAGATCAACAGCAGTCGATTGACTGCTCCGTTGGCCTTTCGTTGCGCACCAGGCGATGTTCAGATAGCCCCTTCAAAAAATCTCGCACTATTCGGCTGCAAGCCGTAGCCTTTGGCGGGGAGCATTCTCAGCACTGCGGAGACATGCCTCATTACGCGCGATGTAGTCGCGTGTGATCGGGACCACCCCTTGACGCTTGGTCATTTGGATTTGGAACACCATCATGCCTTCCTCCCTGAAGGCCATTTCCGACGACGCGAGATAAAGCTCCCACATTCTACAGAAGCGCTCGTCGTAAAGATGTTCTGCTTCGCCGCGCCGTGCCAGGAACCGTTCGTGCCATGCCTTGATGGTATCGGCATAATGGACACGCAGGATCTCGATGTCGGTCACAAGCAGGCCAGCGCGTTCGATGGCGGGTAGCACCTCCGATAGCGCCGGAATATAGCCACCCGGGAAAATGTATTTTGCAAGCCATGGGTTGGTGATCCCAGGGCCATCTGACCGGCCGATCGAGTGCAGCACGAAGACGCCGTCGTCGTCGAGAATTGTGGCGCACCGGCGAAAATACTCTTCGTAATAACCAACTCCGACATGTTCGAACATTCCGACCGAGACGATGCGATCGTAAGTCCGGTCGATGTCGCGGTAATCGACGAGATGATACCGGACTCGCTCGTCGAGTCCGGTTTCCTCGGCCCGAGTCCGCGAAAATGCCAGTTGTTCTTCGGACAACGTCACGCCGTCAACGTCCGCTCCGCAGACTTCGGCCATGTAGCGCGCAAGGCCGCCCCAGCCGGAACCGACATCGAGCATGCGCTGCCCTGGCTCGATCAGCAGCTTCGCGGCGAGGTGTCGTTTCTTCGCCAGCTGGGCATCATCGAGCGACTGATGCTCACTTTCGAAATAGGCGCAGCTATATTGCCGGTCGGCGTCGAGGAACATGGAGTATAGCTGTCCATCGAGATCGTAGTGGTGAGCGACATTTCTTTGCGCGCGATTGCGAGAATTGAATTGCTCGAGCCGGCGGCAAAGGTAGCGTAAAAGCCATTGTGGCTTTGCCCACCGCGTGGGATTGCCGGAGCGGTCTTGAGACAGTGCCAATGCCAACACGTCGGCGATCGATCCTTCCTCAACGACAAGAGAGCCATTCATGTAGGCTTCCCCGAACCTGAGGTCGGGGTCAAGGAGAACGCCCAACTGCGCCCCAATGCAAGCGAACCGGATGGCAAGCGGCTTGCCACTTCCGTCACCCACCGTAAATATGTCGCCTCCGGCTGTTATGACGCGCAGACTGCCGGAATGAATGAACGAGCCGAGAGCGCTTTCGAGCACCCGGGATATAAATCGATTGCAGGCCCGCGCTACAGGCCCCTGCCGACAACCTTGGCCGTCGATTTCGACATGCTTCATGGCACAAAGATCATATTGTCAAAAACATGATGACGCAGTCTTCGTTTGGGTAATTGATTCAGATCAAATGGGCGCCGGATGCGTCATGCGTTCGGCGGCAACCTGTCCGCAAAAATCAGTTTCGACAGCAATGGCGGCTAACCCCCTAGCCGCAACGAAGCCATCCGCGATGGCGCGGATGCCCTTGATCCACAGCATTTCGGTTGCTTGCACTTAGTCTCAATTTGAAAAGAAGCAGGGTATTTTGCTCGTCATGAGAAGGTCTCGAGTCACTCCGCCGAAGACCCATTCGCTCAGCCGAGCGCGGCCGTAAGCGCCGGCAACGATCAAATCGGCATTTTGCTCCTTGGCGAAGCGAAGTAGAACGTGTCCCGCTGCTTCAGCGGTAGCGCTCACAATTTGCCCGCCTACTGCCACCCGGTGGTGCACGAGATAACGGGCCACGTCTGCAACCTGCTGATGCGCGCTTTCTTCCAGTTCCAGGGGGCTCACCGCCGCAATATGGACGCTCTCGGCTTCCTTCAGGAACGGTAACGCATCCCGAACTGCATGACGCGCCTCGCGCGTGTCTTTCCACGCGATGAGGACACGCGAAGTTTGGAGGTGACGAGTTTCATCCGGCAGAATCAATACCGGTCGACCGGCCGCCAAGACTACGCTGCCAGGATCAAACGTGTGATAAGCATCTCCAGGCAACAGGTCCCGACCCAGAACTACAAGGTCGGCTGCTCGAGCTTCTCTCGCGATCACTTCGCCGGGAAAATTGGCGAACGATCGCCACTCCACACCACGCGGGTTCGCTCCTGCGCAACGTCGAAACGTTTCTCCCAGCTGATCAAGTTGCGCCAAAATTCTGCGCCGTCCTTCTTCCCCGGGCTCGAAATCCACAACAGAATTCTGCACCATGAGTTTTCTACGCAGAGGCCAGCCGGCAACACCAATCAGTGCAGAATGAAAACGACCCGCAATTTCAGCCGCGACACGGATGCGATCTTCGGCATGATCGTCGAAATCAACGTGGACCATGATAGCGGCGATGGTCATGTGCAACTCCATGATTTCTGATAACTTAGGAACATTTGACCAGCATGGCTTTGATCTTGGTCAATAACATTGGGCAACAACCGCCCAAAAGGTGTCGCATTCGGATCAATCCGACAGATTGAACTGTGAGCGAGGGGATCCAAGTGACCAAATCCCAATTTCGCGCGACTACATCGCACAGATGAAGCACATCTTCGTGGTGCCGAGAAAGTCACTCGCCAAAAACTACGGCTTGCAGCCGAACAGTGCAGGTTTTTCTAGGGAGCCATCTGAACACCACGTGATGCACACCAGCCGCGGCCGATGTGCGGCCGGAGCCAGTCATCATCGTTCCCGCTCGGATCATGGAATACTACATGCTCGATTTGTCGCCTCATGACCGGTCGTGCGATGCTTAGCCGCGCTCAGTCAATGGAGCTGGCGGTTTTCCTGCTGCTTTGCGGACCTTGTTCGATCCAGCCCGACAGCGAGCAGAGGGATGCCGCGCAGGTTTGAAAACAGATGGGTAGAATCGACTGATAGCTGGTTACGCCCTATAACGCGAAGACGCTCCTTCGATCGGGCTAACGACGGCACGAGCGCCGGCACTTCAGCCGGCGTTCCGCTAGTGAACATCTGCTCAAGCTGAACTCCGATCTGTCCCGCATCGGAAATAAGCTCCGGTGGCAAGAGGGCGCCGGGCCGCGTTGCAATAATCAGCCGCTCCTTCAGGGCCGCAGCGATCTCCAGCGCAACCCAGATGCTAAGATCCTCAGGGCCGGTCGCCATCGCCAGGACTGGGCCCGTCGTGCGTAGGATTTGTCTCGGGACAACAAGAATGGCGGCCGCCGATGTGAGGGCTGCATCGAGCACACCGGTAAACTGCCGCGTAATCCTTTCGCCGGGATGCGTCGGCTCGATAATGGCGACGATATCGTCGGCCCGAATAAGCGAGGCCACCATTTCCGCGCCCGTAACGACGTCGAAACCCGTCTTTATGCTGCGGCTCCTGGCGGTCTCGGCAAAGCGCCGGCGCGCAATGTCGGTGATGTGATCAATCTCGCGCGCGATTTGCACCGCATCGATTGCTTGCCATCCCTGGTCAAGAGCGCGCAATTCGCGCAAGGTGGGGAAACGAGCAAGCCCCTGCAGGGTTGGATCGGCGATGAAAGTGGCAAGAAGCTCGATGTGAAGAAACTCAGCCAAGTCTGCGGCCGCATCGATTGCCGCCCGGCTGGCCATGGATTGCGGCAGTCCGACGAGCATGCGCTTGAACCCTAGGCGGGGGCTGGTCACGCGCCGCTCTCGCTCGACGTCAAGGCCCGCTGGCCGAAGCTTTGCCGAATACGGGCAAATGAATGCAATCGATCTTCGACCAATCGATTGAAGCTCTGCGGCGGATAAAGGCCGTCGCCGCCCCGCTCCCCAGCCGGCCGGCCGGTCAGGAGCGCCATGCCTTGGTCAATTATCGTGATGGCATAGACGGCAAACTTGCCGGCGGCGCAGGCTTCGATCACGTCGCGTCGGAGCATCAGGTGCTGCACGTTGGCATTGGGGATTAAGACGCCTTGTGTCCCGGTCAGGCCGCGCATTTCGCAGATATCGAAAAAGCCCTCGATCTTCTCATTCACACCGCCGATGGCCTGAACTTGTCCCTGTTGGTTTACCGAGCCTGTGACCGCAAGATCCTGACGGAGCGGAAGTTCAGCAAGCGCCGATAGCATCGCATAAAGCTCGGCAGAGGAGGCGCTGTCGCCTTCCACGCCGCCATAGGATTGTTCGAAGACGAGGCTTGCGAATAGCGACATCGGCGTATCCAAGGCGTAGCGGCCGGCCAGAAAGCCCGACAGGATCAGCACACCCTTGGAGTGAATAGGACCGCCGAGCTCGACCTCTCGTTCGATGTCAACGACTTTGCCGTTTCCCGGACGCACGCGACAGGTGATGCGGGTTGGCCTGCCGAAGCGAAATCCTGCGAGCTCGGCGACGCTCAAGCCATTCACTTGACCGACCTGTGCGCCGCTGGTGTCGATGAGCGCCACCCCCTCAAGAATGTTTTCCTGGGCGCGATCGCGCAACCGCGAAGAACGGCGAATCCTATGCTCGATCGCAGACTCAACGTCGGCCTGCGTAATGACCGCGCGGTCAGATTTGCCGGCCCAGAAATCGGCCTCGGTCAAGAGATCGTTGAGCTGATCGACGACCAGCGTGAGCTTGTTCGCATGATCGGCCAGACGGGCGGCATGCTCGATCATGAGCGCGGTACCGGCGCGATCGACGGCCCTTAGCCCATGCCGCCTTGCCAGCGCGGCGATCATCCGCGCGTGCGCGGCCTCCGTCGCCGGTGTTCGATCGATATCGTCCTCGAGATCGGCAAGGACCTTGAAATGCTCTGCGAGGTCAGGGTCGAGGGCCGCCAGCAAATAGTACAACACCCGATCGCCAAACAGCACCACCTTGACGTCGAGGGGGATCGGATCCGGCTCGAGCGAAACCGTGCTGGTCAGGCCAATGAAGTGACTTAAGTCTTCTATTCTGATCTCACGCTGCCGCAGCGCTCTTTTCAGCGCAGTCCAGCTGAAGGGTTCCGTCAGCAGACTACGGGCATCGAGCAGAAGAAAGCCGCCATTCGCCCGATGAATTGCGCCCGGCTTGATTAGGCGGAAGTTCGTAACGAGCACCCCGTGCTGCGAGACGTATTCGACGCTGCCCAGCAAATTGCTCAAAGTGGGATGTAGTTCTTCCACGATCGGAACGGCGGGCGTTCGTCCTGCATGACCGACAAGGACATTGACAGTGTAGCGATCAAACGCTCCGCCGGGGAGTTCGCCCGGTGACGATTCCTCGTCGCTCTCGTCCTTGATGACGAACATTGCAACGTTCTCGATAAGATCCGCGCGAATGGCTTCCAAATGCTCGGCGATTTTCGGCACGTCGGTGAAGCTTGCTTTTGAAAAGTCAATGAATTGGCCGACGGCAAACTTCGCAGTATCACGATTGAGTTTGCGGACCTCGTCACGTCGCTCGGTCTGCCACTGCGGCAGTTGATGCATGACGTGCTCGAGGTCTTTTTCAAGCGTTTCGATGAGCGCCTCGATCTCTTTGCGTTTTTCCTCCGGCCAGGTCCGAAATTCATCCGGCGGGACCGGTTGACCTTCGTGAGCCGGTACCAGTGCAAAGCCCATTGGAGTGCGGAGAATAAGGATATTTTTCGCAGCCGCCTTGTCGCGCAAAGCCGTGAGACCTTCGGCCTGCTTGGCCTGAAACGCCTGGTCGATTGCGCCGCGCCGTGCCTGATAATCCTCGCTTGCGAACACCGCGGGCAATGCCGTCTTGAGATCGTCGATAAGCGCGCGCATGACGTCGCGGAATTGGTCGGCGCGTCCCGCCGGCAATGCGATGGCCACGGGCTTGCGCGGGTCATTAAAGTTGTTGACGTAGACCCAGTCCGATGGGTTCGGCCGCCCGCCGGCGGCCTCTTTGAGAACCTGCTCGACCGCGCGCTGAGCGCGCATGCCGTTTGGCCCGATCACGAACAGGTTAAATCCCGGCTTATCGACGCGGGTGCCAAATTCGATGGCATCGAGCGCACGCTGTTGTCCAACCAGCCCGTCGGCCGGTTCGAGCTCTGCCGTCGATTCGAACGAGAGTGCCGGCAAGCTGACGGCGCGATAGAGTCGTTCCGCGGGCAGCGGCCGCAGCGGTGCTGGCAATGAGGCCTCGACGGGAGCCGGCGCTGCGGCCGTATTCTGCTCCGGCATAACCGGCGCAGCGCCTGGTGGCGGTTTCGATTCCACTTGAGTCATGATGACTATCCCGACGAAGATCGCTTGACACGAAGCGTGTAGACAGTTCGGTGAACAAAATAACTAATACGCCGTGCACACCTAGAAAAATTTAAGGTCAAGAACAGGGCTCGTCTTTGATGCACATCAACTCGAAAAATAGCGACTGTTTAGCCGCCAATTGCGGTCGCTTCTCCCGTTAAATTCGTATGGCGAGCTCGGCGGGCGTATAGGGCAGCTGGAGCGCGTCGCCGACGGCGCGATGGGTGACTTGCCCAGCGTGGACGTTGAGGCCATGACGCAAATGCAGATTTCGAGCGCGCTCACCAGCTTCTGACCCAAATCTGTGCGGGGCGCATTGATTTGAATTCAACAAGCAATATAGGGTACCGGCAAATGGGTATTTTTTGATATAGGTCAAAGCTCTGCCCGAAATAAGTGCCAGTTTTAATTTTTTAAGGTTTTTAAGGAAGGAAGCAGTCATGAGCGCCGTGGGCCTTGAAAGCATAGATCACACAGTGCAGCTAACGCACATCTGGATCAACGAACTCGACGCGCGGCTTGGATGGGACAATAAGCACCGTTCTTACCACCTGCTGCGGAGCGTGCTGCAGGCGGTGCGGGACTGGCTTCCAACTAATGAGGCGGTCGACCTCGGCGCGCAGTTCCCGGAGCTTCTCCGTGGCGTCTACTATGAGCACTGGCGACCAGCCGCGACGCCGGTGAAGCCCCGCCACAAAGACGACTTCATCGCGCGCATCGACGATGCCTTTAAGAACGACCCCATTCTCTTTACGTCAGAGGCCGTCACGGCTGTTTTCGGGCTTCTGTCGGACAATATCTCTGCCGGTGAAATTGAACATATCCGCCACGAATTGCCGGCGGACCTCAGAGCGCTGTGGCCAGTTCCTTTGCGGGCCGCCTGAAGGCGCCGCGGGGGGCGCGGAGTCGCTGATGCCGCGAGCATTATAATCGCGGCCGAGCGGCGAGCCTTGCCCAGTGGGTCGGGTGCCTGTGATGATCTGCGTCAAAATGATGATCCCGCAGTCGACGCAGGCGGAACAGGACAGAAATGGAATCGAGCTGGCGGCGTCAAATCCCGATGGCGTCATCGGCGGGCGTATAGGGAAGCTGGAGAGCGTCGGCGACGGCGCGATGGGTGACTTGCCCAGCGTGCACGTTGAGGCCATGACGCAAATGCGGGTCTTCGTCGAGCGCGCGCCGCCAGCCCTTGTCGGCCAGCATCAGGATGAAAGATGTGGTCACGTTGCTCAAAGCAAACGTCGAGGTTCGCGGTACCGCGCCCGGCATGTTGGCCACGCAATAGTGCACGACATCGTCGATCACATAGGT
>JBEKKM010000022.1:0-39140 GCA_050010715.1 Xanthobacteraceae bacterium | reverse complement strand
ATCGAAGCCGGCCGCCGCATCGTCGAGGGGCAGGTGCGCGGCCGGATCGTGGTAAAGATTGGGTAAAGACGTCCGCGATTTGGCCATAAAGTTGGGGACGATTGGGGGCGGTATGGTAAGGGGACCGTTAAGAAATTTTGTTAACGTCGCTCGCATGTCGATCGTGGAGTCGCCCATGTTGCTGCGCGTGGCCATCGTCTGTGCATTCGTGGTGGGGGCCGCTTCGGCGGTCGCCGAGGAGCTCGCGCCGGAGCAGGCCAGGGCCTTTGTCGTCGGCAAGCTGTTCACCTATACCTGCTTCGACGGCACTGCCGGCATGGGCCGCATCTTCTCCGACGGCTCCGTGGTCGGCACCATCCGGCCGGGCGGCCAGAGCCAGGTGCGCTTCGCCGCGCTACCGGCCGGCACCATCAAGGTCAGCAGCAATTCGATGTGCGCGCACCTCGCCGGCCTGCCGATCGAGCCGTGCTTTCGGGTGCAGAAGATCGATTACCACAGCTTCCGTGGCTCGATCTCAGGCCTGTCGTTCGCCTATTGCGACTTCTATCAGCGCAATCCGCGCAGTGCGATCGGCGGTGCCAGCGTCAAGCGAGACCTGGCGCCGGCGCCGGGATCGGCGACATCAGTTGCGACTGCGCGTCCGTCGGACGAATAACACGCCGGCAAGTTACGAAGCTTCCTCGGATCGCGCGCGCGGATAGAGCACGTGCTGGTAAACCCAGCCGATGCCGAGCAGCACCACACCAAGCCCGATCACCGACAGCGCGCGGTAGATGCCGCTGATGCTCGCGGTATCGATGATGAACACCTTGGCGACGGTCAACGCGATGACGGCGAGCGCGGGCAGCCGCGCCGGCTGCGAGCGCAGGTAGAAGCCGACCGCAAGCAGCACGATGCCGAAGGCGAGCCAGACGGTCGAATAGGCATATTGCTCGGCATCGCTGATCGGCCCGGCCAATATCGGCCCATGAAATAGCCGCCGCACTTCGAGCGTCAGATAGAACAAAGCAAGCGTCACCGCGGTGACGGTGGCGGCGACTCGGTAGGAGATCGGCCGCGTGGTGCGCGCGATCAGCGCCAGCGTGACGGCGAGCACCGCAGGCAGACCGTAACCCAAAAGGATCAGGTTGAAGAACGCGCCGCCCACCGGATTGTCGTTGAAGCGCGGACCCCAGGCGAGCAGGAGCACGACGATGACGGCGACGAGCGTCAGCGCCGCGACCAATAGCGCTCCAGCATTGTGCACCATGCTGCCGGTGCGCCCGCGCACGCGCTCGAGCCCGATGGTCATCGCCAGCCCGACATTGACGTAGAGCATGGCTTCCACGACGCCGTCGCGCACGCGGTAGATATCGCCGCCGGTGACGTAGTGGCGGATCTCGAGAATAGCGAGCAGAACGGTGAACAGGATGGCGCCGGCATCGACGATGCGTGCCGGCAGATCATCGGCGCGGCGCCGCAACAGCCATCCCGCGGTCCAGAAGGCGGCGGCCGGGACGCCATAGCCGTACAGCAGCCAGTTGAAGATCGGCATGGTGCCGAGATCGGCGCCGGCGATCGTCGGTTGGTAAGCCACGCGCGCGACCACCACCGCGACCATGATGGCGGCAAGCCAGCGCAGCCAAGGCAGCGGCCGTTGTTCGACGACCCAGGCGATGCCCGGCACCATCAGGGCAAGGGCAATGGTGAGCCAGCCCTTTTCCAGCGCAAAGGTCAGCGCCAGCGCCAGCGCGCCCAGCGTGCCGGTGGCGAACATCGCGCCCGCCGCCATCAGGCCGGGCCGCGGCTCGCGTTTCACCAGCGTCTCGGTCGCAAGCGCAAAAATCGCAGCCACGAGCAGCGCCAGCGCCGCGAATGGCAGCGATCGATCGAGCTGCGCGATGCGGTAATAGAGCGCGATGAGCATGGCGAGCGGCGCGAATACCGCCGTGGCGCTCCACAGCATCGGCGCCAGCGCGCGCGACGAGCGGCCTTGCGCCAAAAATCCGCCGGCGCCGAATAGCACGGCCCAGCCGGCGGCGAGGATCAGGTGCGAGCCGTAGTCGTAGCGCTCCGGCTCCGGTATTGCCGGCGCCGTCGGGCCGGACGGCGCCAGCAGGCCTTGCACATTCATGTGCACCGCCCAGTGCGCCATCACCAGCGCGGCCAGGACCGCGGCGACCGGCACGGCGCCGGCCGCAGCCTCGGTGCGCCAAGCGATGGCGACCGTCGCGACGGTGAGGACGACAAAGGCGGTGAGCGCTGAGGGATCATGCCGGCTCGCCAGCACCAGAACCGCGCCGGCCAACAGATAGACCGCTAGCGCCAGCGTCGAGAGGCGGTCGACAGCGCCGGGCACGGCCGGCGGCCCGTACAACAAGCCGCAGACCAGGAACGTGGCGACAAGCGCGAAGCCGGCGAGCGCGTGGAAGACGTGCGCGCCCAGCGCGGTGACGGTATCAGCCTGTATTCCCGGCAGCGTCCATAGCGCGCCCAGCACGATCGCCGCGATGGCGAGCCAGGCCCACATGCGAAAGCGCGCCAGCGCGAAAGCGGCGGCATTGACCACCGCGATGTAAATATAAAGCGACCAGAAATCGGGCTCGGCGGAGGTGACCAGCATCGGCGCCAGATAGGCGCCGATCACGCCCAGGCCGGCGAGCGCCGGTCCATGCAGCAACGCGGCGCCCAAAGTGAGCAGCGCCACAACGCCGAGCAGGATGAAGGCGGCTGCCGGTGGCAAGAATCCGTAGAGCCCGTACGCCGCATAGACGGTGGCATAGGCGACCGTGGTGCCAGCCGCGGTCAGCGTGGCTGGAATATGCGCCGACGGCACGACGGAGAGCGCTGACAGCTTCTCGGTGCGCCGCGACCATTCGCCGACGGCGACCAGCGCAAGCGCCAGCAAGGCGCCGAGAAAAATCCGCACGCCCGGACCGATCAGGCCCTGCTGGATCGTATAGCGCACCAGAAAAATGCCGCCGAGCGCGAGCGCCACGCCGCCGACCCAGACCACCCAGCGGGTGCCGAATTTTTCCTCGAGGCCGATCGCTTGAGGCGTCGGCGATTGAACGGATGTTGGCGGCGAACGCGGGTGTGACGGTGGCGGCGACGTTGATGGGGCAGGCGAGGGCGTAGGCTCTACCGGCGCAGCAACAATTGGGGCTGGAGCTGCAGCGGACTGGAGCGTTGCCGGCGGTACACCTGCGGCGGCTGCCCGCTCCAATATCCTCAACCGCTCGTCCAGTTGCCGCAACTCGCTGCGGCTTCGGCTTGCCGCCATCACCGCGATAACGGCACTGACAGGAGCGGCCAAGAACAACACTACGGCCAATATGATCCAGCCGACCATCGGAGCCCCCGGCGCAGATCGCTATTTGCGAATCTACAATGCGGCGCTCCGCAGTCTACTCCAGGTCGAGCCGGAACGGCGCGGCTTCTTCGGCAAAAGTGCCCCGGCCGATGGTCTCGATGGCGGCGACCATGCGGCCGTCGCGGCCGAGCAACCGGTCGGCCAGCGACACGATGCGGATATTCGGCGTCGCCGTCGGCGAGGCGCGCCGCAACGCCTGCGCGATGCCAATCTCGTCGCGATGGGGATTGAGCGCGCAGACGCTGGCATAGGCGCTCGCCGTCGAACGGCTGATGCCCATGTAGCAATGCACCACCATCGGCGCACGGCGGTCCCAGCCGCGCACGAAACGGATGAGATCGGCGACGTGTTCCTCGCCCGGCATGATGTAGCCGTCGAGAGGTACTGAGATATCGTGCAGCCGCAGCCACAGATGGTTCTCCGGCGCGACGCTTTGCGGCCGCACCACATTGGCTTCGTCGCCGATCAGCGACACGACATGGCGCGCGCCGGTGTCCTCGACGGTTTCATGAAGGCGGGCGAGCGAGCAGACGTGAATCATGGATCAGGAATCGATTGCCTCGGTTTCTTTCATATAGGTATTGCGCACGGCGCAAGTGTGACGATCAGACGCCGGCGAGTTTTTTGATCCGCTCGAAATAGCGCGCCTCCGCCGTCTCGGCGGGCCAGGGTTTGAGGAAATCGCGCTCCATGGTGGCGGAGACCGCCGGCGGCCGGCCGAAGAAGCGGCGCGCTTCCGCGGCTTCGAAGCCGGCGAGCCGGGTGGCTTCGAGATAGGCCGCGCCGCTGTCGGCGGTCTTGATCAGCGCTTTGAGCTCGGCCGAGGCTTCCGCCGGCAGCCCGAAGCGGCGGTGGATCGCGCTGAGGAGCCGCAGCTCGACCGCCTTGTAGTCGCCGCCGATCACCGCCTTGAACGGCGAGATCATGTCGCCGATCACGTATTCGGGCGCGTCGTGCAACAGCACCGCGAGCCGGCCGCCGCGATCGAGCCGCGGCGCGCGCAGCCGCGCCAGCGCCTCGACCAACAGGCAATGTTGCGCGACGGAATAGATATGCGCGCCCTTGGTCTGGCCGTTCCAGCGCGCCACCCGCGCCAGGCCATGCGCGATGTCTTCCAGCTCGATGTCGAGCGGCGACGGATCGAGCAAATCGAGCCGGCGCCCCGACAGCATGCGCTGCCAGGCGCGCGGCGCCGTCGACATTCGTGTCGCCCGCTTGGCGCGCTGCGCCGTGTCAGCCACGACCGTGCGACCCGAGTTTCTGGCACGCCTCATGACGGTGGCAGGTAACGAGGTGGTCGTTGACCATGCCGACCGCCTGCATGAAGGCATAGACGATGGTCGGCCCGCAGAATTTGAAGTCGCGCTGCGCCAGCTCCTTGGAGATTGCGCGCGAGATTGCGGACTCCGCCGGTACTTGGCCTCGAGATTTGTAGTGGTTGACCTTCGGTTTGCCGTCCAGGAAATCCCACAGCAGCTTCGAAAAGCCCGGCCCCTTGTCCATGATGTCGAGCCAGGCTCGCGCCGAGCGCACGGCGCCTTCGATCTTGGCGCGGTTGCGCACGATGCCTGAATCCTGCATCAGCCGTTCGACTTTGGCCGGCCGGTAGCGGGCGATTTTCTCCGGAACGAAACCGTCGAAGGCGCGACGGAAGTTGTCGCGCTTGCGCAGGATGGTGATCCACGACAGGCCGGCCTGGAAGCCGTCGAGCATGAGCTTTTCGTAGAGCGCGCGGTCGTCGTATTCCGGCACGCCCCATTCCTGGTCGTGATAGGCGACGTAGAGCGCATCGTCCTTGGGCCAGGGACAGCGCACGATGCCGTCGGCGTGTATGGGAGCTTTCATGAGGCGGAAGCTTTCATTCGGCGGCTTTGGTTTCGCCGGGGAAGGCGAAGCGCGCCCAGTCCGGCTTGACCAGATGGATCGGCACGCCGCCGCCGATGAGCGGCTCGTTACGCGCCATCGCCTCCTCCACCCGGTCGAGCCGCAACAGCGCCAGCGCGCGGCCGGCCGCGGCGGAACCCATGGTGCCGACCTGGCGGTCGCCGGCCGTCACCGCGGCGCCCGGCGCCGGCGCCGCGCCGTCATAGCGCACCGGCACCGCGCGGGTGCGCGCCGTGCCGCGATGCTCCATGCGCGAGACGACTTCCTGGCCGACATAACAGCCTTTGCTGAAATCGACGCCGCCGAGCTGGTCCATGTCGGTCTCGTGCGGGAAGGCGTCGCCGTAGCTGAAATCTGCGCCGCCCTGCGGCACGCCAAGCGCGATGCGGTGCGCCTCGTATTGCCCGGCTTCGACCAGGGTCGCGCCGAGCTCTGCCGCGGCTTGTGCGGCAAGATGCGGCGGCAGCATCACGCGAAGCCCGAGCGCCGGCAGCCGCGGATCGGAATAGCTCAGCCCAAGTTTTGTCGTGCCACCTTTGGTCGTGCTGCTGCCGCCCCAGGCGGCCAGCACGCCAAGCACCGCGGAGAGGTCTTCGACGATCACTTTCGCGCGGAGTTTGTAGATATTTAGTTTGGCAACCAGAGTGGAGCAAAGCGCCCGCTGCACATCGAGGAAAAAGCCGCCGCCATTCCCGGCAGGCGCCTCGGCGACGATGAAATCGGCGATGATCTTGCCCTGCGGCGTCAGCAGCGCGCAAAACCGCGCTGTTCCCGGCGTGAGCTCGAGAATGTCAGCGGTCACAAGCCCGTGCAAAAAGCTCCGCGCGCCGTCACCGGCGACTTTGACCACGCCACGATCCGGGAGCAGGGCGGCCTTCATGGCAAAAACTTTCCAAATATTGCCAGCGAATCTAGGACACCGGCCGATATCTCTCAAGGCTCGGACAGGTGGTGGAATTTTCTGTGCATTCGACAATCAAAAACGCGGCCCGAAGCACACCTGACGTTGTAAATCTTTTGGGGACACGTGTAAAATGACACAATGGCTGTGGGGGCCGCCGGACTATTTTCCAAAATAAGTTGTTCTGCGGTGCCGATCGCGCCATTCGCAAGCACGCGTTCAGGGGGGTGAGCGCATGACCGACGAGCTGTTGTCATTGCGGGCAATTTGCTGTCCGCGGTGCAGACCGATCACGAGATGTTCCGGCAGGCGGCGTCGACGGCACGGGTGCCCATCGAGCTCGTCGAATGCAAGAGCGTCGCCGCGGCATGTCAGGGGCTCGGCGACGGCGCCGATCTCGTCTTCATCGACGGCGCCATCGCGGGGGTTGCGACCGCGCAGGTGGTTGCGGCCGCGCGCGCGGAGCGCAAGCCGGCGTTCCTGGTGCTGCTCGCCGCGCCGGATGCCGCAATCGCGCCGCTCACCACCGATGCGGCGGCGGCCAAGCCGGTGCGGCTCGAACAGGCGCGGCGGCTGGTGGAGCGCTCGATGCGGGTGCGGATTGCGAGCCGCGTCCTCGTCGTCGACGATTCCTCGACTATGCGCAGCATCGTGCGCAAAATTCTCGGCGCGACGCGATTCCCCTTCGACGTGAGCGAAGCGGCCGAGGGTGCAGCCGCGCTCAAGCTCGCGCGCGAGAGCGAATTCGACATCGTCTTTCTCGACTACAACATGCCCGGCTTCAACGGCCTGGAGACGCTGGCCGAGTTCAAGCGCGAGAAGCGGCGCATGACCGTCGTGGTGATGTCGTCGGCGCAGGACGCTTCGCTCGCCGAACGCGTGCGCCTGCAGGGCGCTGCTTTTCTCAAAAAGCCGTTCTTCCCCGCCGATATCGAGGCGGTGCTGACACGGCATTACGGATTGACCGCGCTCAATCCCGAGCGCGGCTGAAACCGGAAATTTTCGCGAGCGTTGCGGCTATTGCCGCGAGATCTGGACCGAGAATTCGCCGTTGCGGATGCGGGCGCCCAAATTTTCCGCGTAGCGGGCGGCGGCGTCCTCGCCGTAGGTCGTGGTCAGTTCGGCCAGCGCCAAAAACAGCGCGGTCTGCGCCAGGCAATCGCCCTCGATGCCGTCGTGCAGCGCCTCGATCCAGGCGTCGTGCAGATAACCGAGCGCGATGCGCTTTTGCTCATGCTCGGGCACCGCTTCGCGCGCGGCTAAATTTGGTGTCGCCGTACTCATTTTCTGTTTTCTCTCGCCACTACCCCGGCGGCGTCCCTGTCCTGAAATCAAACTAGCATGGGATTTCGGGGGTAAAAATCGAACCTCGGGGCAGGGTTAATGCCTGCAGGACCGCTATTTCCGCTATTAGTTAGCGTAGCGGGCGGTGATCTCGCGGGCGATATGGGCGCCCTCTTCGAGGTAGCGCTGGATGACGACGCCGGCCGCCGGCGTGCAGCTGCGGTAGCTTTGCTGGAAGCCGCGATAGCCGCGGTTGAAGCTTGCCACCATCTGGTCGTGGCGGTCGCCGCTGGGCGCTTCGGCCTCGATCAGCGCTTGCGCTTCGTTGCGCCACTTCTGGCCTTCATTGCTGCCGCAAATGCCGCGCAGGAAATGCAGCGCGCCGAGGATTTCCGACAGCCGCTGCAAATCGTGATCGTAAGGCGCGGACACTATCTGCGGCGCCACCGGCGCCGCCGACTGCGGCGCACCCGGGGGCTGGGCCCTGCCCGCCGGCGGCAGCCCGGGTTTCGGCTGGGCCGGGGCCTGCGGTCTGGGCGGATACTGTTGGTACGGCTGCTGCGGCGGCTGTCCGAATTGGAAAAATTGCGCGCCGGCCGGCGGAGCCGCGAGGCACAAAGCAAACAACAGTGCGGTCAATGTTCGAAGCATCGGAGGTGCAAACCTAAGGGTCGCGCGGACAGTCGAACAAGCATGACAACGCGGCACTGTTGAGGCACGCGGCATCACCGCGCCTCCACGATCCGGTCCCAGGCTGCGTTGACGATCAGCCCGAGCCCTTCGGTGGTTTCCAAGTCGGCGAGCGCCGACGGTTCGCGCCATTGCGCTTCGGCCAATTCCTCGTTGAGCGCAACCTCGCCTGAGATCCAGCGCGCCGCGAACGGCAAAATCACGAAATGGCGTTCGACTCCGCCGGCGGCATCGCGGGTGATGGCCTGGCGATAGCCGGCCAGCGCCACCGGCTCGACATCGAGGCTGGTCTCCTCGCGGACCTCGCGGATGACGGCTTCCTCCAAGGTCTCGCCGAGCTCGACGCCGCCGCCCGGCAGCGTATAGAGGCCGTGGGCCGGCGGCCGCGCCCGGCGCACGATCAGCACCCGGCCGTCGCGGAAGATGGCGGCGCTCACCGCCAGATATGGCCGCGTTGGATAAGTGCGCGATCGCTCGTCGTTGCTCATCGAAGCTCGCGTGATTTCGGCTAGTCTCGCAAAAGGCGCGGACGGTGATTAACTCAGCTGCTTGGTCCGAGGTACTTAAACCAAGGTTCTTAGACTATGTGCGGACGCTATGTCATCATCTCGACGCCGGAAGCGATCCGGGCGCTTTTCGGCTATAGCGAACAGCCGAATTTTCCGCCGCGCTATAACGTGGCGCCGACCCAGCCGATCCCCGTCGTGCGCCTGCACGACGGCAAGCGCTCCTTCGCGCTGATGCGCTGGGGCTTGCTGCCATCCTGGGTCAAGGACCCGAAGACGTTTCCGCTCCTGATCAATGCGCGCGGCGAATCGGTGCTCGACAAGCCGGCCTTTCGTAACGCCATGCGGCGGCGGCGCTGCCTCATTCCGACCGACGGCTTTTATGAATGGCAGGTTTTGGGCAAAGCCGGCACGCCGAAGCGGCCGTATTTCGTGCGCGCCAAACGCGGCGGCGACGGCACCGCGCCGCCGCTCGCCTTCGCCGGCCTGTACGAAACCTGGACCGGGCCGAACGGCGAAGAGCTCGATACCGCCGCCATCATCACCACCACGGCAAACCGCACGCTCGCGGCCGTGCACGATCGCATGCCGGTGTTCGTTCAGCCGGAAGCTTTCGACCTGTGGCTCGACTGCGCCAATGTCGAAGCCGACGTCGCCGCAGCCCTGATCGCGCCGGCCGACGAAGCGCTGCTCGAAGTCTATGAGGTCTCGACTGCGGTCAATCGCGTTGCCAACGATTCTGCGGCGTTGATTGCGCCGGTTCCGGCCGGCGCCGCGCAAGCGGCGGTGAGCCCACCCGTCGCCAAAGAGAAAAAAGAAAAACAGCCAAAACCGTCCGACGATCAGGCGTCGTTGTTTTAGCCGCGTGACGGCCGCGACGTGGCGATGGTGATCGCGGCGGCGATGACGTTGGCTAAAATGCTGGCGAGGATCGGGATCGTATAGCTCCCGGTGGCATCGAAGGCGAAGCCGGCGGCGCTCGGGCCGATCAAGGTGCCGAAGCCGACGCTGGTGTAAAGCACGCCGATGAGGCCTGAGACGTTGCGGCCGCCGAAATAGTCCATCACCACCGCCGGCAGCAGTGCGACCCAGCCGCCATAGGCGACGCCGAACAAAAATGCGAATACCGCCAGCGGCCAAAAGCCCGTCGCCAACGCCCAAATGACGAGAGCGAGCGCCATGCCGACAAACATCGCTGCCAGCGACAGCTCGCGGCCGAGCCAGTCGGCAATGCCGCCGAGGAAGAAACGCCCGGCGGCGCTGCCGACGCCGATCGCGCCCACCAGCAAAACTCCGCGCGCTTGCGTCACGCCGTGATCCACCGCGTAGGGCACGAGATGGACGAACGGAACGAACACGCCGAACGAGCAGGCGAGACAGGCGGCATAGAGGCCGATGAAGCGCCGCGATGTGATCGCTTCGCGCATGGCAGCGCCGCCGGACGGATCGGTTTGAACATTCTCCCGTACCGCGTCGCCGTCCGGCGCCAGGCCGCGGTCGCGCGGATCGTTGGCGATCAAGAGTGCCATGGCGACGCCGACGATTGCCGCGAGAACGCCGAGGATGAGATAGGCCTCGCGCCAACCCGTTGCTCCGATGAGGAACGACGCGAACGGCGGCACCGCGAGCGTGCCGACGCCGATGCCGGCGGAAGCAAGCCCCGAGGCAAAGCCGCGGCGGCGCACGAACCAGCGCTGCACCGCGCCCATGGCCGGCACATAGGAGCAGCCGACGCCTAAACCAACGCCAAGCCCATAGGCGGCATAGACTTGCGTCAGGCTGCGCGCCGCGCTCGCTGCGGCCAAGCCGAGCCCGATCAAAATCATGCCGATCACGGCCATTTGCCGCGAGCCCCAGCGGTCGGCGAGCGGGCCGCTCACCATGCCGAGGCTGAAATAGAGAAAGCCCGCCAGCGAGAACACCAGCGACACGGAACCGCGCGACATGCCGAAGTCCTGCTGCAGCGGGGCGACAAAGGCGCTGAACGAATAGGCGCAGCCGAAATCGACGAAGGTCACGGCAAAGGCCGCGGCGACGACGAACCAGCCGTAGAAGACGCGCGGCAGGGGGAGGGCGGCTTTATCGCTCACGGCATTTCCTTTGCTCAGCCGCAACATCGGTACGCCGGTCGCGCTAGTCCACCCGTTTTGCACCCGATTTGCTTCGGCCGCGAGCGAAGCATTGCCGGTAGCAATGGCGCACGGCGGCGTCCATATTCGATGCATGTCGAACGCACCGCAAATGGCCGAAGTCGCGGCTTTGGTCGGCGATCCGGCCCGCGCCAATATCCTCTGCGCGCTGCTCGGCGGCCGCGCGCTGACCGCGACCGAGCTGGCCTTTGCCGCCGGCGTGACGCCGCAGACCACCAGCGGCCATCTCGGCAAGCTCGCCGCGGCGCGACTCCTGGTGCCGATGAAGCAAGGCCGCCACCGCTACTATCGCCTGGCCGGGCCCCATGTCGGGCAGATGCTGGAAAGCATCATGAACGTCGCGCTCGAAGGCCCGCCGCGCTACCAGCCGAAATCGCATCTCGACGACAAGCTGCGCCACGCCCGCACCTGCTACGACCACATCGCCGGTATGCTCGGTGTCGGCTTGGCCGATCGGCTGATCGAGCACGAGCACGTCATTCTCGGCAACGAAGCCGGCGAAGTGACGCCGACCGGCGCGGAATTCTTAAGCAAGCTCGGCGTCGATCTCTCCCACGCACGCGCCAAGCGCCGGGTGTTCTGCCGGCCGTGTCTGGATTGGACGGAGCGGCGCCCGCATATCGGCGGCGCGGTCGGCGCGGCGTTGGCCGATCGCTGTTTCGAGCTGAAATGGATCGAGCGGGTGCGCGACGGCCGGGCGCTGACGATTACGCCCGCCGGCAAGCGCGGCCTGATGGAAGCCTTTTCGCTTCAGGTTTAGCAGCTGTTGAAGATCAATAAATCTGAAACTGATCGCAGTGCGGCCTTGATCGCTTGGATGCTCGTTGTTCGTGTTGATGATCTTGTCAAGGACGGCGCGAAAGCGCCGCCGCCTCCGGCGGTCTTCGATCCTTGACAAGATCATCAACACGAACAGAATGCCGTCCAAGCGATCAAGGCCGCTTTCTCGGCGTTCTTACAAGTTATTGCTTTTTTTATCGCGGCGCTGTCGCTACAGCACCTTGCCGGGATTGAGAATCCCCTTCGGATCCAGCAGCTGCTTGATATCGCGCATCAACGAAAACGCGACCGGGTCCTTCACCGACGGCAACAGATCGCGCTTGACCACGCCGATGCCGTGCTCGGCTGAAATCGAGCCGCCGTATTTCTTCACCACCGCGAAGACCACGGCGTTGACGTCGTCCCAGCGCCGCAAATATTCCGCCTTGTCGGCGCCGACCGGCTGGGTGACGTTGTAATGGATATTGCCGTCGCCGAGATGGCCGAACGGCAGCGGCTGCGCGCCGGGAATGAGCTTGGTGACGGCGGCGTTGGCTTCGGCGATGAAGGCCGGCACGGCGGCGACCGGCACCGAGACGTCGTGCTTGATCGAGCCGCCGGCGTAACGCTGCACCTCGCCGAACAATTCGCGGATGCGCCAATACATCTTGGCCTGCTCGATCGAGTCGGCGATGGTGGCGTCGGCGACGAGGCCTTTCTCCATGCCTTCGGCGAGGATCTCTTCCATCACCTCGCGCAAGCCTTCGCGCTGCTGCGAGGACAATTCGATCAGCGCGTACCAGTCGTGCGGCGTAGCGAGCGGGTCGCGGCAGCCGGCACCGTGCTCGAGCACGAGCTCGATGCCGCGCCGGGTCATGATCTCGAACGAGGTGACGCCGCCGGCGGTGCGCTCCGTGGCGATGCCGAGGAGCTCCAGCGCCGCCTCCGGCGATTTGATGCCGGCAAACGCGGTCTCCACCGAGCGCGGCCGCGGCACGAGCCGCAGCACCGCCGCGGTGATAATGCCGAGCGTGCCTTCGGCGCCGATGAAAAGATTTTTCAGGTCGTAGCCGGTATTGTCCTTTTTCAGCTTGTTGAGATTGTTCATGACCCGGCCGTCGGCCAGCACCACCTCGATGCCGAGCACGTGCGAGCGCGCGATGCCGTGCGCGATCGCCGCCGTACCGCCGGCATTGGTCGAGAGATTGCCGCCGATGGTGCAGGTGCCTTCCGAGGGCAAGAGTTGCGGATAGAGCCGGTCGACTGCCGCGGCGGCCTCGCGCGTGCGCTGCAAAGTGACGCCGGCCTCGCAGGTGATGGTGTTGGAAGTTGGATCGACCTCGCGGATGCGATCCATGCGGTTGAGCGAAAGCACGATCTCGTTGTGCAGCGGGATTTGGCCGCCGACCAGGCCGGTATTGCCGCCCTGCGGCACAATCGCCGTGTCGGTGTCGTTGGCGAGCTTGACAATTTGCGACACTTCGGCGACCGACCCCGGCCGCAACACCACCGGGGTGTGGCCCTGGAACATGTTGCGCATCTCGACCAGATACGGCGCCTTAAGGTCCGGATCGGTGATGGCGAATTTTTCGCCGACGATCGCGGTGAAGCGCGCGAGGAGCTCGGGGTCGAGTTTTATAGCGTGCTGACTTGTGGCGTGCGGATTTGGCGGCTTATCGAGCATCGGGACAGGTCCAGGCAAACGAGGTCAGACCCCATAGATGACAGCCGGGCAAACGCCGCGCAAGCGCGTCATTCATCGGGTCGTGGCGCGGCCAGAAATCATGCCCCACTTGCGCGCGACCCACGAGCGGCCATACTCGCATCAGGGAGAATGCCATGAAGTTGGAAGGCGGGTGCTATTGCCGCAAGGTGCGCTATGTGGCCGAGGGCGAGCCGATGCTCAAAGCGCAATGCCACTGCCGCGAATGCCAGTATATCAGCGGCGGCGCGCCCAACATGTTCATGCTCATGCCGCCCGACGGCTTCAGTTACACGGCGGGGACGCCCAAGCAATTTACCCGCAGCGATCTTGAACGCGCGGTGACGCGGGAATTTTGCGCCGAATGCGGCACGCATCTGGCCACGCGTCGGCCCGGTCTGGCCGCCGTGATCTTGAAAATCGGTACGTTCGACGATCCAAGCCTTTTTGGCGGCCCGCAGATGGCGATCTACACCATCGACAAGCAGGCGTTCCATCAAATCCCCGACGGCTTGCCGACCTTTGAGCGGCTGCCGAATCGATAAAGGCGTGTCGTTCAATTCAAACTGCGGCCCGACCGTTCACCGCGGCGCCGCGGCGCGCGCCAGCCGGTCGTTGATGGCTTCGCCGAGGCCGTCGTGGGGGATCGGCATCACCGCGATCGATTTTGCGCCCTGGGCGTCGAGCGCGCGCAGGTGCGAAAACAAATTGGCCGCCGCCTCGATCAGATCGCCGCGCTGCGAGAGGTTGAGGACAGTCGCCGCGTCCTCGCTCCCTTCGGCAAGTTTCGGTCCGAACGCGAGCAGCGCTTCCCCGGCGGCAACACGGCGCGCATCGAGCCGCAGCGGCGTGCGCGGCGCATAGTGCGAGGCCAGCATGCCGGGCGCGAGCGGCGCATCATCGGTTGCAGCGATACCGGCGGGCGGCTCGTTTAGCGGTCGCCCCAGCACCCGTTCGATGTCGTCGCGTGCCAGGCCGCCGGGCCGCAGGAGCATCGGTTCGCCGAGACAGGCGACGATCGTGGATTCGACGCCGACCGGAGTAGAGCCGCCGTCGACGATGAGATCGATGCGGTTGCGCAGATCGGCGAGCACATGGGCCGCCGTGGTCGGTGAGACGTGTCCGGAGCGGTTGGCTGACGGCGCCACGATCGGCCGGCCGAACGCGGCGAGAATTTTCTGCGCCACCGGGTGATGGGGCACGCGCACGGCGATGCTGTCGAGGCCGGCGGTTGCCAGCTCGGCGACCGGACAGCCCGCGGCCTTGGGCAGCACCAGGGTCAGCGGTCCCGGCCAGAATGCCGCGGCAAGTTTTTCGGCTTCCGCATCGAACCGCGCCAGCACCCGCGCCGCGGCAAGGTCGGCGACGTGCGCGATCAGCGGATTGAACGCCGGCCGGCCCTTGGCCTCGTAGAGCCGGGCGATGGCCCTGCCGTCGGTGGCGTCGGCGCCGAGGCCGTAAACCGTCTCGGTCGGGAAGGCGACGAGGCCACCGGCCTTGAGGCAGCGCACCGCGTCGCCAATGGCTGAGGCATCGGCCCTCGATACGCGGGTCACCAAAGGGGCTGTCATGGCGGAGGATCAGTGCCTAAATAGCGGGAGCGCGCAAGCGCAACCGGGGCAAGCCGGCAGCGCTTGCGACTACGGAATGCGGCTTGTATAAGCCGCGGCAGTCGGAGTGTGGCTCAGCCTGGTAGAGCACCTCGTTCGGGACGAGGGGGTCGCAGGTTCAAATCCTGCCACTCCGACCAACTTACCCGAAAACAAATATCGTCCTGGCGATCCTTCCGCCAATGCAACGCGGAAGGCTCAAAGAACATAGCCGATATCGAACATCGCCCGCAGCGTCAGGCATTCAATCTCACGTGTTATCTCACGATGCACCCGCATCGATGCGAACGAGGAGTCCACTCTGCATTACATCTGTTCACGGATTCGAACGCACCGCACACTCCCCAACCGTTGGACTCAACTGTGAATCGACGTGCTGTCCAAAGGCGCTCAATATCAGCGGTTTGACTTCCGCGGCTCCAGTTCCGACGGTGACGCAGAGGGCTATATCGGCTTTCGTGCGTTTTCGCGACATTGGATGTCCCCGTCGCTGTAATCCGCCGATGAGAGCGAGCGACCGCGCCGGGTGGACTTACAACCGAAGGCGCGACCCCCTCGGATGAACTCGGAAAGGCGCGTGGCAGTCCTGGTGAAACGGGGGTCTCGGGCGATTGAGGCACAGTGTATGGAGTCGATGGATTGAAGGTCGGCGGTGGCTGTGGCGGTGGTGGGGCGGCATAAAGCGGCTGTGCATGTGCGATTGCTACGCTGAAGAAGGCCACCCATCCGGCCACGAAAAACCTCGCCAACGCCATCCTCTGAAATCTCGTCGTTTGCATCGCGGTCTCCTTCGAGCCGAAGTATCGGCCTAGCCCCTTTGGATTGACAACACGCCTATCGATGCTGCGGTTCCGCACAGGAAGTAGCCGACATCGAATATCGGTTCGCTCTGCCCATCCGACGACCTTCCCCACCCATCAGCGCGCCCGTAAAGTCGTCACAGGTGCCATGGTCCTATCGAAACCGAGGTCCGAAAAATGCGTCTCAAAGACAAGATCGCCATCGTGGTCGGCGCCGGGCAGTCGCCGGGCGAGGGGATGGGCAATGGCCGCGCCACGGTTTTGCGGTTCGCGCAGGAAGGCGCCAAGGTGCTGGCTGTCGACAATAATCTCGCCTCCGCCGAGGAAACGGCGGCGATGGCGCGGCAAGCGGTCGGCGGCGGCGAATGCGTCGCGTTCGAAGCGGACGTGACCCGCGAGGCGACGCTCAAGGCGATGGTCGAGGCGGCGCGGCAGCGCTGGGGCCGCGTCGATATCCTGCACTACAATGTGGGCTTGAGCCTCGCCGGCGGCGACGCGCCGCTTGACGAATTCACCGAGGCCGCGTTCGACCGCATCGCCACCATCAACCTGCGCGGCGCCATCATGGCCGCCAAGCACGTGCTGCCGCCGATGCGCGCGCAGCGCTCGGGCGTCATCATCATGATCTCGTCGATCTCCGCTTTGGAGAACTACCCCTATGTGGCCTACAAGGCGACCAAGGCCGGCATGATCGCGTTCACCCAGCAGGTCGCCATCCAGAATGCCGAATTCGGCGTGCGCGCCAATGTCATCCTGCCCGGCTTGATGGACACGCCGATGGCGGTCGATACGCGTGCCAGAGTCAGCGGCAAGAGCCGGGCCGAGGTCGCCGCCGCCCGCGACGCGCGGGTGCCGCTGCGCCGCAAGATGGGCACCGCCTGGGACGTCGCCAATGCCGCGCTGTTTCTCGCCTCCGACGAGGCGAATTTCATCACCGGCGTGGCGCTGCCGGTCGACGGCGGCGCGCTGGTCAATATCAATTGAGCCGCCGGTCGGGCGAAACGATCATTGCCGCTTGCGCAAGCGCACGGCGCGTATTGATCCCGATCAATGCGGCAGCGACGGGAATTGCCAGTTTGCCGTCCGTTCGAAGCGGACGGAGACAGGATTGTGGGTGACGTTATTTTTCATTGCGAAAAGACCGGGCAGGAATTCGACAGCGGTTTCCAAGCCAACTCAGGCGACATGCAATTTCTGCCGGCGGACGCAAAAATACGCCTGCGCTGCCGGATTTGCGGCGAATTTCACGAGTTCAAGTTTACCAGCGCCAAGATCGATGAAGGCGATGAGGGGAAACCCTGATGCCATGACGTTATCGACGGCGCACGCTGAACAATTAGGCGCGATGCGCTAGTCGTCGTCGGCGCCAAGCACTTTTCCGGTCGCCGGGTTCACCACGTGCAGCCGCGTGCAGACGGCGCAGGTGACGGTTTCATAAATCTCCTTGTCGCGCTCGGTCGGGTCATCGGCGACCCAGCTCTGGACGTTCAAACCGGTGTTGGGGCAGCGGTAGAGAAATGGAGCCATGAATGCCACGCATTCAAGCGGCCAAGACCGGGCCGGAAGAGAAGTGAAAACGGTCCAGTCAAGGCCGCTTGGCTCGTCGGCGTCACCCCCGCTGAGCATTTAAAATCATAAGCGCCTCAGCGTGAGGCGGTTTGATTTGGATCAACAGAACCGAACCAGGCCCCCGCCGCGCCATGCCGACAAGCAATTCTTCCCGTTCATGGTCCCCAAATGCGAGAAGCCCCAAAACGGGGCTTCTCGCTGCCGCACGCTTGCAGGGGCTATTCCGGAAGACCCTGCTGCTGCCACTGGGACCTTATGCTCGCGCTGCCGGCCGAGCCGATTAAATGGCCGTCCGGCCCGAAGGCATGATAGGCGACAAATCCTGGGTTGACCGCGCCGGCTTTGTTGTGGCTAACGGCGGCAAACGCCAGCGAAGCGATCACGGCCGCCGCACCGACGGCGACCGCGAGAAGTTTCATTTTGCCCAATAGCATTTCACGCTCTTGTCTTGAGGATAATCATTGATTCGAGAAAGACAAGCACTTTTATTGCGATGCACAATATTGTACGATATAGCTTAACTTTAATACATAATAACAATGAGTTGATTGAATAGTGCAATGCAAGGTAAAGCCGCGTTTACCCGCCGCCAAGCGGGGCAAATTGGAACAGGACTGGCTTCGGCGGATATGCCCGTCCGGCACCTTGACCGGTACTGCGGGGAAACCCGTTGGACGGTGGCGTCTATCAGCGCTCCGCCCCCTCAGCTTTTTCGAGGGAAGAGATTACGAGCAGCGAGATGGCAATAGAGAAGAACGGATAGAACGAAGCGAATAGAGAAAACGTTCGATCATTTGCAAATCGATTTCGCAGATCGCGCTCATCCTCCCCCGCTATCGCGGGGCCGGATGAGGAGTGCGCCTCTTCAACCGCGCTCACGTTGCTCGCTGCGTACTCTCTCCTTATGCTCCGCTTCCACTGCTTGCGTTATTGGAAATCACCTTCGGGGGAAATCGATGGCAGACCAGTTGCAGGCGCGTGAAGTCAAAATCCGCGTCCATGACGGTGTCGAGATCGCCGTGGCGCTTTACATGCCGCAGGGCGAGGGGCCGTTTCCCGTGGTGCTGGCGCCGTCGCCGTACCGCTACGACAACAACACGCTGCCGGCGACACCGCAATTTCTCTGGCGCGAGACCGGGCCGATCGAATTGTATGTCGCGCGCGGCTATGTCTACGCCAACATGGATATCCGCGGCTGCGGCAAGTCGGGCGGCGAATTTCGCCTGCTCGACAAGAACGAGCAGAAAGATCTCTACGACGTCATCGAATGGGTCGGCCACCAATCGTGGTCGAACGGCAAAGTCGGCGGCATCGGCCAGTCCTACCTCTGCATGTCGCAATGGTGGATGGCGATCCAAAAACCGCCGTCGCTTGCCTGCATCGCCGCCTTCGACGGGCTGAACGATCCGTATCGCGCCTCGGTCTATCAGGGCGGCATTTTGGGCGATTTCTTCGGCAGCTATTGGTGGAACCAGAACCGCATCATCAATCGCCATCCGGCCAACGGCGAACAGCCGCGCGAGCAGACCTGCGATTTGAACCTGCTCATCCAGCAGCACGCGACCTACGACGAGTTCTGGCGCGAGCGCTGCGCGGCGGAGCGTTTGCACGAGATCGAGGTGCCGCTTTACTCGGTCGGCGTCTGGGGCAAGGTCGATCTGCACACCCGCGGCAATATCGACGGCTTCCGCCACGCCAAGGGGCCGAAGAAACTGAAGATGATCGGTCCGGTCAACGCTTTCGTCGCCAACAAGGAGTTCAACAGTCCGGAGCTGCACGAAAAGCTGCTGCTGCCGTTCTACGATCATTATCTGAAAGGCGAGGACACGGACTACGCGAAGCGCCCCGCGGTGGAATATTTCGTCCGCGGCGCCGACGCGGTGCGCAGCGCGGAAACCTGGCCGCCGCCCGGCCTGCGCTATGTGACCTGGCATTTGAGCGCGGAGAAATCCGGCAGCGTGACCTCGCTCAACGACGGCACGTTGTCGCGCGTGGCCGCGTCGGGCGAGGAGAAGACGTCTTACAGTTATCCCAATCCGGGCTGGATGCTGGGCGTGGTCGGCTTCGGGCCGAACAGCCAGCCCGATCCGGCGCGCCGCGTGCTGACCTTCGCCACCGCGCCGCTCGAGCAGGATGTGGAGATCGCCGGCCCGATCAAGCTCGTGCTGCACGCCGCTTCGAGCCGCGACGACATGGATTTCTTCGTGAAACTATCCGAGCAGATGCCGCAAGCGGCCGACGACCGCGCCAAGGGGCTCAATCCGGCGTCGTACTGGATCACCAAGGGCTGGCTGCGCGCTTCGCACCGTGTGCTCGATCCGAACAAATCGAGCGAGATGGAGCCGTATCACAGCCACAGCGATCCGACGCCGATAAAACCTGGAAAAATCTATCGCTTCGACATCAGCGTCGAGCCGATGGCGCATCGCTTCAAGAAGGGCAATCGGATCAGGCTGGAGATCGTCAACGGCGACTCGGCGGTCACCGATGTTTTATGGACGCATTATTACACGCCCAACAAGATCGGCGCCGACACGATCTACCACTCGTCGCAGTATCCGTCGGCGCTGACGCTGCCGGTGACGGAAGGCGCTTGAGCGCCTTCCCCGGATGTCGATTTAAAACGCGTGCTGGATGGTGGTGAAGACGTTCACCAGCTGGGTGCCGACGTTCTTGACCGAAGGAATGATGGCCACCGAAATGCCCGACGCGAGCAGGCCGTACTCGATCGCCGCCGCGCCGGATTCGTTTTTCAGGAAACGCTTGATCTGGTTCAACATGGGGTGCCTCTGTCTGTTTTATTTGCCGCCTGAGGCGCGTTTCAATAGCAAAAACGGCATGGTAAATAAATCGAAACCGCGATTAACAATGAACGGCAAATCGGTAACCATACGCGCTCAGATGCCGAGATAGCGGTGCTGGATATCGATCGCGCTTGCCAAGTCTCGCGAGTTGCCGGTCCACACCACGCGGCCGCGTTCGATGATGGTGTGGCGATCGGCGATGCGGGTCAGCGCCTCGACATTCTTGTCGATGACCAGGATCGACTGGCCCGCGGCGCGCAGGCTTTGCAGGCAGCGCCAGATCTCGTCGCGAATGAGCGGAGCCAGCCCCTCGGTCGCCTCGTCGAGAATGAGCAGCCGCGGATTGGTCATCAGCGCGCGGCCGATCGCCAGCATCTGCTGCTCGCCGCCGGACAGCAGGTTCGCCATGGTGCCGGAGCGGCTGGCGAGCCGTGGAAACAGCGCCAGCACTTTTTCGAGCGTCCACGGCTCCGCGGCGGCAGCGCGGTTTGCGGCCGTGGCGACGAGGTTTTCGCGAGTGGTGAGATTGGAAAAAACCTGGCGGCCTTCCGGCACCAGGCCGATGCCGAGCTTGGCGACGCGATAGGACGGCAGATCGCGGATGTCCTCGCCGGCAAAGCGGATCGAGCCCGCAGTCGCGCGCGTCAGTCCCATGATCGAGCGCACGGTCGTGGTCTTGCCCATGCCGTTGCGGCCCATCAGCGACACCATTTCGCCCGGCGCGATGGCGAACGAAATACCGAACAGCACGCGGCTCTGGCCGTAGCTGGTCTCGATGTTGGACACTTCGAGCAGCGGCGGCTCAGTCATTGTACGTTCAGCCACGGGTCGCCTCCTGCTCGCCGAGATAGGCTTCGCGCACCGCGGCATCGGCGCGGATCGTTGCCGGATCGCCCGAGGCGATGACCCGGCCATAGACCAGGACGGTGATGCGGTCGGCGAGCGCGAACACGGTTTCCATGTCGTGCTCGATCAGGAGAATAGTGATGCCGCCCTTGAGCTCGCGCAGCATCGTCACCATGCGCGCGGACTCGTCCGGGCCCATGCCGGCCATCGGTTCATCGAGCAGCAGGAGCCGCGGCCGCGTCGCCAGCGCCATGGCGATTTCGAGCTGGCGCCGCTCGCCGTGGCTCAGCCTGTCGACACGCATGGCGGCGCGCGCGCCGAGTCCGACGCGCTCGAGCGAGGCCTGCGCCGGCGCGCGCAAGCCGTCGTCGCGCCGCGCGTCATTCCAGAAACGGAACGAGTGGCCGGAATGCGCCTGCACCGCGAGCGCGACATTGTCGAGCGCGGTGAAATCGCGGAACAGCGAGGTGATCTGGAACGAGCGCGCCAGCCCGAGGTGGCTGCGGCGATCGGCCGACAGCGCGGTGATATCGTCGCCATCGAAACGGATGGCGCCGCCATGCGGCGCGATCTCGCCGGTCAACAGACCGATCAGCGTGGTCTTGCCGGCGCCGTTCGGGCCGATGATGGCGTGGAATTCGCCGCGCGGAATATCGAGCGTGATGGCGTGGGAGGCGATGACGCCGCCGAAGCGCTTGGTCAGCCGTTCGATCTGCAGCAGCGGCTCGGTCACGGCGCGCGCCTCTCGAACAGACCGGCGATGCCGCCGTGCAGGTAGATCGCGACCAGGAGCAGCGTTGGCCCGAGGAAAAGACCCGGATATTCGGTGACGCGCGACAGTGCCTCCTCCAGCAGCAGATACGTCACCGTGCCGATCAGCGGGCCGAACGGCGTGGCCAGGCCGCCGAGCACGACCATGACCATGAGATCGCCCGAGCGGGTCCAGAACATCATCGCCGGGCTGATGAAATTGGTGTGATTGGCCAAGAGCGCGCCGGCAAGCCCGCACAGCGCGCCGGCGATGACGAAGCAGACGAGCTTGTAACGAAAGACCGGAAATCCGATGGCGCGCATGCGCCGTTCGTTGGAGCGAGCGCCCTGAATCACGAGGCCGAAGCGCGAATTGACCATGCGCGAGACGAGATAGATGCTCGTCAACAGCAGCGCGAAGCACAGGTAATAGAACAGCGTCTTGTTGTTGAGATCGATGAGGCCGCCGAATTGGCTGCGCTTATAGATGGTCAGCCCGTCGTCGCCGCCATAGCGGTCGAGCCCGATGGCCACGTAATAGACCATCTGCGCGAATGCGAGCGTGATCATGATGAAGTAAACGCCGCGCGTGCGCAGGCTGAGAGCGCCGACCACCAGCGCGAACAGCGCCGAGACCGCGATGGCCGCCGGCCATTGGATGAAACCCGAGCCAATACCTTCCTTGGCCAGGATGCCGACGGCATAACCGCCGAGGCCGAGATAGGCGGCATGGCCGAAACTCACCATGCCGCCATAGCCCATGATGAGATTGAGGCTCACCGCCGCCATCGCCAGGATCAGCACGCGGGCGAACAGCGTCATGACGAAAGTATCGCCGGTCAGCGCGGCGTAGAGCGGGATCAGCGCCAGGATGACCAAGAGGCCGACGGTCACGGCGTTGCGCAGATTGAGCAGAAAATGAACGTTCATTTGCTCGCCGCCGGAAAGAGTCCTTCCGGACGAAACACCAGGATGCCGGCCATCAGCATGTAGATCGACATCGAGGACAGCGCCGGCGCCAGGGTCAGCGCGGCATCGGTGTTGAGCACCGCGCGCAGCAAATCGGGCAGGAAGGCGCGGCCGATGGTGTCGATCAGCCCGACGATGATCGAGGCGACAAAGGCGCCGCGAATCGAGCCGATGCCGCCGATGATGATGACGACGAAGGCGAGGATCAGAATGTTCTCGCCCATGCCGATCTGCACCGTGAGGATCGGCGCCTGCATCAGGCCGGCGAAGCCCGCCAGCGCCGCGCCGAGACCGAACACCAAAGTGTACAGCAGCTTGATGTTGACGCCGAGCGCGCCGACCATTTCGCGGTTCGAGGCGCCGGCGCGGATCAGCATGCCGAGCCGCGTGCGCATCACCAGGATGTAGAGCAGCGCCGCGACCGCCAAAGTGGCGGCGATGATGACGAGCCGATAAGCCGGATAGTACATACCGGGAATAATCTGCACCGCGGTCAGCATTTCGCTCGGCAGCGACAGCGTCATGCCGGCCGGGCCCCAAACCAGCCGCACCAATTCGTTGAAGAACAGCAACAGCCCGAAAGTGCCGAGCAGTTGGTCGAGGTGGCTGCGCCCGTATAACGGCCGGATCGCGATCACCTCGAGCACCACGCCGGAGACGAACGTAGCGGCCAGCGCCAGGATAGCGCCGAGCACGAAGCTTCCAGTGAATGCGGCAAACGTCGCGGCGAAATAGGCGCCGAGCATGTAGAGCGAGCCATGCGCCAAGTTGACCAGATCCATGATGCCGAAGATCAGCGTCAGCCCGGCCGCGAGCAGGAACAGCAGCATGCCGAGCTGCACGCCGTTGAGAAGCTGCTCGATGAAATAGAGCATGACTTAAGCTCCGGCGGTC
This sequence comes from Xanthobacteraceae bacterium, assembly GCA_050010715.1. Taxonomy (GTDB): domain Bacteria; phylum Pseudomonadota; class Alphaproteobacteria; order Rhizobiales; family Xanthobacteraceae; genus BOG-931. Next base: position 15,670 of record JBEKKM010000022.1, on the reverse strand, counting down.
CCGGCCGGTCTGACGCAAAAATGCGGCGGCAGAAGCGCGTGCCTCTGCCGCCGTGCTTCCGTCAGCAAGCGATCACTTCATCGGACATTTGTCGTGGAACTTGTCCTGGTCGTCCTTGACGATAAGCGAAACGGTGTGCAGCGCGTAACCGCCGTCGGCGGTCTTGTCGGCGTCCTGCAGGTAGAAATTCTGGATAGGGATGTGGTTGTTGCCGAACCGGAAATTGCCGCGCACCGACTTGAAGTCGGCCTTCTCCATCTCCTTGCGCATTCCTTCTTTGTTGCTGAGGTCGCCTTTGACCGCGGTGACCGCGCTGTCGATCAGCGATACGGCGTCATAGGTCTGCGCGCCATAGAACGACGGCGTAGTCTTGTACTTCGCCTTGAAGTCGGCGACGAACTTTTTGTTGGCGTCGTTGGGCAGGTCGTTGACCCATTCCTGGGCGCCCGGCACGCCGACCGCGAGATCCTTGAGCCGCGGCAGCGACAGGTCGTCGATGGTGAACGCCGTGTAGAGCGGGATCTGGCCCTTGAGGCCGGATTGCGCATATTGCGTGACGAACTGCACGCCGGCGCCGCCCGGATAGAAGGCGAAGATCGCGTCGGGTTTCGCCGCGCGGGCTTTCGACAGCTCGGCGGAGAAATCGAGCTGATCGGGCCAGCGGGTGAGCTCCTGGCCGACGATCTGGCCCTTGAACGTGGTCTGTACGCCGTTGAGCATGTCCTTGCCGGCGGCATAGTTCGGGCCCATCAGGAACGCGGTCTTGACGCCCTTCTGGTTCATGTAAGTGCCGATCGCGGCCGGCGTCTGGTCGTTGTTCCACGAGGTCGAGAATACGTAAGGAGAGCATTGTTCGCCGGCGAGCTGCGAGGCGCCGGCATTCGTCACCACCGTCATGGTCTTGGAATCGACGAGCGGTTTCAGCGAGGCCAGCAGCACGTTCGACCAGATATAGCCGACGATGAAATCGACGTGGTCGGACTCGATCAGCTTTTGGGTTTTCTGAACGCCGACTTCCGGCTTGATCTCGTCGTCTTCGTAGATGACTTCGACCGGCAGCCCGCCGATCTTGCGGCCGAGGTGATCGAGCCCGAGCTCGAACGAGTTGCGCATGTCGTTGCCGATCGCGGCAGCCGGGCCGCTGAACGTCGAGATGAAGCCGATCTTGACGGTCTTCTGCTGCGCCATTGCCGGGCTCGCGACCAGCGCCAGCATGGCGGTTCCTGCAATCAATGGTCTGATCATGTGAGCGTCCTTCTCTTTGTCCCGCTCGACGCGCGGGCTCCTCCCAGCGGAATTGGTCCGAGGCGTAGTTGTAGAAAGCAGCGCCTGTTTGCGCAACAGCGGCGACGGCTGCCATGGTGTCTCAGGGCCGCCGAATTTGGGTCGGTCGCTAGGACAACTTCGGGAGCAGCTCGGCGAAAATGTCGGGGTGATAGCCCGCCGCCGTAAACAGGTGATTGCGCGACTCGTCGATCATTGCTTTGAGGCTCACCATGTCGAGCCTGATCACGCGGCCGCGATATTTGCGCACCCGGCCGCCGATAATGACGGTATCGATATTGCTGCGCTCGGCCGCCTGCACCACGGTGCCGATGGCGTTGTTCGACGGATAGAGGTTGATGTCGTCGGTGCGAATGACGAGGAGATCGGCTTCCTTGCCCGGCGCCAGCGAGCCGATCTTGTCATCGAGGCCGGCGCAATGCGCGCCGCCCATGGTGGCGCAATGGAGCACGTCGCGCACCATCAGCGGTTTTGGCGGATTTTGATCGCCGGTGAATTTTCGATTCTGCGCCACCGCGCGCTGGATGTAGAGCGCGACCCGCATCTCCATGAACATGTCGGTCGAGTAGGAGGTTTCGTTGTCGACGCTAAAGCCCGGCCTGATGCCGTGCTCCCAGGCGTGCTGCAGCGCGCAGACGCCTTCGCCGAGCGCATATTGCGCGTCCGAGCGCGGGCACACGTTGATATTGGCGCCGCTGTCGAGAAAGATTTGCCAGGTCCGTTCCGGCAGCGCGCCGCAATGGTTGAAAGTGTTGTCCGGGCCGACCAATTTGTCGGCCGCCAGCGGATCGAGCAGCGCCGCCTGCTGCGGACCTTGGAATTCGGTGGTGATGCGGAGCCCGAGCTTGCGCGCCACCGCCCAGTTCTCGCGGATCGGCCCTGAGAACATGCGCAACGTCACCAGCTGGTCCGCCGACGAGAAATATTTCTTCTGCAGGCGCTCGAGATCCTGCGGCCATTGATGATCCCAATCGCCGGCGCCGGGCGGACCCGACGCGTGCACGGCGCGGATGCCGGAATCGAACAGCGCCTCCACCGCGGCATCGGAATGGGCGCCGCTGCGGGAATTGTGGGAATTGTCGATCACGCAAGTGACGCCGGCATCGATGCAGCCCACGGCGGTGAGGTAATTGCCGACATAGTGGTCCTGCGGCCGATAGAATTTGGCGAACGACAGATGCGTGGCGTTCATATAGTCGGCAAGCGTCGGCGAATTCGGATTGATGCGGCGGAGCTGTCCTTCCCAGGAATGCCGATGGCAATCGACCAGGCCCGGCACGATGATGGTGTCGAGGGCATCGATCACCTGCACGTCGGCGGCATTGATCTCGGGCGCGATGGCGGCGATTTTGCTGCCTTCGATCAACAGATCGCCTTTGACGAGATCGCCGACTTTTGCATCCATGCTGACGATGGTGCCGCCTTTGAGGAGAATGCGGCTCTTCGGATCGATGGACTTCTGGCCGTCGAAGCGGCGAACATCATCGGCGAGCGCGGTGCCGAAAAACCCGTCGCCGGCCGCCGTGCCTGCGGCAAGCGCGGCGCCGGCCTTGAGCGCACTACGGCGCGGCATGCGCATGTCATTCGTCATCGTCGATCCTCCCTTGGGTTTTTGTTCGCGCGGCGATCACTCTTCCGCGGTCGCCCGCAAATACTCGTTGAGACCGGGGCTGATATTGGGCACGAACAACTCCTCGACCTTCATCGGACGGCGCGTGAGTTTTTGCTCATCGAGATGGCGCATCAGCGCGTCCAGCGTCGGCCGGCTGCCTTCGATCGAATAATCCCAGATTTGCGGCCCGAAGATTTTTCGCGCCGCCTCGACCTCGTCGATCACCCAGGGCAGGCCGACGGTCAGCGCGTCGGTGTCGTACATCCAGTGATAGGCGATGTCGCGCGCCCGGCAGAAGGCGCGATAGAAGCTGATCGCCAGCCAGGGGTTTGCCTCGTAAATCTTGGTCTTGAGCACGAAGGCGTGCATGATCGGGAAGATGCGCGTACGCTCGTAATAGTCGCGCTCGACTTTGCGCGGCTCCGCGAATAGGCGCCGCACCGTTGTGCCCAGCGTTTTCGGAATCATCACGGACGCCAGCGCGTCGATCTCACCGCGCTCCAGCATGTCCTCGAGCGTCGTCCCGGGCGACATGAATTCGACGCGGATGTCGTCCGGCGGTTTGATGGTGCGCACCGGCCGGCCGATCACCCAATTGATGTCTTCCGGCCGCACGCCGTAATCCTGCAGCAAAAAACCGCGCACCCAGACCGCGGCGGTCATCTGATAGTCGCCGACGCCGATGCGCTTGCCTTTCAGGTCCTGCGGCTTCTCGATCTTGGAATCGGCGCGCAGATAAACCGCGGAATGGCGGAACACTCGCGACGGAAACACCGGAATGGCGATGAACCGCGCGTCGCCCTCCGAGCGCAAAATCGTGTAGGACGATAGCGACATTTCCGAGCAGTCGAACTCTTCGTGATTGAGCATGCGCCAGAACGTCTCGCCCGGCCGCAGCGGAATGAAGGTCAGGTCGACGCCTTCGGGTTCGACCCGGCCGTCGATCAGCGGCTGGGTGCGGTCATAGCGGCCGCAGGCCATCGTCAGCTTTAATCTTTTCATGGTTTCACAGGATGATGCTTGGATTGCGGATGCTTTGATCGCAATCGATGAGGTTGACTTGCTTGGCCAGGATCTTCCACGCTGCGCCGTCGCGCACGACGCGGTGGCCCGACCAGCCTGTGAGCATTCGGGTTTCGTCGCCCCAGAACTCGCTGATCAAGAAATTCGACCGCACCATGCGCGTATCGTCGCGCGCCGTGGTGAAAACTTCGACATTGGTAATGAGGCGCACCGTGCGCGACGCCGGCGCCTGCGACCAGGCAAAGCCAGTGCGCATACGGTAGATGCGGTCTTCGAGCCGGCGGCGGTCGTCGAACATGACCGAAATCTCGCGCCGCGGATCGCCGGCACCCGGCGTCGACGGCACCCAGTAGATGCACTCGGCCGCGTACATGGCGAGCCAGTCGTCGTAGCGCAGCTGGTCGAGAAGGCGCGCCTCGCGTTCGATGAGCCGGCGGAATTCGTCGCGCACGGCGACATCGGTGACGGCGTGCGCGTCGTCATGCCAGTTCGAAAAATTTTCGATCAACGCGCGATAGAGCGCGTCGTTGACGTAATGCGACGTGCGCGACGGATCGGTTTTCGCGGCGGGCGCGTTCATGTTATGGCTCGCGCTGGATGGCGAGATTGGGACGCGCCTTCATCAGCCGCTTCCATTCCTTGAAATGTTCGCGCATGAAGGCTTCGTCGGTCGCCGGCGCGGTGATCGAGCCGTCGTCATGGGTCTTGACGCGGTCGGGGATGCCAAAGCCGCGGTTCATGTAGACCCACTCGTCTTCCGGCGTCATCAGGCCGCGTTGGATCTGCTCGAAATTGGCGATGTCGTCGACCTCGCCGAAATTCGGAAATCCTTCCTGGGTGCGCATGCGCAGCGCATTGATGTCGGTGACGGCGTCGCTGGGAATGCTGCCATCGTCGACGATCATGGTGCCGTACCAGATGGCGTTGGTTTCCTCGACGCCGACCGGCTCGAACACCTGGATGTGGTTGCCGAGCAGCGAAAAATTCGGAAACACGTTGATGTTGACTGGCTCGGAGCCGGCGAGATCGAGCAGCGCGAAGGCGCGATCGCCGTAACGCCTGATGAACTCGGCTTCGTAATGCTCCATGCCGGGATGCGCGCTCTCCAGCGCCCACAAGCCGCCCGGGCGTTTTTCGAGATTGGGCCGCTTGTCCTTGAAGTGATTGCCGCGGCCGGTGTAGCGCATATACATCGGCTGGGTGTCGGGCGAGTTGCGGTAATAGGCCATGCCTTTGGCGTTCTCGCCGGCAAAGCGGTTTTCGGTTTCCAGAAGCGAGCGGTGCGAATAGGCGACGTGATAGCCGTCGCATGAATTGTCGTAGGCGAGCTTCCAATTGCCCTTATAGCGAAACCGGTTGGCTTCGCAGACCACGACCTTGCCGCCGGGATTGCGGTCGAGCCACTCGTCGATGATCTTTGCGATCGATCCGAGATGCTCGATGAGCGGCAGCGCGTCCATGTTCAGCGTGGCGAAGATAAAACCGCGATAGGATTCGACGCGCGGCACTTGCGCGATGTTGTATTTCGGATCGCGCATGTCTTCGGCATAGCCTTCCGGCCACGGCACGCCGCGCAGTTTTCCGGTATTGAGGAAGTTCCAGCCGTGATACGGGCACTGGAACGATTTTGAGTTGCCCTTATCCCAGCGGCACAGCGTGGTGCCGCGATGAGTGCAGCGGTTGTATAGCGCGCGAATTTTGCCGTTGGCGTCGCGGACAATGATCAGCGGGCGCAGGCCTAAGCGCCTAGTGATGAAATCGTTGTCATTCGGGATTTCGCTTTCATGAGCGAGATAGGTCCAGGTGCCGCCGAAAATGTTGGTCATCTCCGCTTCGAAAATCGCGGGATCGGTGTAGATCAAGCGATGGGCGCGGTCCTCCTGGACCAGATAATCCCAGTCGTACAGCGCAGTGCCGCCGAGGCGCGTCGGCGGCGCATTGATCTTCTCTAGAGCCGTCATGACGCGCTCCTTTTCTTCTCCCTCTCCCCTCTGGGGAGAGGGAGTTCGCTTGCGCAAGCCCTTCGGCGAGCCTTCAGAAGAAATCGAAATACTCGTTCTGCTCCCAGGTGCTCGGCTCGTCGTTCTGCGCCACTTCGCCGCTTTCCTCCAGCGAGCGCTGGTAGCGCCCGGCTTCGGTGCGCTTGAGCTTGATGAAGTAGTCGATGAAGGTATCGCCGAGCTCGCGGCGGAACAACGGTTCCTTTTCCAGCGCGTCGAGCGCTTCGGGCAGGTTTTTGGGCAGCATCGGCCGTTCGGCAGCGTAAGGCTCGTCGGTCGCTGGCGGCGGCGAAAGCTTAGCCTCGATGCCGGCGCGCCCGGCCACGACTTGCGACAATATAAAGAGATACGGATTGGCCGCCGGCTCGCCGATGCGGTTTTCCAGCCGCGTCGCCGGATCGCCCGCGCCGCCGAGCACGCGGATCATGGCGCCGCGATGATCGTAAGCCCAGGTGGCGCGATCCGGCGCCAGCGAGTTCGGCTTGAAGCGGCGATAGCCGTTGACCGTCGGCGTGGCGAACGCGGTGCTCGGCACGGCGTATTGCAAGAGGCCCGCCAGATAAGATTGGCCGAGCGGCGACAGCACGTCTTCAGATTTTTGGCCGGATTTTTCCGGCATCAACAGATTGGCGCCGTTCGCAGCATCGACCAGCGATTGATGCAGGTGCCAGCCGCTGGCGTAGTAACCCTTCAACGCCGGGCGCGCCATGAAGGTGGCGAAATAGCCAAGCCGCCGGCACACCTGCCGCGTCGCGGTGCGGAACAGCAGCACATTGTCGGCCGCTTCCAATGCCGCGCGCGGCGAAAACGTGCATTCGACTTGGCCTGGACCCCACTCATTTTCGATGGAACGCAGGCCGAGCCCCAGCGCCTCGAAGGCGTCACCGAGCGCATCGAACACCGGCTGCATCAAATCCATGTTGGATTCGGAATGGTAGTGATAGCCGGGCTCCGCCGGCCATGTTGCGATCGGGCGGCCGCGCGTGCCCGGCACGCCGAGATTGTCCTCGGTCAAATGATCGGCGGCGACGCGCAGCAGGTACCATTCGATCTCGGTGCCGACGATGCTGGTGATTTTCGCGGCGGCGAGTTTTTGCAGCGCCTTTTTCAGAAGCTGGCGCGGTGCAAAATGAAACGGCGTGCCGTCGTTGAAATATTCGTCGCACAGAATCCAGCCGGTACCGGGCGCCCATGGCAGCGTGCGAAAAGTCTTCGGGTCGGCAACGACGGTGAGATTGGGCGAGCCCGTCATTTCGTCGAGGCCCATGCCGCCACCGCGGGTGAACGAGGCGAAGACTCGGGCGCCGGCGGAATCGAGGGTCGTGGTGGCGACGCCGATATTGTAGCCGGCGGTCAAAGCCGAGAGGAACGCCGGCACAGTGAGCGTCTTGGCCCGCACATAACCGTGGGTGTCGCTCCAGGCGAGCCGGACATAGCGGAGTTTTTCGGCTTCGACCTGGCGCTTGATGTCGGCTGCAAGCCGGCGCTCTTCGTCGCCCCACAGGCCGTGCTGTTCGATGAAGGTCGGCGGCTTACTCATGTCCAGGGCCGAAACGATGGGAACCTATAGTTTGACGGTTTGATCGGCGAAAGACAGTCCCCATATACGGCCAATGAGCAAGCCTCTGGTTGTCACTATCCCGCACCGGCTCGGCCAGGAAGAAGCGGTGCGCCGCTTGAAATCCGGCCTGCGCAGCGCCGAGGAAAAATTCGGCCAGTTCTTCAGCCTCCAGGAAGAAACCTGGGCCGACAACCGCCTGCAGTTCCGCGTGACGGCGCTGGCGCAGACGGCGAGCGGCATCATCGACGTGCTCGACGACCATGTGCGGCTCGAAGTCGTGCTGCCTTGGCTCCTGGCCAAGGTTGCCGAAACCATCCAGCCGCTAATCCGCAAGGAAGGTACGCTGCTGTTGGAGAAGAAATAAGCCGCCGCGCCTTAAAGCTTCTCGGCAAGAAAACGAAGGAGCCGCGGCGCCAGGAAACCGGAATAGCTGGTCGGCTCGTCGATCGGATCGTTCATCCAATAATGCGGCGCGCCGTGCACGATGCAGGGCCGCACGAAGAAGCCGGCCTGCTTGAGCGCCAGCGTGAACGGCTCGGTGTGCTGTTTGGGATCGACGAGATCGTCCTGGGTGCCGGTGACCAACAGAACGCCGATCTTGTTGTTGGCGAACGTGGCGTAGCTGGCCGACGAGGCGTCGAAATAAAGCTGCCGGTTTTCCATCGGTGAAGCGCCGAGGAATTTCTGGATGTTGTTATCGACGCCGCCCTGGATCTGATAGGTCGTCCACATCGCCACCATGTCGTAGACGCCGTAGACGCCGACCAGCGCTTTCACTTCGGTCGAGACGCCGGCAAACGGGTCCAGCGGATAGCCGCCGGTGAATTTCTTGCCGCTGAGCGCCGCCAGCGAGGCGAGATGGCCGCCGGCCGAGGCGCCGAGTAGCCCGATGCGCTGTGGATCGATGCCGAACTCGCCGGCCTTGCCGCGCACGAATTGCACGCCGGCAAGCACGTCCTGCACGGCCAGCGGGAAGGTCTTGCCCTTTGTGGCGAGCCGATAGCTGACGGCGAACACCGCATAGCCGCGCGCCGCCAGATACGGCCCCCAGTATTGGAACGCGGCGCGCACGCCCTGGACCCAGCCGCCGCCATGCACGGCGACCAGCGCCGGCGCCGCTTTCGCGCCTTTCGGCAGGTAGAGGTCGCCTTGCAGCTCGACGCCGTCGTGGCTGGCGTAGGTGATGCCAAGATGGGTGGTGACGTTATCCGCGGTCATCGATTGGGCTCTCCAGTCGTGTGCTTTGGCTTATCGCGTCCGATCCGGCGCAGGATGTCAATCGGCCGCGCATGCCGGCCGCGCAAGGCATGGCTGCCGTTCGGCCGCCGCCTGCGCCATGGCAAAGTATATTTCGCGTGCTAGAACAATCCCCCGGGAAGGAAAAAGCCGGGCTTTGGGAGGCGGAATGTCTGTGGCGTCATCGCGTGAGGCGCAATCGCTTGTCGTCAACGGCACGCGGATTGATTTGATCGAAAAGGGTTCTGGCCCGCCGCTGCTTTTCCTCCACGCCGAGAACGGCATCGAGCCGGCGGCTGCGGCCATCGACGAACTCGCCAAGCACGCGCGGGTCATCGCGCCGACCCATCCCGGCTACGGCCGCTCCGAGCTGCCCAAGGGCATGCGCTCGGTCGACGATCTGTCCTACTTTTATCTCGACCTGCTCGATCAGCTCGACCTGAAAGATCTTACCGTTGTCGGTGTCGGCTTCGGCGCCTGGATCGCCGCCGAGATCGCGGTGAAAACCACGGCGCGGATGGCGCGTCTGGTAATGGCCAACGCGGTCGGCGTCAAAGTCGGCGACCGCGAGACCCGCGATATCGCCGATATTTTTGCGCTGACCGAGCCGGAATATATCGCCATCGCCTATTGCGATCCGGATGCCGGCAAGCGCGACTACAAGGCGCTGCCCGATGCCGAAGTGCTCGCCGCGGCGCGGGCGCGCGAGGCGACGGCGCGCTTTGCCTGGAATCCGTACTTCCACAATCCGCGGCTGAAAAGCCGGCTGCACCGCATCCGCATCCCGACACTGTTTCTGTGGGGCACTCACGACCGCATGCTCAGCGAGGCTTACGGCCGCGCCTATTGCGCCATGATTCCCGGCGCGCGGTTCGAAACGATCGACCGCGCCGGGCATTTCCCCGATCATGAGCAGCCCAAAATTTTTGCCGAAAAAGTGCTGGCGTTCGCGAAAGCCAAATGACGCCGCAACAGGAATACGCGCCATGAAAGTCTACCAGTTCACCGAGCAACCCTATTATCCGGCCTGGACCGAGCATTCCGGCTCGCTGCGCGTCAATCTGCTCAACCGCAAATGCGACCCGCGCATCGCCGCCGACCTGTTCCATCGCTATTACGACGAGTGGCAGACGGCGGACGAGCTCGGCCTCGACATCATGCTCAACGAGCATCACCAGACCGCGACCTGCATGTCGTCGACGGTGGTGGTGGGGCTTTCGGTGCTGTCGCGCATCACCAAAAACGCGCGGCTGTTGGTGCTCGGCTATCCGATCGGCCACCGGCCCGATCCATTGCGCGTCGCCGAAGAGCTGTCGACCATCGACGTCATCTCGCGCGGCCGCCTCGATATGGGTTTCATCAAAGGCGTGCCCTACGAGTTTCCCGCCTCCAATCAAAATCCGGTCGGCGTCATGGACCGTTGGTGGGAGGCGCTCGATTTCATCATCAAGGCGATGACCACCCACGACGAGACGTTCAACTGGGAAGGCGAGTATTTCAATTATCGCCAGGTCAATGTTTGGCCGCGGGTCTGGCAGGAGCCGCATCCGCCGATCTGGACCACGACCGGCTCAACCACCCAGGCGCGGCTCCTCGGCGAGCGCGGCTATGTGATGGCCACCCTCGGCTCCGGCTACAACACGCGGCCGCTCTATGACTCCTATCGCCGCGGTTATCTGGCGAAGTGGGGCAAGGCGCCGGCGCCCGACCGCTTCGCCTATCTCGGCCTGGTCGGCGTCGCCAAGGACCGCGACGAGGCGCGCCGCCGCGGCGAATTGGTCGCCGGCTATCTGCGCTCGAGCGGCATCGTGCATCTGCCGTTCCGCAATCCGCCGGGCTTCCTGTCGCCCGAGGACAATGCGCGGATGCTGCGCGGCGAAACGCCGCCGCGGAGCTACACAAAAGATCGCCGTGTCATCAGCATGCATAGCGCCAGCGCCGAGGATTTGATCGCCGCCGGCATTCTGTTCTGCGGCACGCCCGACGAGGTCTACGAGCAGATCGTCGATTTTTGCGGCTATTGCGGCGGCATGGGCAACCTCTTGATGATGGGCCACGCCGGCTACCTCACCCACGAGCAGACCATCGATAATCTTTCGCTGTTCGCGCGTGAGGTCTATCCGCGGCTCAAGGCCTGGAAGCAGCCCGACGCCGAGCAGATCGCTGCCGAGGCTGTGGCAGCGGAAAAGACCCAAGCCCGCGCGGTGAGCGCCCGCGCCGGAGATCTGGTCGACGCGACGATGGGCACGAATTAAATCTCGTCATTCCGGGGCCGAGCGAAGCGAGGAGCGCGGAATCCATAATTGCCGCCGTTTGAAGTTGGCACCGCCTCGCCAACGCTTTACCTTTCGTGGCTATGGATTCCGGGCTCGGCCCTTCGGGCCGCCCCGGAATGACGGGAGCGCGCCATGAGGGTCTATCATTTCAGCGAACAGGCCTATCACCCGGCCTGGAACGAGCATTCCGGCACGCTGCGCGTCACCTTCCCGAACAGGAAATGCGATCCGCGCGTCGCCGCCGACCTGTTCCATCGCTATTACGACGAGTGGCAGCTCTGCGACGAGCTTGGCCTCGACATCATGCTCAACGAGCATCACCAGACCGCGACCTGCATGTCGTCGTCGGTGGTGATCGGGCTCGCCATCACGGCGCGCGCCACCAAACAGGCGCGGCTCCTCGTGCTGGGTTATCCGATCGGGCACCGGCCCGATCCGCTGCGCGCCGCCGAGGAGCTGTCGACCATCGACGTGATCTCGCGCGGCCGTCTCGACATGGGCTTCATCAAGGGCATTCCCTACGAGATCGCCGCGTCGAACCGCAATCCGACCGAACTGATGGATCGGTTCTGGGAGGCGCATGATTTTATCTTGAAGGCGATGACCACCCACGACGAAGACTTCAATTGGGACGGCGAATTTTTTCAATACCGCCACGTCAATGTGTGGCCGCGGGTGTGGCAGGAGCCGCATCCTCCGGTGTGGTCGACCACCGGCAGTTCGACCCAGGCGCGCGTGCTCGGCGAGCGCGGCTACGTCATGGCGACGCTCGGCACCGGCTACGGCACGCGCAAGCTCTACGACGCCTATCGCAAGAGCTACATGGGGAAGCACGGCAAGGCGCCGGGCGCCGACCGCTTCGCCTATCTCGGCCTGGTCGCGATCTCCCACGATAGGGAAGAAGCGAAGCGGCGCGGCCATCTCATCGCCGGCTATCTGCGCACCAGCCCGATCGTCGCGCTACCGTTCCGCAATCCGCCGGGCTACATCCCGCCCGAGGACAATGCGCGCATCCTGCGCGGCGAGACGCCGCCGCGCACCTACACCAAGGACGGCCGCGTCATCTCCATGCAATTTGCTAGCGTCGACGAGCTGATGGACGCCGGCGTGCTGTTCTGCGGCACGCCCGACGAAGTCTACGAGCAGATCATCGACTTCTGCGGCCACTGCGGCGGCATGGGCAATCTCTTGATGATGGGGCAGGGCGGCGAACTCACCCACGCGCAGACGGTCGATAACCTCATCCTGTTCGCCCGCGAGGTTTATCCGCGGCTAAAGGCGTGGCAGCAGCCGGATGCCGAAGCAGCGGCCGCCGCTGTGGCAGCCTAAAATACTGCCAAATCTCAAGAATTTCGAAGTCTGTTCAAAAATTGGTACAAATCTTGATTTTGGGACTGGCGTGGCCCATTGATGAGCCATGGCCGCAACCGAACCCTTCACGTCCGATCCCTTCGTCGTCGGCAAGAGCGCGCCGGCGCCCGAGCCGCGGCCGATCCCTGCGGAGGAATCGCTGTGCCCGGTGGTGTCCCACGCCTGGGTCAACTCCGAATACAAGCACTTGGTGATCGAGGCGTCGCCGAAGGCGCTCGCGGTCAATCCGGGGCAGTTCTTCAATCTGCTGTGCCCATCGCCCGACGTCGGCGAATTGTTCTTTCGCCGTCCGCAAAGCGTCTATCGCATCGACCGGGCGCGGGAGCGCGTCGAGTTCCTCTACAAATGCGTCGGGCGCGGCACGCGCGGCCTGGCCACGCTCCGGCCGGGTGACGAGCTCAATATGGTCGGCCCGCTCGGCGTCGGCTTTCATCTCGATCCGGCCTGGCACCACATCGTCGTGCTCGGCCGCGGCGTCGGTATCGCCACGCTCGGGCCGATCTCGCAGCTCGCCAAGGACAACGGCGTCGGCGTTACCGCGATCCTCTCGGCGCGCGACAAGGATTTCGTCATGGCCGGCGCGCTGTTCGCCGAGGCCGGCGACGTCGTCAGCGTGCTCGATACCGACGGCACCAGTGCGGTGGAGAACGTCGAAAAAATCCTCGACCGATTGATCGAACAAAAACGTGCCGATGCGTTCTTCACCTGCGGCTCGAACCGGCTGTTCCAGCTGATGAAGCGCATCGGCAAGGCGCGCAATATTCCGGGCCAGGTGGCGATGGAGCAGGTGATGGCGTGCGGGCTCGGCCCCTGCTACGTCTGTGTCCGCACTTTCGAAGTCAACGGCAAGAAAGAGCTGCGCCGGGTCTGCATCGAAGGCCCGGTCTTCGACATGCAGGAGGCGGTCGGATGGTAGACATGAGCGTCAAGATCGGTTCCGTGACGCTGAAGAACCCGATTATGCCGGGCTCCGGCTGCTTCTCCACCGATCTCGCCCAGGTGATGGACATCAACCGCCTCGGCGCCATGGTGGCCAAAACCGTCTCCCGCGAATACCGCGCCGGCAATCCGCCGCCGCGCGCCGCCGAGGTCGAAGGCGGCATGATCAATTCGATCGGGCTGCCGACCAAGGGCATCGACTATTTCTTCGAGCATCAGGTGCCGGACTATCGGCGCTTCACGCCGCCGCTGGTCGGCTCGATCTCGGCGACCACGATCGAGGATTTCGAGGCCATGGCGCGCGACGTGGCGCAGGGCGACATCGACGTGCTGGAGGTGAATATTTCCTGCCCGACGCGCGATCCCAAGGGCGGCAATTTCGCGCTGCACGCCGAGCACACCTTTGACGTGGTCAAGCTCATCCGCGCCACCACCGACAAGCCGGTCTGGGTGAAACTGTCGCCCAATGCCGGCGACATCGTCACCGTCGCTCAGGCGGCCGAGCGTGCCGGCGCCAATGCGCTGGTGGTGGCGAACACGATATTGGGGCTCAAGATCAACACCGACACGTTCCGCCCGGCAATCGGCAACAAATTCGGCGGTTTGTCGGGGCCGGGCATCAAGCCGATCATCATGCGCATGGTCCATCAATGCGCCAAGGCGGTGAAGATCCCGATCATCGGCTGCGGCGGCATCGTCAAGGTCGAGGACGCGGTGGAATATATGCTGGCCGGCGCCAGCGCGGTGATGATCGGCTATCTGACCTTCCGCAATCCCACCGGCATGATCGCCATCATCGACGGGCTTGAAGAGTGGTGTACCAAGCGCGGCTTTGCCCGCGTCGCCGATCTCACCGGCGCGATGATTGACGAGCCGCCGATGGAAACTTTTGCCGCCGCCGCGGCGCCGATCGGGTAAATGACCGCCATGACCACACGCATCACCATCCGCAAGCCGGACGACTGGCACCTGCATGTTCGCGACGGCGAAATGCTCAAAGCGGTGCTGCCCTACACGGCGAAGAATTTTGCCCGCGCCATCCTGATGCCGAATCTGATCCCGCCGGTGCGCACCATGGCCGAGTGCGTCGCCTATCGCGAACGGGTGATGGCGGCGGTGCCGCCGGGCGCGAAGTTCAAGCCGCTGATGACGTGCTACCTCACCGACGACACCGATCCGGACGACGTCGAGCGCGGCTTTCGCGAGGGGGTCTTCACCGGCGTGAAACTTTATCCGGCCAATGCCACGACCAATTCGGCGGCCGGTGTCACCGATTATAATAAAGTCATGCGCGTGCTGGAGCGCATGGAAAAGATCGACATGCCGTTCCTGATGCACGGCGAGGATACCGACCCGGACGTCGATATCTTCGACCGCGAGAAAGCGTTCATCGACCGGCACCTGTCGAAATGGGTCAAGCAGTTTTCAAGGCTGCGTTTCATCATGGAGCATCTGTCGTCCAAGGACGGCGCCGATTTCGTCAGAAGCGCCGCGCCGCAGGTCGGCGGCACCATCACCGCCTATCATATGATGCTCACCCGCAACGAGTGGTTCGGGCATGGGCTCAAGCCTTACATGTACGTGATGCCGGTGATCAAAACCGCGCGCGACCGCACGGCGCTGCGCAAGGCCGCGACCTCCGGCGAAGCCTGCTACTTCCTCGGCACCGATTCCGCGCCGCATCCATATTCGCGGAAGGTGTCGACCAACGGCGTGCCCGGCATGTTCAATGCGCCGGTGGCGATCGAGACCTACGCCCAGGTGTTCGAGGAAGAAGGCGCGCTCGATAAACTCGAGGCCTTTGCCTCGCTCAACGGCCCGAAGCATTACCGCATGCCGCCGAACGAAGAGACGATCACGCTGGAAAAGACGCCATGGACGGCGCCCGAGGAGGTCAAAGTCGCCGGCCCCGACGAGCGCGCCTTGGTCTATCGGGGCGGCGAAACCATCGCCTGGAAGGTAGTGCAATAACTCATTATTGTCGTGCCCGGCGAAGGCCGCCGTCCGGTAATCGCGCGCGACTGGGCCTGCTAAACCTGGGCTTGTCAGTCGCAACCGCAGCGATTACTGGATCGCCCAGTCGGGCCGGGCGAGCGCGATAGGATAGGTCAATACCAATGACGGGTTTCCCCGACAAAGAGGTGATCGCCGAGCTGACGGCGAAGATGCTGCTTGAGGTCGATGCGGTCCGCTTCATGACCGACAAGCCGTTCATCTACACCTCCGGTTGGGCGAGCCCGGTCTATACCGATTGCCGGCGCCTCATCTCCTTTCCGCGCGGGCGCCAGACGCTGATCGATTTTGGCGTGACGACGGTGATGCGCGACGTCGGCTTCGAGCAGTTCGACGCGGTCGCCGGCGGCGAGAC
>JBEKKM010000021.1:0-39857 GCA_050010715.1 Xanthobacteraceae bacterium | reverse complement strand
CGTCGCCGGGCAGCCGCCCGCGCGCCTGTGAAAAGGCCTGCGCCAGCGCGGTCTCCGCCGCGGTCTTGATGATGGCGACTTCGGCGTTCACGCCGGCACCTCTTCCTGATATTCGGCATAGCCGCGCGCTTCGAGCTCGAGCGCCAAATCCTAGCCGCCGGTTTTGACGATGCGGCCCTTCGACAGCACGTGCACCACGTCGGGCACGATGTAGTCGAGCAGCCGCTGATAATGGGTGATGACGACGAAGGCGCGCGCTTTCGAGCGCAGCCGGTTGACGCCTTCGGAGACGATCCGCAGCGCGTCGATGTCGAGGCCGGAATCGGTCTCGTCGAGCACGGCGAGCCGCGGCTCGAGCAGAGCCATCTGTAGAATCTCGTTGCGCTTCTTCTCGCCGCCGGAAAACCCGACATTGACCGCGCGGCGCAGCATATCTTGGTTGATGTCGAGCTTGCCGGAAACCTCGCGCACCTTCTTGAGGAACTCCGGCGTGGACAGCTCCGCCTCGCCGCGCTTCTTGCGTTGCGCGTTAAGCGCGGTACGCAAGAACGTCATGGTGGCGACGCCGGGGATTTCCAGCGGGTACTGGAAGGCGAGGAACAGGCCGGCGGCGGCGCGTTCGTCGGGCGTCATGTCGAAGATGTTCTTGCCGTCGAAACGCACCTCGCCCGCGGTCGGCGTGTAGTAGGCCTTGCCGGCAAGCACATAGGCCAGCGTCGATTTGCCGGACCCGTTCGGGCCCATGATGGCGTGCACCTCGCCGGCATTCACGGTGAGATCGAGACCTTTAAGAATTTCCTTGCCGTCGATTTCGACGTGCAGGTTTTCAATTTCCAGAAGCGACATTGTCCTCTTTCCGATTGTCGCGCTCGCAATCGCTTGGCGAATGGAGCTCTTCAATCCTCATCGTCCGCGACGGTGTGGGGCGGCGAGAAGTATTTGTTGGGAAGGATGGCGCCGGTGAAACCGTCGCGCCGGGCGCGCTCCCGGGCCGCCCGCATTTCGGCGGGCGTGCAGCGGTAACCGCAAATGCGCCATGCCAATTGGTCGGTGCGCGCCAGCGCGAATTCGAGCTGCGAGACCGAATGCTCGTAGATGATCCAGTATGCGCTTTGGCGGACGCTGACATTGTAAAAGGCGCCTTTGTGATTGTGGTACGTTACGATTGGCGGCTGGCCCTGCCGGCGCACTTGCCGCTCCAGCGCCGTCATGATGGCCTCGACGCTTTCGTGCAGCACGTTGAGACCCGGCTCGCGCGCGGTCGCCGATTCCACCAGTGCTTCCAGTTCCGGCATTTCAAGCCAACTTGCCATTGCTGCCGCCCGCGTACCGTCACCCGACGCTGCCTTCCAGCGAAACCGAGATCAGCTTCTGCGCCTCGACCGCGAATTCCATCGGCAACTGCTGCAGCACGTCCTTGACGAAGCCGTTGACCACCAGCGCGGTCGCCTCCTCCGCCGACAGCCCGCGCTGCCGGCAATAGAACAGCATCTCCTCGGAAATCTTCGACGTCGTGGCTTCGTGCTCGAACACTGTCGAGGAATTCTTCGCCTCGATATAAGGCACGGTATGGGCGCCGCATTTGTCGCCGATCAGAAGCGAATCGCAATTGGTGAAGTTGCGTGCGCTGGTGGCGCGGCGGTGCGCGGTGACGAGGCCACGATAGGTGTTGTTGGAATGGCCGGCGGCAATACCCTTGGAGATGATGCGGCTCGTGGTGTTCTTGCCGAGGTGCAGCATTTTTGTGCCGGAATCGACCTGCTGATAGCCATTCGAGATCGCGATCGAGTAGAACTCGCCGCGCGAATTGTCGCCGCGCAGGATGCAGCTTGGATATTTCCAGGTGATCGCCGAGCCGGTTTCGAGCTGAGTCCAGGAAATCTTTGCGTTCTTGCCGCGGCAATCGCCGCGCTTGGTCACGAAATTATAGACACCGCCCTTGCCGTTGGCGTCGCCCGGATACCAGTTCTGGATGGTCGAATATTTGATCTCGGCGTCGTCGAGCGCGACCAGCTCAACCACCGCGGCGTGGAGCTGGTTCTCGTCGCGCATCGGCGCGGTGCAGCCTTCGAGATAGCTGACATAGGAGCCGCGGTCGGCAATGATCAACGTGCGCTCGAACTGTCCGGTATTGCGCTCGTTGATGCGGAAATAGGTCGACAGCTCCATCGGGCAGCGCACGCCCGGCGGCACATAGACGAACGAGCCGTCGGAAAACACCGCCGAATTGAGCGTGGCGAAGAAATTGTCGCTGATCGGCACCACGGTGCCGAGATATTTCTTCACCAATTCGGGATGCTTGTGGATTGCTTCCGAGATCGGCATGAACAGCACGCCGGCCTTGGCCAGTTCGGCCTGGAACGTGGTGGCGACCGAAACCGAATCGAACACGGCGTCGACCGCGACTTTGCGATAGCCATTACCGCCCTCGCTCTCCGCGCCGTCTTCGCCGCCGTTGCCGTCCGTCTTCTGGATGCCGAGCAGCGCCTCGCGCTCGCGCAGCGGAATGCCGAGCTTCTCGTAGGTGCGCAGAATCTCGGGGTCGATGTCGTCGAGCGATTTCGGCCCGTCCTTCTGCTTCGGCGCCGAGTAATAATAGAGGTCCTGATAGTCGATCGGGCCGTACTCGACTTTGGCCCATTTCGGCTCTTGCATGGTCAGCCAGCGCTTATAGGCGTCGAGCCGCCACTTGAGCATCCACTCCGGCTCGCTCTTCTTGGCCGAGATGAAACGCACCGTGTCTTCCGAAAGACCTTTTGGGGCCTTGTCGGATTCGATCAGCGTCTCAAAGCCATACTTGTATTGATCAACGTCGATACGCCGGACCTGATCGACGGTCTCTTGTACTGCCGGCATTCGTCCCTCCGCTCACGGTTTCAAGGACCGCGGGTTGGATTTGTCGGATATGGTCAGTGTCCTGTCTTTTCCGGTCACCCCATCTGAGGGCGTTTGAACGGTTCAAATCGCCCCGGAATTCGTTCGGTTATGCAGCCAGTTAGGCTGCCATGCCTGCTTGTCCCTTAGATAATGCAGTTGCGAGCTTTCTCCAAGCGCCGAGGAACCTTTCGATATCGGCTTCGGTAGTCGCCCAGCCCAGGCTCAAGCGCACCGCTCCCCGCGTGAGCGCGGGCGAAACCCCCATGGCTGCAAGGACATGGGAGGGCTGGACCTTGCCGGAGGAGCAGGCGGCGCCCGACGACACGGCGATACCCTCAAGATCAAAAGAAATAACCGCGGTCTCAGCCTTCATGGCTTCAGCGGCAAAAAGGGTCGTATTCGGCAGCCGCTCGGCCTCTTCGCCGAAAATCACCGCCCTGGGCGTGACTGCCCGAAGGCCGGCTTCCAGCTTGTCGCGTAGGGCACGCATAAGGTCCGCCTCGGCGGCACCCTGGCGGCGCACAGCGGCCGCGGCGGCGCCGAATGCGGCGATGCCAGCGACATTTTCCGTGCCGGCGCGCAGGCCGCGCTCCTGGCCGCCGCCGCGAATGAGAGGATCGGGAAAATGAATATCCTCGCGCGCCCGAACGAGGGCGCCAACGCCCTGCGGCCCGCCGATCTTGTGGGCCGAAAGCGTCAGCAGATCGGCGCCGAGCGCATTGATATCGCAGGCAATGCGCCCGGCAGCCTGCACCGCATCGACATGCAGCAAGCCGCCGGCGGCGTGCACCATGGTGGCAGCTTGCGCGATCGGCTGCACCACGCCGGTCTCGTTGTTGGCGAGCATGATCGACACCAGGGGCCGCGATGTGCCGGCCAAAGCGTCGGCGAGCGCAGCAAGGTCGACGCGGCCGTCCGCATTGACCGCGATATCCGCCACCGCGCCGTGCGGGAACCGCCCGCCCGCTCGTACCGAGGAATGCTCGATCGCCGAGATCAGGAGCTTTTCCCGTGGCCGCCGCTCGTCCGCGGTCTGAATCGCCGGCGTCAGCGCCAGCATGTTGGCCTCGGTGCCGCTCGACGTGAAGAAGACGTCGCCGGGGCGCGCCCCAACCAGTGCCGCCACCTCCTCGCGAGCCTCTTCGACCAGCCGCCGCGCCGCCCGCCCCTCGGCGTGCACCGAAGACGGATTGCCGGGAACCGCAAGCGCCTCGCGCAAGGCGTCGGCGGCTTGCGGCCGCAGCGGCGCCGTGGCGTTCCAATCGAAATAGCTGCGCTCGGCCATGCTGGTTAAGCTTGCTTTTTGACCCCCGGCCTGTGCTAGAAGTCGCGACCCAATGCTTGCGCCGCCTGATGCACTTTGCCGGTTCCAAAATCTGAAATGGTTTTAGACACTTACGTGCGCACGCCGGCAGCGTCAAGCGCGCCCGAATCCGCCGGTTAATCGGCCACAGCTATCGAGGTTCAAAAATATGCCCGAGGTCATCTTCACGGGACCTGGAGGCCGCATCGAAGGCCGTTACCACCCGGCACGACAGAAAAACGCGCCGATCGGCATCGTGCTGCATCCGCATCCGCAATTCGGCGGCACGATGAATCATGCGATCGTCTATCAGATTTACTACGCCTTCGTGCATCGCGGCTTTTCCGCGCTGCGCTTCAACTTCCGCGGCGTCGGCAGGAGCCAAGGCGGCTTCGATCACGGCATCGGCGAATTGTCGGATGCCGCAGCCGCGCTCGACTGGGCGCAAACCGTTAACACCGAAGCGCGCAGCTGCTGGATCGCCGGCTTCTCGTTCGGCGCCTGGATCGGCATGCAGCTTTTGATGCGCCGGCCGGAGATCGAAGGTTTCATCTCGATCGCGCCGCCGGCCAACCTTTACGACTTCTCGTTCCTGGCGCCCTGCCCGTCCTCGGGCCTGATCATCCACGGCGACAAGGACGCGGTGGTGCCGCCGCGCGACGTCACCAACCTAGTCGAGAAGCTGAAGACGCAAAAAGGCATCGTCATCGAGCAAAAAGTCATTCCCGGCGCCAACCATTTTTTCGACGGCAAAGTCGAGCCGCTGATGACCGCGATCGGGGCTTATCTCGATAAGCGGTTGGGCAAGGGCGGACGGGCGAACAGCGCGGCGTAATCTGTATTTTACGCTCCGCCCTCCATGCGCTTGGCGCGCGTCAGCGCCAACAGCACAAAAACCAGCGCCACGTTGAGTAGAGCGAGGCTGCTGACGAACACGAGCGTCGCCTTGACGCCGCCGAGCTGCAGGCACAGCGCGCCGAGATAGGGCGACAGCGACATGGCGCACAAGATCGGCAGCGCCAGCTTGCCGACCAGCACCGGATAGCGCGCCGCGCCAAACAGCGCCATCGGCAGCGTGCCTTTGGCGATCGAGCCGATGCCGTTGCCGCCGGCATACAGAAGAATGGCGAAAGCGAAGACCGCGGGGCCGGCGAATAACAGCGTCACGCCGCAGCAGACCGTGGTTGCCGAGGCGACCATGGTCCAGATCGGATGGTAGCGCGAGCCGGCGAGCATCTCGATGAAGCGCGCACCGACCTGCCCCGGCCCGATGATCATGCCGAGTGCCACGGCCTGCGATAGCGCAAGCCCGGAACCCTGCAGCAGCGTGACGAGTTGCGAGCCGATCAGGGACAGGATCGCGGCAGCGATGGTGAGCACGGCGGCGAGCACGACGAAGATGCCCCGCTCGCTCGGCAACAGCGCCACCGGCGCGACCGGATCGGATGCATCGGCGCCAGCGTCGCGGCGCAGCGATGGAATGACGGTAAGATAGAGCGGCAGGCCGATGCAAAGATGAAGGCCGGCATAGGTCAGGCAGGTCGCGCGCCAGCCGAAGTGCTCGACAAGGTACGCGCTGAACGGCCAGCACACCGTAGAGGCAAAGCCGCCGAGCAGCGTCACCGCGGTGATGGCACTGCGCGCCGACCGGCCGTAGAGCGAACCCAGCGTTGCGAACGCCGAGTCGTAAAGCCCTGCGCCCATGCCGGCGCCGGCGATCGCCCAGCCCGCGAGGTAAATGGCGAAATTGTGCGCGGCGCCGATCAGCGCCAAGCCGCAGGCCAGCAAGATCACGCCGCAAGGCAGAACCACTCGCCCGCCATAGCGCGCGATGCTGCGGCCGACGCGCGGCGACACGGTGCCGGCGACCAGAAGCCCGAGCGCGAGCCCGCCCATGATGCGGTCGTAGGTCCAGCCGGTTTCCGCCGCGATCGGTTTTGCCAGTACCGCAAGCAGATAGAACGTCGAGCCCCAGGCCGGAATCTGCAGCGCGCCGAGCACCGGCACGACAATGGCGCGGGGCGTCTGCCGCGTGATCGCCGCCTGTTGCGCCATTCTCCTCTGCTTTCAGCGCAGCCTTTGGCCGCAGCCGCGACGTCGGCTTACACCCGCACCGTGCTTGCAATGGCCGGTCCCCGGTCGTTCAATGCAAGCAAAGAGCGAACATCTGGGGGAAAAGCCATGGGTCGCGCAAAAGCCATCCGTTACAAATATTTCGCAATCGCCGCTCTGGCAATCGCGGCCGCCGCCGGCGCGCTCGGCGCAAACCGCGCCGCCGCCGAGGACACCGTTAAAATCGGCCTGGTCATGCCGATGACCGGCACGGTTGGCGCCGCCGGGCAGGAAGTGGTCGCCGCCGTCAAGCTCTACATGGCGCAGCATGGCGACATGGTCGCCGGCAAGAAGATCGAGGTTTTGATCAGGGACGACGGCAGCATCCCGGACAATGCCAAGCGGCTCGCTCAAGAGCTCGTCGTCAATGACAAGGTCGCCATCCTCGCCGCCGGCACCACGCCGAGCGCCATGTCGATGGCGCCGATCGCGACCGAAGCCAAAATCCCGACCGTGGTGATGATCTCGGGCACCTCGGTGGTGACCGAGCGCTCGCCCTATTACGTGCGCACCTGTTTCACGCTCGGCCAGCAATCCGGCATCATCGCCGATTGGGCGATCAAGAACGGCAGCCACAAAGCGGTTTCCGTGCTGTCCGATTGGGCGCCCGGCGCCGAAGCCGGCAAGGCTTTCGAGCAGCATTTTACCCAAGGCGGCGGCCAGGTGCTGGAGACGCTCAAAGTGCCGCTGGCCAATCCCGACTTCGCGCCGTTCCTGCAGCGCGCCGCTGACCTGCACCCGGATACGCTGTTTGTGTTCGTGCCGGCCGGCCAGGCTGGCGCGTTCGCCCGGCAATTCGCCGAGCGCGGCCTCGACAAGTCGGGCATAAAACTGGTCGGCCCGGGCGACATCGTCGACGACAACGATCTGGCCGCGACCGGCGACACCATGCTCGGCGTCGTCACCGCCGGCTTCTATTCGGCGGCGCATCCGTCGGCGCTCAACAAAGAGTATGTCGCTGCCTACGCCAAAGCCACCGGCGGCAAGCGCGCCAATTTCATCTCGGTCGGCGGCTATGACGGCATGCACCTGATCTACGAGGCGCTGAAAAAGACCAAAGGCAATACCGATCCCGACGCGCTGCTCGCCGCCATGAAAGGCATGAGCTGGGAAAGCCCGCGCGGGCCGATCTCGATCGATCCGGACACCCGCGACATCATCCAGAACGTCTATATCCGCAAAGTGGAAAAGAAAGACGGCGAGCCGTGGGCGATCGAGTTCGCAACCTTCGAGGCCGTCAAGGACCCGCTCCACGAAGCCACCGCGAAATAGCTCACCGCGTCGGAATTACGCGATCGCTGTGCGCCGGTCCGCCGCCTCGCCAGGCGCAAAGACGGATTGTTTGCCGACTCCAACACATCATTGACTACAACTTGTCATCGTATAGGGTATTCAATGCCATTATCATTAGGCGACCCGTTCCGCCCATTTCCACAAATCCGCCATAAGGAGCCTTGCGATGGCAAGACGAACTCCAGGTCAATGCTCAGCCTCATCCTTCGCCCGAGGACGCCGTCCTCCATGCGAAATCGGCTGCCGCAACTGTTTGGGTAGCAGCGACGGCGATAGGTCCGCCCGTCACGCAGGTCAAGCAGAGCACCGCCACCAGCAATAATCTCTATTGGATGTACTACAGCAACTCCAAGCTGATTCACGCGCTGGTCTTCCAGGTGACGTTCAAGGCCGGATCGCCGCTACACAATCAGTCGCACGTCTTCCTTTTCCCGAACGGCTACGCGGGCAACATCACGACGCCGTTCGGCGTCCCCTTTTGGAGCGGGGATCCAATCATCGGGCCTGCGGTGTTGACCGTGGAGGCCGACAACCAACCTGCCGGAACCTATAACTTCACCGTGGTGGCCTAGGCTGGGCCGCTCCGCCGGCAGGAATAGCCTCGAAGCCGAGCGGCGGTCACGCTGACCACGCCGCTCGATCCAGACGCGACGGATAGCTCTTGTGCGCGCCGCCATCATCACGGTGGCGGCACTCGCATTTCTACCAATCATCGAGCGCTGCGACCCGGCCGGTGCTCCGTGTCAAGCTTGCAATCGTCGCGCCAGCCGTCCAAAACCATGGCCATCGAAGTCTATCAACAGGGAAACGCCATGCGTTATCATCATCTCGTCGCCGGCTGGCTGGCCGCTGCTATCACGGCGCTCGGCGCCGGCAGCGCCGTGGCGCAGGATACGGTCAAGATCGGCATCGTCGCGCCGATGACCGGAACCTCGGCCGCGGTCGGGCGGGAAATCTCCGCCGGCGCCAATCTTTATATGGCGCAGCACGGCAACATGGTTGCCGGCAAGAAGATCGAGTTGATCGTCCGCGACGACGCCAGCGTTCCCGACAACGCCAAGCGCCTCGCCCAGGAAATGATCGTCAACGATCATGTGAGCTTCCTTGGCGCTTGTCTCACGCCGAGCGCGATGTCGATGGCGCCGATCGCCACCGAAGGCAAGGTCGCGACTTTGGTCATGGTGTCGGGCACCTCGGTCGTCACCGAGCGCTCGCCCTATTACGTGCGCACCAGTTTCACGCTCGGCCAGCAGTCCGGCATCATCGCCGACTGGGCGATCAAGAACGGCAGCCACAAGGCTGTCTCCGTGCTGTCCGACTGGGCGCCGGGCGCCGAAGCCGGCAAGGTCTTTGAGGCGAATTTCACCAAGGGCGGCGGCCAAGTTTTGGAAACTCTGAAGGTGCCGCTCGCCAACCCGGACTTCGCGCCGTTCCTGCAGCGCGCCGCCGATTTGCATCCCGATACGCTGTTCGTCTTCGTGCCGGCCGGACAGGCGGGGACCTTCGCGCGGCAATTCGCCGAACGCGGTCTCGACAAATCCGGCATAAAACTCATCGGCCCGGGCGACATCACCGACGACGACGATTTGCCGACCACCGGCGACACGCTGCTCGGCGTCGTCACCGCCGGCATCTATTCGGCGGCGCATCCGTCGCAGCTCAACAAGGACTATGTCGCGGCCTACCAGAAGGCCACCGGGCACCGGGCGAATTTCATCTCGGTCGGCGGCTACGACGGCATGCACCTGATCTACGAGGCGCTGAACAAGACCAAAGGCAACACCGATGCCGACGCGGTGGTCGCGGCGATGAAGGGCATGAGCTGGGAAAGCCCGCGCGGACCGATCTCGATCGATCCGAACACCCGCGACATCATACAGAACGTCTATATCCGCAAGGTCGAGAAGAAAGACGGCCAGCCCTGGGCCGTCGAGTTCGAAACCTTCGAAGCGGTGAAGGACCCGCTGAAGGAAGCGGCGGCGAAGTAGTGCCGGCGAACGTCAGTCGCGGTCGTGCGCGCTACGCCCGCACGACCGTGACCGAACACGGCGCTTCGGCAACGACCTTGGCCGACACGCTGCCGACATAGCGGCGCACCTTCGACGATCCGCGCGCCCCCACGATCACATGCCTGACGTGGTTGCGGCGGGCGAATTCGATCAGGGCCGCGGCCGGATCAATCGCTTCGATCACGTGATAGGTCAGCTGATTGGGCAGCCGCGCCAGCGGCGCCGCCCAATGCTTGAGTTCGGCGAGGCGGAGCAGGTGCAGATTGCGCCCCGCCTCGTCTTCGGTCTGGTCGAGTGCGACGCGCGCGAGCTTGAGCACGTTGACGCAGGCGACGCGGGCGCCCGGCTCGCCTGCCGCCAAGCGCTCGATCGTGGCAAGCAACGCTTGGATCAGCGCCGCATCCTCTTCGCCGAGATCGACGGCGGCGACGATGATCGATGCCGCCTCGCCGACAGCGATCGGCTCCGGCGCAATGGCGACGCGGGCATGGACTTGCCGCAGCCAGCCCGACAGCGCGGCAAACATGCCGCCGCCGGCGGTCCGTTCGGCGCGCGCGGAGAGCCGCACCAGCTCGGGATGGCGCAGATCGAAGGCAAGATGCGAAGCGGCCTGATAGCGCTGGCGCGGATCGACTTCGAGGCAATGCAAGATGATTTCCTGGAACCATGGCGGCAGATCCGGCCGCAGGCGGCGCGGCGGCAACGGCGCTCGCGTAAGCCGCTTGCGCCACTGGCCGACGGTGCGCGGCTCGCCGAACGGCCGCTTGCCGGTGGCGAAGAAATACAACAGCACGCCGAGCGCGAACAGATCGCTGCGCCGGTCGTTGCGGACGTCGAGCAATTGCTCCGGCGCTATATAGACGCCGGTGCCGATCGGGCCTTCGAGCTCCTCGCCGGGAAGATCGGGCAGATCGAGATGGCGGGCGAGACCGAAGTCGAGCAGCACCACCTCGCCGCCATCACCACCCTCGCCCGCATCGCGGATCATGATATTGCTCGGCTTGAGATCGAGGTGAATGACACGCTGGCGATGAATATCCTCAAGCGCGTCGGCGATGCGGGCGCCGAGATCGGCGATTTCGCCGACCGGCAGCGGCAGCTCCGGCAGCCGGTCGAGCAGCGAGCGGCCGGCGATCAGTTCCATTACCACATAGGGACCGTCGAAATCGCCCGCCGCGACAAAAGCCGGCACGTGACTGCCGGAGAGCCGCGGCATGATCATCTGTTCGGTTTCGTAGCTGACGATCGTAAGTGGATCTTCGCCGGGCAACAGGAACGGCAGCTTCATCACCAGCGGCGCGGCGATGTCGGCGCGGGACACTTTCCACAACGTGCCCAGGCCGCCGTGGTGGAATTTCTGTTCCAGGCGAAAGCCGCCGATGACGTCGCCGGGCGCAAGCTGACGCGCCATCTCAGTAACCCTGCTCGAGCCGCGCGGCGAGCACGGCCGGCAATCCGGCGTCGCGGATTTTCCGCGCCGCGGACGCGACGTCGTAAGGCACGCGGATATAGGTGAGCATGTTCCGGGCCTCGTCGAGCAAGGCGTAACAGGCCGCCGGATTATGGTCTCGCGGTTGCCCGACCGCGCCGAGCACGGCAAGGAAGCGCCGGTTCCCCAGCAACGGAATAGCGACGCCGGCAGTGGGTATGAAACCAAACAGCTTGCCGGTCTGCGACAGCAGATAAAGCGCAGGGCTGTGGACGTGGCCGCAATAGGTTTGCTGCGCGGGCGTCGCTTCGAGCGACTTGCGCGCCCGCTGCGCGTCGAGGACGTAGTGCCATCGCGCCGGCTCATCGGCGCTGGCGTGCACATAGAGCCGGTCGCCATCCTCGACGGACAACGGCAGCTTTTCGAGAAAGTTGCGCTGTGCGGCATCGAGCTTGCCGCGGGTCCATGCGATGGCGGCCGCGGCGGTCTCGTTCATCGCCACCTGCTGGCCGGCGGCTGCGGCATCGTGGTTGCCGAGGATCGCGATGGCGCCGCGCGCGACGTATTCCATCGCGCGGTCGATGACCCAGCCGGGATCGGCGCCGTAGCCGACCAGATCGCCGAGAAAGACATAGCGTTCGGCAGACTTGCGTTCGGCGTGGGCGAGGCACGCCGCCATCGCTTCGCGATTGCCGTGGATGTCTGACAGCAAGGCGATCATGACAACCCTATCCTATCGCCATCCTTTAGGCGTTTGTTGACGCGATCCCCTTGATCCAGGTCAACCACGACATTCGGCACGTGGCATGTTCAGGGTTTCCGATACGCCGGCCGGCAGCGCCGTTTGGGTTGAATCACGCGCCGGACCTGTTACACCAGCGGCGCCGCCGCGGCGAGCCGCGGCATAACTGCGCCGGACATCGATGAGCGCCTACAAATCCGATTTCCTCAACGTTCTCGCCAGCCGGGGCTTCATCCATCAGGTCTCCGAGCCCGAGGCGCTGGATGCGCTCGCCCGGCAATCGACCATCACGGCCTATATTGGTTTCGACTGCACCGCGCCATCGCTTCACGTCGGCTCGCTGTTGCCCATCATGATGCTGCACTGGCTGCAACAGACCGGCCATAAGCCGATCGCGCTGATGGGCGGCGGTACAACCCGGGTCGGCGATCCCTCGGGCAAGGATGAGAGCCGCAAATTGCTCACTGATGAGGTGATCAATGAGAATCTCAAAAGCATCCGAGCGATTTTTGCCAAATTTCTCAAATTCGAACAGCGCAGAGGCTGGTTCGCCAAGCTCTTGAACTTGAAGCAGTCCGGCGGCAATGCGGTCATGGCGAATAATGCCGATTGGCTCAATTCGCTCAACTATGTCGACTTTTTGCGCGACGTCGGCCGCCACTTCTCGATCAACCGGATGCTATCGTTCGATTCCGTGAAGCTGCGGCTTGAGCGCCAGCAGGAGCTGTCGTTCCTCGAATTCAACTACATGATCCTGCAGGCCTACGATTTCGTCGAGCTGTACCGCCGCTATGGCTGCGTGCTGCAGATGGGCGGCTCGGACCAGTGGGGCAATATCGTCAACGGCATCGATCTCGGGCGGCGGCTGCACAGTGCGCAGCTCTTCGCGCTGACCTCGCCGCTGATCACCACGTCGTCAGGCGCCAAGATGGGCAAGACCGCGGCCGGCGCGGTGTGGCTCAATGCCGATCAGGTGAGCCCCTACGACTATTGGCAATATTGGCGCAACACCGAGGACGCCGACGTCGTTCGCTTTTTAAAATTGTTCACAGTGCTGCCGCTCGACGAGATCGAGCGTCTTGCAGCACTCAAGGGCGCCGAGATCAACGAGGCGAAGAAGATACTCGCCACGGCCGCGACCGCGCTGGTTCACGGCCAGACCGCGGCCGACCAGGCCGCCTCGACCGCACGCACCACCTTCGAGGAAGGCGCGTTAGCACAGACCTTACCAACGGTTTCCGTTGCCGCCGGCGAGCTCCACAAACTCCGTGTAATTGACGCGGTTGTGCTAGCCGGATTGGCTTCCTCAAATGGAGAAGCTCGACGCCTTATTACTGGTGGCGGCCTTAAGATTAACGACAAAACCGTGCATGACCCGATTCAGTTGCTTCACGGAGAGGACGTCAAAGATGGCGTGATCAAGCTCTCGCTCGGCCGAAAACGGCACGTCCTGCTCAGGCCGGTCTAACGGTTGTTGTAGTTGGAATTGTAGGGGGATGGTGTGCTGTAATTGGTATTGTTGGTGTTGTTATCATAATTGTTATTGTTGTTGTCGTCGTAAGTGCCGTTGTTCATTGGGAACTCGAACACTTTGCGCAACAGCCCCGGCGCCAGCGCCGAAATCGGATTGATGCGCAGCACCGGATTGCCCGGCTTGCCAACGACTTCGTAGGTGATGCCGACGAGGCCTTCCTTCTCGCCGCCTAAGAACAATCCGACGATCGGCAATTGCCCGAGCAGATTGTTTGGGCCGTACAGCGGCACCAGCGTGCCGCGCAGATGCATCTCATCGCGGCTGTAGTCGATCATGCCGTCGATGGTGGCACCGAGCGACGGACCGCGCACGACGCCGTCGCGCAGCACCACACGCCCCGGCGACTTGTCGAAGTCGACGCGCATGCTGGAGAATTCCATGACGTTGCGCTGGACTTGGGGATCGTTGGTGTTGACGGCGTGCTGCAATTGGGCTTCGTCATGGATCGCGAATTGGTGCACCGTGATCGAGCCCTGCTGCAGTGGATTGTCGGTCGACGGCGCATCCATCGCGATCACCATCTGCCCGCCGTTCATGCGCGCATAGACGTCGGTGAAGCGAAACAGTGCGCCGCCGTCGCCGGTGGTCAGCGCGATCATCTGGCGTCCGCCGCCGCGGCTGCGCAGGTCGCCGGTCAGCGGCGCGTCGCGGCCGATCTTGGCGGTGAGCCCGAAGCTGCGGATTTCGCCGGCGCGGCGCGACATCTTCAGGTCGAGGCTGCGCAGCGCCTCGCCGTTATAGCCGACGACGGCGCCGAGCTTCATGTCGAGATCGATATCAACCGGACGCTTATTCGGCGTGCTGGCGGCCGGGCTGCCGGTCATGGTCTTGATGAAGCCGCGGCCGTCATAGACGTCGCCGCGCATGACCACATGCAGCGCGCCGTCCTGACTGCGATCGACTTTCAAGTTGGTGCGATCGCCATCGGCAAAACCGTAGGACGGGAAAGTCGCCGTTTGCAATTCGCCCGAACCGTCGAGCTCGATGGTGCCTTTGACGCCGCCGCCGGCGCCCTCGATCAGGAGATCGTCGATGCGGATCGATTGCGGCTTGGTGGTGAGCGTGAACGTCGCCCGCGCCGGCTTGCCGGCCGGCTTGACCCAGCCGGGCAGGAAGCTGTCGAGCTGCGCCGAAGTCAGGTCCGCCTCGATGGCGAATTTGCCGTCACGGTCTGGCCCGGTGCCGACGCGGCCGGTGAGCTTGAGCGGAATGCCGCCGCTGATGGTATTCGACGGATCGAGGCCGAAATTCGCTCGCGCATTCTCGTCGAGCATGCCTTGCAGGATGATGTCGGCAGCGTCATCACCACGCGCCTTGCGGTATTCGAGGCTGGCCGGCGTGCCGCCGATCTTGACGTCGCCCTTGAGCGCAAAGCCCTGGTTGTTGGCGACAATTTTGAGCGCCGCCGCCTCGACCTTCTGGCCCATGATCATATGATCGGCGGAAAAATTCGTCGCATCGACGGTGATGGCGTAAGTGGTCGAGCCCGGCGGCAGATCGGCTTTGAGCGGCATGCCCAAGGTCACGTTCGCGCTCATGGTGCCGCGCGTCGTCGCCGGATCGAACGGCGCGCCGGCGGCGGCGTCGCGCAGCCGGTCCATGGTCAAAAGCTCGGCGGCCGCGGGCACCGGCCCGTCGAGCTTGAAGTGCACCCGCGCCGGCGGCTCGTGCGGCGCGGTGTCGGGCACTTCGAACGTGCCGGCCGACATGACGAGCTTCTTGCCCGACGGCACGTCGGCGATCGCCTTGTTCAGCGTGATCACCGCATCGCGGCCGACGATGTGCACGTTGAGGTCGGCATCGTGCAGCGCCGGCAAGCCCTGCACCGGCTGGATTACGCAATTGGTCGCTTGCGCGTCGATCGACAGACCATCGTCGGGTACCGGCGGACCGGAGGCCTTGAGTGTGTTCATCGGCGCGTTCACCGCAACAATGAGGCGCTCCACGGTGCCGCTATTGAGATGCGTCAAGAACCAGTCGCGCACTTTCGGCGAGACGAAAACCGGCCACATGCGCTTTAGGGCATCGACCGACATCCGCGTTGCGGCAAAGCCCGCCGCCAGACGCAGGTCGCCGCCGGTAAATTCCGCCTTGCCGGACATGGCGACGCCGAGCTCGGCATTGCCGATGTCGCCGCCTTCGACCACGAAGCGCTTGCTGGCCGGATCGAATTGGCCACCGAAGGCGACGCGGTTGAGCACCAGAGCGTCGCCGGCGAAGTTGGGCGAATTGAGCACGACCGTGCCGCTGCCGATCTTGAACAGCCAGATGCCGCCGGCTTGCTCGGGGGCGCGCACTTCGCTCATCAGCGTGATCCGGTTGCCGCCGGAAATGATTTGCAGCGGCGCCACCAGGACGCGATTGGCCGCGTCCCAATTCAGCTTGATCTCGGCGTGGTCGATATCGATGCGGCCATCGGCGCCGTCGGCCTCGCTGATGAAGCCGTTTTCGGCCACGATCCTGCCGACCAGGCCGTGAGGCACGCCATCGGGCCCGAATTCACCGCGCAAGCTCGCCGACAGCGGCAGATTAGCTTCGAGATTGCCGTCGTCGAGGCGGGCCGCGAGCAGAAGATCGCTCGCCGCGACATGGCGGGCTTCGAGCTCGATGCTGCGCGAGCCGTCGCGCGTCGGCTTGATCGACGCCGTCAGTCCCCACGGCCGCTCGGCATTGCTCGAACCGACGGTCACGATGATACCGCCGCCATGGGGCCGCTCCAGGCTGAGCGTAATGTCCTGAAAGTTCCAGTGCTTGCCGGTGCGCGCGTCGTCAACGTTGAGGTTGCCGTCTTTGAGGCCTAACTCGCGCAAATCGTGGCCGTCGAGTCCGGCCTCGCCGATGCCGTCGATCCACGTCAACAGCGCGGCAAGGATTTCGCTGGTCTTGCGCTGGGGCGCGGCCGCAGCGCCTGCAAGCGCCGGATGCCCGGTCGTCGGCGGCGGCGCGGGCGCCGCTGTGCCGTTGGCGACGGCGGCGGCGACCGACGCCGGAGCAGTCGCGATCGGCTGCTTATTGGCGCCGGCAAAAACCGTGACATCGCCGTTCTGCTCGATGCGCACCGACAATTCCGCGCCGACCAGATTGAGGCTTTCGGCGCGCATGTGGCCGCTGAGCAGGCTCATGCCGGAGACGCGAACTTCCGCTTTCGGCGCGCTCGCAACGACCGTGCCGTCGGCATCGCGCACCACGATGTCGCGAATACGCACCGCGGCGCCGCCATTGCCGGTGCGCTCGATTTGCGTGCCGCCGACCTGGACTTTGTGCTGGCTGCCGAAATTCTCCTCGATGGCCGAGGCGAGCCAGGGCGTGGCGACGTCGAGTTGGATGGGGCCGTTGGCGAGCCGCCACCACAGCGTGACAAACCCCAGGACAAAGACGCCGACGACGATGGCGCTGCCGATGCCGACCCGACGGATCAGGCGCTGATGCCGGCCCAGGAGCCGCCGGTAGGCCAATAGGTAGGGGTTGGCGCCCGCGCGCGGCGCGCGGGGGTCCACGGGACGGCTGCCCGTTCGGCGCGGGGCGGCGACCGTCTCCCGCCTCGCAAGCGCAGCGTTCTGCCTGTCCTGGTTGGTCATGCCCCCTCGGGCGTCCCCTCGTCCGTGGTGCCGTCAGAACGATATTGCAGCTTTGGCAAGATCGCAGCTTTGGCAAGTCCGCCGGCGAGACCCCAGATCGATCGGTGATCGACCCCCCTTGCCGACGCGGGTATCCTGCCAACGCAGAATGCGCCCGGGAAAGCGTCGAAAGGAAGGCATATGGCTCGCAAACAGCAGGGCAAATCGGCCCGCAAAAAAACTATGCAAAAGCTACCGGCGCAAAAGCCGTCAGGCGGAAAGAAAGCTCGGAGCGCCGGGACAGGCCCCTCCCCCGGCACCAAGGCGCCGTCCTTCAGCCTGCCCGGCGACGGCGGTGGGACTGTGTCGCTGGCCGACTTCGCCGGACGCAAGCTCGTGCTCTATTTCTATCCGCGGGCGGATACCTCCGGCTGCACCAAAGAGGCGATCGACTTCTCCCGCCTGCGCGGCGACTTCCGCCGTGCCAATACCGAGATCGTCGGCGTCTCCGCCGACCCGGTGCCGGCGCTGGACAAGTTCAAGGCCAAGCACAAGCTCGCCATCGCGCTCGCCTCGGACGAGAAACATCGCATGCTCGAGGCCTATGGGGTGTGGCAGGAGAAGTCGCTCTACGGCCGCAAATTCCTAGGGATCGTGCGCGCCACCTTCCTGATCGGGCCCGACGGCCGCATCGCCAAGGTTTGGCCGAAGGTGTCGGTCGATGGCCACGCGGCGGAGGTTCTCGGTGCCGCCAAAGCGCTCTGATCGTTGCGGAAACATTTACCCAAGGACGTAAAATCGCTGCGGCAATTTGCTGATTATTAACCATAAACGGCCCACATTCCCGCTCGGGCAGCCGGCCTCGCTGATGGCTGGACCGGGTGGGAGCGTCAATGTCGCAGTGGTCGGCGCATCAATCGCCTCGGACGAGCCGTGCGCCGCAGCAGGCCCGCGATGTCGCGCGCAAAGGTGAGCCGCGCCAGCCCGCCGCCGCAAAGCCACCCGCCGCCGCAAAAACTTCCGGCTACACCATCGCGCATGCCGGCAGGCAAATCAGATTTGGACCGGTGGCGTTCTGGATCGCCGTCGGCACCGTCGTGATCTTGGCCGGCTGGTCGGCCACGACCGCCACCTATTTCGCCTTCAGCGACGACGTGCTGAAGGGCTTGATCGCGCGCCAGGCTGAGCAGCAATACGCTTACGAAGACCGCATCGCCGAGCTGCGCGCGCAGATCGACCGCACCACGAGCCGCCAACTGCTCGATCAGGAGCAGTTCGAGCAGAAGCTCAACGATTTGTTGCGCCGCCAGGCGGCGCTGGAATCACGCGCCACGGCGCTGAGCGGCATTTCCGATCCGGTCACGACCGGCTCGCTCCGCTCATCCACCGGCAGCAACGACCCAAAATCGATCAGCGATTCACTGCTGACGCCGCACCCGCTCGATCGCGGCACTGCGCTGGAGCCCGATCGCGCGCCGACAAACAAAAAGCCCGGCAAGGAAGCCGACATCGGCACCAAACTCGGCCGCATCGAAGCGTCGCTTGATCGCGTCGACCGGCGCGAGGCCGCGGTGCTGGCCCAGTTGCAGACGCGCTATGAGGCCAAAGCCCGCAAAATGCGCGGCGTCCTCGCCCAACTCGGTCTGAAACTCGATGCTAACCCCCCGCCTGGCATCGGCGGTCCGTTCGTGCCGGTGCCGCTGCCGTCGGAAAGTCAAAGTTTTGAGCGCGCCTTGACCCGGGTCAACATTGCGCGTGCCTATGCCGACAAGCTCAGCGCCACGCTCGTTTCCGTGCCGGTGCGCGAGCCGGTGACCGGCGAGATCGATTTTTCATCGCCATTCGGCGTGCGCGTCGATCCGTTCCTGCACGTGCCGGCGATGCATACCGGCATCGATTTCCGTGGCACCTATGGCGAGCCAGCACACGCCACGGCGGCGGGAACAGTGACGTCGGCCGGCTGGAGCGGCGGCTACGGCCAGATGGTCGAGATCGATCACGGCAATGGTCTTGCCACGCGCTACGGTCATCTGTCGGAGATCGACGTTCGCGTCGGCCAGAGCATTCGCATCGGCCAAGTGGTCGGCCGGATCGGCTCGACCGGGCGCTCGACCGGGCCGCATCTGCATTACGAGACCCGCGTCGACGGCGAAGCAGTCGATCCGCAGAGATTTCTCAAGGCCGGCGCCACGCTGTTCGGCGGCTAAAACCTACTCCACATCCTCGACTTCGGCCGGCGCAGTGCCGAAGGCTTTTTGCGCCAGCGCCGCGGCGGTGAACTGATCGATGTCGCCATCGAGCACGGCACCGGTGTTCGAGGTCGACACGCCGGTGCGCAGATCTTTCACCATCTGGTAGGGCTGCAGCACGTAGGAGCGGATCTGGTGGCCCCAGCCGATGTCGGTCTTGGCGGCTTGGTCGGCTATGGCCTTTTCCTCGCGCTTTTTCAATTCCAGCTCATAGAGTTTTGCCCGCAGCATCTGCCAGGCCTGCGCCCGATTGCGGTGCTGCGAACGGTCGTTCTGGCACACCACCGCGATATTGGTCGGGATGTGCGTGAGGCGAATGGCCGATTCGGTCTTGTTGACGTGCTGGCCGCCGGCGCCGCCGGCGCGCATGGTGTCGACCCGGACGTCGGATTCCTTGATGTCGATATTGATGCGGTCGTCGACCACCGGATAGACGTTGACGCTGGCGAACGAGGTATGGCGGCGCGCATTGGAGTCGAACGGCGAAATACGCACCAGGCGGTGCACGCCATTCTCGGTCTTCAGCCAGCCATAGGCGTTGTGGCCCTTGATCTCGATGGTCGCCGACTTGAGACCGGCCTCTTCGCCTTGGGTCTCTTCGATGTAGTCGACTTTGTAGCCATGCTGCTCGGCCCAGCGCACATACATGCGCAGCAGCATGCCGGCCCAGTCCTGGCTTTCGGTGCCGCCGGCGCCGGCATGGACCTCGAGATAGGTATTGTTGGGGTCGGCTTCGCCCGACAGCAGCGCCTCGAGCTCGCGGCGCGTTACCTCGGTCTTGAGCGCCCGCAAGCTCGCTTCCGCTTCGGCGATGACTTTCTGATCGTTCTCGGCCTCGCCGAGCTCGATCAAAGTGATCTGGTCGTCGAGCTCCTGGTCGATGCGTGACAGCGCGGTAAGCTGCTCGTCGAGCGCGGTGCGCTCCTGCATCACCCGGCTCGCCCGCGGCGGATCGTTCCAGAGATTGGGATCTTCGGCCTGCCGGTTCAGCTCGGCAAGGCGGGCGCGCGCTTTGTCGACGTCAAAGATGCCTCCTCAGCAGTCCGGCGGACTGCTTGATCTCCTCGACGATGGTCTCGATTTCCGCGCGCATGGTCGTGCTCCGGCCGGTTATGTAATCGGTTGCGGCGCGGCGCGCAACGCGCCCATCTCCCACCCCACAATTGCCAATCCGGCGGTGTTATGCTGACTGTCGCCTAACGAGGCCGCGGACGGATGGGAATGACACAGCCGGCTGAAGACCTTGCGGCGGACGGCGCCGCAGTCGTTCGGGGATTTTTATCGCCCGAAGACGCGGCAAATCTGCGTCGCACCGTCGAAGAAATTTACGCCTGCCTCGGCTTCTGCGAGCATATCTCCCACCGGCTGCTCGGCTATCACTTCCGGCTTTGGCACGGCGTGTGGCTGCGGCCGTTGCCGGGGTTCCTGCGCAAGGCGCGCCCCGACCTGCAACTGCGCTACGAACAGTCGCTCGGCACGGTCGAAGCGCAGGTCAGTCGCCTGCTCGGTCCCGGCTGGCGGTTTTTTCCCAAGCGGTCGTATTTCCGCCGCCACATCGGCATGGCCCTGAAAGTGCCCTGGCACATCGATGCCGATGCCGCCTCGATCTATCGGGTGGCGGGTTCCGCGATCAATGTCTGGATGCCGCTCGATCCTGTCGGCACCGACCTGCCCTCGCTCGATTTCGTGCCGCGTTCCCACACGGTCATGCGCAAAGTCCCGCTTATGACCGGTAAGGACAAATACCGCGACGAAGCCTTTGTCGACACCATCGGCGCGCCGTCGACGCCGCAGCTTGCGGTCGGCGACGCGCTGATTTTCGATCAGTTCGTCCTACATCGCACGCAGCAGGCAGGCTCCGCGGACTCGGTGCGCACCGCGTGCGAGTTCCGCTTCGTGCGTCATGCCGCCCCGACATGGCACGGCTTGAGCGGCTGGCTGCGCTATAATTGGAATGTCTTGTTTTCGCCACGCGGATATTTTGCGGCGCGCGCAAAGGACTTCCTCGGGCTTAAGGAAAAGGATTCCTCGGTCTGAAAGGCCCGCAGCCTCCCGATCAAAGACGTCACGTCCATCACTGACCGGGCTGGCGTTGCGGCGGCAGCGCGTGTGCGATCACATCGGCGAAGATTTCGCCATAAACGCGATTGCCCGCGACATTGAGGTGGCCTGTGCCCAGATTGGCGCCGAAGCCGTAGAGCGCGGCCTCATGGCCGGCACCGACTGCCGCCACGATGCGGCCGTCGAGATCGAGGTATTGCAGACCGGCACCTTCGATTTGAGCGCGGATCGCATCGATGACCGCAGAACGCTTGTCGGCGAGCGCCGGGCAGCCCGCCGCGATGGTGCGCGTCGCCACGATGACGGGCAGTTTTCTATCGCGCTGGATGGCGGCGAGATCGCGAACGAAGGCGTCGAACAGAGCGCGCGTTTCCGCGGGCTCGCCCCTGATAAACAGCGCGGCATAAGGATCGAGGCTAGCGGCGCTGCACATTGTCGAACCATCCTCCGCGGCCGGCGACGAAAACTCGGCAAAAATGCCGACGTTTTTGCGCGCATTGATGATGCGCGCCACCTCACTGTGGTCGAGCAGCCAATAGAAGATGTGTCCCGCTCGCGAGACGCGAAATCGATAGCCCGAAGTGTTCCTGAAACCATAAGAAAGACGGAACACGCCGTTTGCGTCAGGGCGATAGCCGGTGAATTCCCGATCGTCGATCGTAGCGGGCGTCATGAAGTCCTCGACGTCGACGACGACGATGGCGAGGTCGGCGGACAGCGCCAAGCCTTGTGACTCAAGGCGCGCCACATCGACGGCGGGCTTGGCGCCAGACAGTCCGAGATTGACCACTTCGGCGCCCGGCAGCTCGCGCGACAAGATGGTCTCGGCCACCGCGGGACTGGTCTGCGCCTCGCTCACCTGCACCGCCTCGATGATGGAATTGCCGATGACGACGGCCCGCGGCCCCGCTCCATGGGCGAGCGGGCGGTCGCGATCGCGCAGCCCGAGATTGGAGGTCCGGATGAAGTTGCGGTGCTCGGTCAGCCACATGCCGCTGACATTGACGCGATGGCGGTATCCGGTGGCGAAATCCGGCCCGTAAAGCGAGACCTGCGGCTCGATCAGCACCCAGCGCAGCGGCGTCGCGTCGATGAGCCGGAAGAACAGCTCGGTCAAAAGCGCCGCCAAGAGCAGCCCAGCCAGGATGGCGGCAACGGTGCGGCCTATTCTGCGCAGCATGAGCAGCATGATCAGAACCGGAAATAGATGAAAGGATTCTCCTGCACTTTCGGCAACAGCAGCAGCCAAATTGCAAGGCCCGCGATGAGCGCGCGCAGCAGCGGTCCATCGAAGCGCCGCATCAGCAGCACCACGCGCCGGGTGTGAAGGTAGCCTTCAAGCCAATGCAATGCGAGCAGCCCGGCGCAACCGAGCGCGATCAGAGCGCCGCCCGCGCCGTCGTCGGGAACCGGCGCCGTGCCGGTGCCGCCGCCGCCGAACATTACGGCGATATATTTCAGCGCCGCGGCGACGTCACTCGATCGAAAGAATACCAGCAGGATCAGCCAAATGCCGAAGGTCAGCACCCATTGCGCCACGCCGAGGCGTGACAAGGGGCGGTTGGCCACATGCCAAAGCAGCATGGCCAACGCCCAGCCCACGCCCCAGACGATGAACGTCCAGTTGGCGCCGTGCCAGAGCCCGGCCAACGCCATGGCGACGGTCAGCGCAACGGCTTGCCAGGCGCGCGTGCCTTTGAGGAGGGCGAGCGGAATAAAGAGGTAATCGCGGATCCAAAAACTCAGGGTGATGTGCCAGCGCCGCCAAAAGTCCTGCGGCGTCAGCGCCGTGAACGGCTGGCGAAAATTCACGGCAAGCCGCAAGCCGAAGAGATAGCCGAGACCGAGCGCGATGTCGGAGTAGCCGGAGAAGTCAAAGTACACTTGCGAGCTGAATAGGAAGATGCCCAGCCACCCGGCCGCAGCGCCGGCCGGCCCGTTGTGAAAGATCGTATCGACAAAAGGCGCGAGCGCATCGGCGAAGACGACCTTCTTGATCAGTCCGACGAGGCAAAGACCAAGCGCAATCCCGAGCAGCCGACGTCGCGGCAAGGTGCCTTCGAACAGACGATTAATCTGCGGGCCGAACTGGCGCCAACGCATGATCGGGCCGGCGATGAGCTGGCCGAAGAACAACTTGAACAGCGCAAAGCGCGGCAACGAATAGAACGGCTTGGCGCGGCCGCGCGACAGATCGATTTGAAATGCCGTAAGCTGGAAGACATAGAACGAAATCCCGAGCGGGATGATGAGGTGCCGGCCGAACACATCGAAGCCGGCTGCGGTGGCGAGAAACACGCGATATTTGAAATAGGCCAGACAGCCGATATTGAACACCAGCGCCGCGTAGAGCCAACGGCGATCGCGCATGATCGGGAACTGAAAGCCGAAATTGGCCAGGATGACGGCCGTGGCGACCAAACTGTCGCGCAGGCCGGCCGCCGCATAGAACACGATGCTGGCCGCCAGAAGGACCGGGCCGCGCCACGGCAACACCTCGAAGGCCGCCCATGTCACCGCCAGGAACAGAGCGAAATAGAGCGTGTCGTAACTCATATTGGCGGAGTTTCGGTGCGCTCGCGGGGGGCGTCGGAGGCGGGCAATATCTCTGACTTTGGCCGCGAATTCCAGCCACCCAACGATCGGCTTGGAAGTCGTCGCAAATGCCCGCTGGCCGCTCTTGAAGCCGCGACAGTCACGGCGCCGCGCAATGTCGAAGCATAGCCCGGCTATTGGCCGGCATAGACCGCCGCTTGACGTGAGCCGGTCGTGCGGGCCGGGCGAACTTTTTGGGTAAAAATTCTCGCCATCAAGCCCCCGTCGCTCTTGCGGCTGATCGAACTCTCTATTTCGACGGACTCGTCGTCGCCGGCGCTGCGGTGCATCCGGTAGATCAGCTTATCGTCGGCATCGCTATTGCCGAAATAGAAAACATCGCGGTGGCGTGTACTGAAGCCAGTCGCATAGGTGCGCCCAGCGTATCGCGCCGCGCAGATGTCGTCGATCATCGGGTAAGCGGCAAAATAAAGCAGGCCGACGCCGTTGATGTCGTGGCTTGGCATGATCTCATATTCGCATTCGAAAATCGGCGGCGCGAGCGTTTGCGCGCGACGCTCTTGGTAGTCGCGGCCAAATTCGGGAATTTCCGAAAGCGCCGGAATGACGCAGTCGGGCGCCAGCTCGGGCAGCCCTTTGAACAGCGACGTGTTCGATCCGCTCGCTCCGAATTTTGAAAAGCTCGACATCAGGCGCGCCTGCATCGTTGCCGTGGCGCCGCTCACCATCGCCTCGCTGAAGTAGAGTCCCGCGCCGTATCGGGACATACGAGAGTCGATGTCGATACGCTCATTCTCTTCGTAGTCGGCAAGCGCACAGGACGATCGCAATTGAATGCGCGTGAAGGTCGCATAAATGCGGTCGCCGGCGCTATCGCTCAGCAGGCGCGACGGCTGTCCGAGCGCCTTGGCCAGCATGCTCCAGTGCACGTCGCCGAGCTCCTTGAACAGCCACGATTCGGACAATCCACCGAGTGCCATCTGCGGCATGTTCAAAAAATAGGTCCGACGCTCGGTGGCAGGCGGCGGGACATCTGCCGATCGAAGTTGCGGCGCCCTTTGGCCGAGCGTCCGGGCCAGATCGGCAGGCGTGACAACGCCGTCCCATAGATCCTGGTCAAGGTCTCTACCGGCGAGCGCCTCCGCCTGGGTGCGAATCATCAACAGGCTGATGCTGTCGATACCCAAGCGCGCGAACGGCGTATTCATGTCGGCGCTGGTAAAGGCCGGAAATTCTCGGCTGATAATCGCTGCGATCTGAGCCTCGCGGTCGTCCGAGGAGAACGTTGTGCCGGCAGCGACCCGCGGCGAGTTCGGTGATTGGCGCCGGCTGCGACCTGGTGCCGATCCATGCCCGAAGAACAGCCCTACAAGCAACCCAAGAAGCCCCGCAGTGAAGATTCCAGGTCCCAATGCCTTGGCGATCTCACGAATTGATTGCGATGTTAAGTCACCTGGACCGCCCCAAATCGATGCGCCGACGCCGATAACAACCAAACCAAGACAAACCAGCCAATATGGAATTCGAGGCGAAGTAAGGTTCTTATCGTCCTTCATGGCTTCCTCCGCCGGTCCGATTAACTCGTTGCTGCAGGGTTTAGGTTCGCTCGCGCGAGCCGGCGAAGCGGGCAATATCTCTGATCTTGGATTCAAACTCCAGGCGTAGCTCGATCGCCACCGCGTCGCGCGCTGCGGCATCAGGAAGCCGGCGATTGTGCAGCGTCCACAAATGCCGGAGGCGCACAGCGCTTGCGCCAGAGCTGGCGCAGCCATCGGCGCGAGGGTGCCTCATAATAGGCGTAGAGCAGCAGCGAAATCGCGACAACGATCGTCATGAGAAGGATCAGTTTCACCACATTGTAAGCGACGCCGTGCACGACGCTCCCGGTCAGCTTGACGGCGCTGATCAGCACGATCGAGTGCACCAGATATATCGAGTAGCTCGCCTCGCCGAGCGCCATGGCGGGACGCGACGTCAAAAGCCGCGACGCCGCGCTTTGGTAGCGGGCAGCACAAAAGA
Source organism: Xanthobacteraceae bacterium (assembly GCA_050010715.1). GTDB lineage: Bacteria > Pseudomonadota > Alphaproteobacteria > Rhizobiales > Xanthobacteraceae > BOG-931. The sequence goes on along the minus strand of JBEKKM010000021.1, from coordinate 14,116 downwards.
CAAGCAGCGCTACTGACGGTGCCAAAGCGAAGTTCATGCTCATCTTGCGGAAGATCGTCAACGGAACTTCGGGACTGTACGCTAAATAATTGATCAGGAAGACACTTAAAGCCGCCGCCCAAAACACCGCGCCACCGACCGCATTTTCCCGGCGCGTGGCATCACGGCTTAGCAACGCGACGTAGAGCTGGGCGGTAATAGCGCCAAGCACGAACTCGCCGATGCGCAGATAGGGCGACACATACAATAGCCATCGCACGAAAGAATCATCTTCGTTCTGCACCCCGGCAATCGCTCCGAAACGGGCCACCGCCCAGACGTCAAGCTGCGGAGTACGGTCGTAGAGGCCCGTCGAAAACGCGGTCCACAACACGCACCATAGCCCGGCAACGAGCAGAATAACCGCGGGCTTGCGCGCGCGCAGGATCAGCCAGGCGATGCACGGATAGGCGAAGTAGAAAAACCATTCCGTAGAGATCGACCAGGTCGGCGGCGAGCCGCCGCGAATGGCGTCGATCAGCGAGCCGCCGCCGATCACCTTGTAAATCCAACTTTGGATCGATAGCAGGAAATACGGCAGCGCCTGAAAAATCGCGTTGATCTCCCCTGGCCGTCCAGTCCAGTACGCGACGTGCCGCTGGCTCACCAGCACATAGACAAGCATCATCAAGAGAAAGAGCGGATAGAGGCGAGCGAAGCGCGCCCATAAAAAGGCGGCGATGCCGCGCAGGCGCCCGTCGGTCACCAGGCCGGCGTAGTTATAATGGATGACAAAGCCGCTGAGCACGAAGAACAGCGTCATGCCAAATCCGGACAATTGCATAAGCCAGAGAACGACACCGTACGGCGGCCCGTTGCTGGCCACGGTCGCGGCCAGGCCATGCGCCAGCAGCACGGCGAAGGCAGCCAGAAAGCGCAAGCCGGTTAGCGCCGGCACGTCTGAGCGCCGGCCCGCGGAGTCGGCTGTGGTCATCGCTTGCATTCCCCCAGCTTACTGCCGCAAATCCCGAGTCCAAGCGTGCAGTGTCGGTGCCGGCGATCGCCCGCAAGGAAGGCCGCGCGCTGTCGCGCTTAATACAAGCCGCCGGTGCCGGTGCTGCGCACGGCGCGATCGGCGTCGGGCGACACCGCCGGCAGCGGAGCGCCATTGGCGGTCTCCGCGCCGACCACGGAGTAATTGTCGGGCGGCGCGGTGCCCGGCTTGAACGCTTCGAGGATGACCTTGTCGTCGCCCGGTCCGGCGCGCATGCCGGTCTTCGGATTGACGCGAATGAGCTTGATGCCGGGCGGCACGCGGAACGGAATCGGCGGCTTGTCGGCGAGCGCCAATTTAAGAAAGTCCCTGACGACCGGCGCCGCCAGATGGCCGCCGGTGGCAAGGTGGGCGATGTGGCGCGGCTTGTCGAAGCCCATATAGACGCCACAGACGATGTCCGGCGAGAAGCCGATGAACCAGACGTCCTTCTCGTCGTTGGTGGTGCCGGTCTTGCCGGCGATCGGCTTGCCGACCTCCCTGACCACGGTCGCTGTGCCGCGTTGCACCACGCCTTCCATCATCGAGGTGATCTGATAGGCGGTCATCGGATCGATCACCTGCTCGCGGCGATCGATCAAGGTCGGCTCGGGTTGATCTTCCCATTTGACGGCGTCGCAGCCGACGCATTCGCGCTCGTCGTGCTTGTAGATGGTGTGGCCGTAGCGATCCTGAATGCGGTCGACCAGAGTCGGCTTCACGCGCCGTCCGCCATTGTCGAACATCGAATAGGCGGTGACCATGCGCAGCACGGTGGTCTCGCCGGCGCCGAGCGCGTAGGACAGGTACGGCGGCAACTCGTCATAGACACCGAACCGCTTGGCATATTCGGCGATCAGCGGCATGCCGATGTCCTGGGCGAGCCGCACCGTCATCACGTTGCGCGACTGCTCGAGGCCGAAACGCAAGGTCGACGGGCCGAAAAATTTGCCGCCGTAATTTTCCGGCTTCCAGATGCCGCCGCCCGCCCCCATGTCGATTTCGATCGGCGCATCCATGACGATGCTCGAGGGCGTGTAGCCGTTGTCGAGTGCCGCCGCATAGACCAGCGGCTTGAACGACGAACCCGGCTGCCGTAGCGCCTGCGTAGCGCGGTTGAACTGGCTCTGGTCGAAGGAGAAGCCGCCGACCATGGCGAGGACGCGGCCGGTGCGCGGATCCATCACCACCATGGCGCCGGAGATTTCGGGGATTTGGCGCAGCCGATACTTACCCTGGTCTTGCAGCGGCTCGACGTAGACGACGTCGCCCGCGGCGAGCACCTGGCTGACGCTCTGGATCGGCTTTCCGGTGGGACCGTTGCCGTTCGGCGATGCCGGTCTCGCCCATTTCACGCCATCGAGCGCGATGATGCCGGTATCGCGGGCTTTGAGCACGGCGCCGCCGGGATCGCGCGCCGGCTGCAATCCGATGCGGGCGGAATCGTTTGTGACATCGAGCACCACCGCCATCCGCCACGGCGCGATATCGGATAGCGATTTCACGTCGGCGAGTTTTACGCCCCAATCGCCCGAAATGTCGATCTTGGTGACCGGCCCGCGATAGCCGCCCTGGCTCTCGTCGAAACTGACCAGCCCGTTGATCATCGACTGGCGCGCCATCACCTGGATTTTCGGATCGAGCGTGGTGCGCACCGACAGGCCGCCTTCGTAGAGTTTCTTCTCGCCGTAATTGTCGTAGATGTAGCGCCGCACCTCTTCGGTGAAATATTCGGCGGCAAAAACATGCGCGCCGGTCGGCCGCACCGTGATGTCGAGCGGCTCCTTCTTCGCCTTGTCGGCGACATCGGCCGGGATGTAGCCGTCTTCCGCCATGCGATCGATGACGTAATTGCGGCGCGCGATCGCTTCGTCGCGTCTACGGAACGGATTGTAGTTGTTCGGCCCCTTCGGCAAGGCGGCGAGATAGGCGGCTTCCGCGATCGTAAGCTCGTGCACCGACTTGTCGAAATAGAGCAGCGACGCGGCGGCGACGCCGTAGGCGCCGAAGCCGAGATAGATTTCATTGAGATAAAGCTCGAGGATTTTTTCCTTCGAATAGGTGCGCTCGATGCGCAGCGCCAACAGCGCTTCCTTGATCTTGCGCTCGAACGACACCTCGTTGGTCAACAGGAAGTTCTTGGCGACCTGCTGCGTGATGGTCGAGGCGCCCTGCGGCCGGCGGCTGGAGCCGTAGTTCTGGATGTAGAGCATGCCGGCTCGCGCGATGCCGTAAATGTCGATGCCGGGATGCTGGTAGAAGTTCTTGTCTTCGGCGGCGATGAAGGCGTTGGTGACGAGTTTTGGGATCGCCTGGATCGGCAGGTAGAGGCGGCGCTGATTGGCGTATTCGGCCAATAGCGAGCCGTCGGCGGCATGCACCCGCGTCATCACCGGCGGCTCGTAGTCCTGAAGCTGCGAATAGTCCGGCAAATCCTTGGAGTAATGCCAGAGCAGGCCGGCAACGCCGGCGACGCCGACGATGAACACGATGGTTCCCACCGCGAACAGAAAGCCCAGGAAGCGCAACAGGGTTTTCATTGGCAACGTTCCGCCGCGTCTCGGCGGGCGCAGGCGCCGTGCCGATTCAGTTTCCGCCGGGAGAAGACGCAGTTTGGCAGTATTGCCATGAAATCGCTAGAGACCCCTGTCCTCATCGGCTGTGGTCGCTCCGCTTCTTGTTCAAACTGAGGCCAATAGCCTGCGGCAGTAACGCCATACCGGCCTCGTTTAATTGGCCCCGGCGCGGGTGCCGGCGGCGTGGGTGGAGAAATAAGCATCGATGGCCTGGGCCACCGAAGCCGCGGTGCGGTCACGCCACGTATCGGAGAGCAGCGACTGCAGGTCGTCCTTGTTCGATACATAGCCCAGTTCCACCAGGACCGACGGCACATCGGGCGCGCGCAGCACCTTAAAGCCCGCCGATTTCAGCGGGTTTTTGTGCAGCCTTGTCGCGCCCTTCAGTTCGCTTACCAGGCGGTGGGCGAACTGCACCGAAAACGTCTTGGTCTCGCGCTGCGCCAAGTCGAGCAGGATGCCGGCGACGTCATCGGGCTCGTCCTTGAGATCGACTCCGGCAATGACGTCGGCGCGATTTTCCTCTTCGGCGAGCCGCGCCGCCTCGGAATCAGTGGCGGTTTCCGACAGCGTGTAGACGGTGGCGCCCTGGGCATCGCCCTCCTTCTTCGGCAAGGAATCGGCGTGGATCGAGACGAACAGGGCGGCGCCAGCGTTGCGCGCAATGTGCACGCGCTCGCCGAGCGGAATGAAAGTGTCGTCGGTGCGCGTCATCAGCACCCGGTATTTGCCAGTTTTCTCGATTCTCTCGCGCAGGCGCCCGGCGAAATCGAGCACGATGTTCTTCTCCATTATTTCGCCGCCCGGCCCCTTGGTGCCGGTGTCGATGCCGCCGTGACCGGGGTCGAGCACCACCAGCGGCCGCTTGTCGGCGCTGTCGGCCGGCGGCTCGCTGCGCGGCGGCGCTTCGGAACTGGCCGTTTTGGCGTCGAACACGACTTTGCGCAAAAAACTCTCGCGATCGGTCGGCGCCAGATCGAGCACCAGGCGCGCCGGCGCATCCACCGTGGCGTCGACCACGAAGGCCTTCTCGACGCGCGCGGGCTTGGCCAGATCCAGCACCATGCGCGAGCCGCCGGGCATCATCAGGCCGAAGCGAAACGCCTTGATCAGGCCGCGGCCGCTCTCGCCGGCCTTGGGCGGCAATTGAAACGTCACTTGCGGGATGTCGAGGACGACGCGGTAGGGGTCGGCGAGCGTGAAGGCGCGCAGATCGATCTTGCGGCTCAAATCCATGACGAAGCGGGTCGCCGCCTCGTCGCCGCCGAGCCGGACGTCGGTCGCGACCGGAAACGAGTCGGCCGGAGCCGTCGTTGCCGGCGGTCCGGCGGCCCACGCGACGCCGGTGAGGACTATGCCTAGGAAGGCCCAGCTCGCCGCCCGGACAGCCATCGGTTCGACCCCTTCGCGCCCGTGTTACTTCATTAGGGACGCGTGGTTAATGGAATTTTAAATCGCGGCAAAAGTGGCGCCGGGGCGGCGGAAACTCCAGGCCATCGGGCCAAAGCCCACAGGCGACTTGCCAATTCCCTATGCGGGGCCTTATGAAGAACCTGCTGACGGTGACAGGTTCCGGTTGTGTCGCGTTAGGGCATCCGGCACGTCCGCCAAAATGGCTCCCCGAAACCGGGAACCAAGGCGGACGCCGCTTTCGAACTCCTGTTTCGAACTCTTGCGGCGCAAATCGCGCCAAAGACGGCGGAACGAGCAAGCGACGCCGATACCCTCGAGAAAAAGGACAGCCGGAGCCTCGCGCGTGACGCGCATGCCAGTGGCGAACAACGCTACCGGAACAGTGTCGCGCCGATGCCGTGAGCAAGCGAAAGAAATCGCGGCAGCGCCCGGGCGCTGCCGCCCGCCACGGTTTGGAGTTCATGTTCGAGGCGCAAGTCTTCCAGGGACAAATCTTCCCAAGGGAAGCCGAGGTTAGATCGGGTTGGCACGGCGACGTTCCCACGCTCGCCGGCTGTTCGGTCGACGCCGACCGCCGCGCTCGTAGTCCCCGATCCGTCCCATTCACCGATAATCGGGCAGGCCCCCGTTTCCCGTCGCCGATGCGGCGCGGAGCAAGCGGCACGCCGCCCGTCGTGAGATTACAAAATGGCCAACAAAATGCTCATCGACGCGACCCATCCCGAGGAGACCCGGGTGGTCGTTCTGCGCGGCAATCGCGTCGAGGAATTCGACTTCGAGTCCGCACACCGTAAGCAGCTCCGCGGCAATATTTATTTGGCGAAGGTGACGCGCGTCGAGCCGTCGCTGCAGGCCGCTTTCGTCGATTACGGCGGCAATCGCCACGGCTTCCTCGCCTTCAGCGAAATCCACCCGGACTACTACCAAATCCCGGTCGCCGATCGCCAAGCGCTGATCGACGAGGAGGAGCGCGCCCAGCGCGCCGCCGACGATGAAGTCGACCGGCGCTCGCGCCGGCACCGTGGCCGCGACCGGCATGCGGCGTCGCACCGCGATGACGAGGTTTTGCGCAGCGAACTCGCCGAAACGCCAAACGGCGACGCGGCCCCTGGCGACCAGGGGGCCGAGCCGCCGGCGGCGGCCGAATCGCACGAGGGTGCCGAGGTCGGAGAAGCCGACCTCGTGCCGCCAATTTCGCCCGAATCCACGCCCGACATGACCGAGCCGGAGCAGCACGAGCCCGATGCGGCCGAGATGACATCCGGCGATGGACCCGCTGCCGATTCAGGCGAGTCCGAGACAACGGAAGGTGCACACACCGCGCCGGACACTGACGAACAGGATAACGGCCCCCATGCCGGCGCCGAAGGCGACAATGGCGGCGAAAACGGTGGCGACGAGGAAGCCGAAATCGTCGAGTCGGTCGGCGGCTCCGACGCCATGGAAGAAGTGCCCGACCGCGCGCCGCGTTACCGCCGCCAGTACAAGATCCAAGAGGTGATCAAGCGCCGCCAGGTCATGCTGGTGCAGGTGGTCAAGGAGGAACGCGGCACCAAGGGTGCGGCGCTGACGACCTATCTGTCGCTTGCCGGCCGCTATTCGGTGCTGATGCCCAATACTGCCCGCGGCGGCGGCATCAGCCGCAAGATCACCAACTCGGAAGATCGTGCCCGCCTCAAGGAGGCCGCGGCCGATCTCGAAGTCCCCGAGGGCATGGGCGTCATCCTGCGCACCGCGGGAGCGAGCCGCACCAAGATCGAGATCAAGCGCGATTTCGAATATCTCTTGCGGCTGTGGGAGACCGTGCGCGACCTGACGCTCAAATCCACGGCACCGAAACTCGTTTACGAGGAAGGCTCGCTGGTCAAGCGCTCGATCCGCGATCTCTACGGCAAGGACATCGACGAAGTCATCGTCGCCGGCTCCGAGGCCTACCACGAGGCCAAGGACTTCATGCGCATGCTCATGCCGAGCCATGCCAAGAGCGTGAAGTTTTACAGCGACACCCAGCCGCTGTTGTCGCGCTACGGCGTCGAAAGCCAGCTCGACGCCATGTTCTCGCCGGTGGTGCAGCTGCGCTCCGGCGGCTACATCGTGCTCAACCAGGCCGAAGCGCTGGTCGCCATCGATGTCAATTCCGGCCGCGCCACCCGCGAGCACCACATCGAAGACACCGCGCTCAAGACCAATCTTGAGGCGTCGGACGAGATCGCCCGCCAGCTGCGGCTGCGCGACCTGGCCGGCCTGATCGTCATCGATTTCATCGACATGGACGAGAACCGCAACAACCGTGCGGTCGAGCGCCGACTGAAAGAATGCCTCAAGCACGATCGCGCCCGCATCCAGGTCGGCCGCATCTCGCATTTCGGCCTGCTCGAAATGTCGCGGCAGCGCATCCGCACCAGCGTGCTGGAAAGCTCGACGGAGAAATGCCCGTATTGCGGCGGCAGCGGCCATGTCCGCTCGGTGTCGTCGCTGGCGCTGCAAGTGCTGCGGGCGCTCGAAGAGCAATTGATGCGCGGTGCCACCCACAATCTCATCGCCCGCACGCGGCCCGATGTGGCGCTCTACGTGCTCAACCAGAAGCGCGCCCATCTGCGCAGCCTGGAAGAACGCTTTGCCATCACGCTGACGGTGGTCGCCGACGCAACGGTGATGGCGCCGCAGGCCTTCGTGATCGATCGCGGCGAGCAGGTGCACACCGTCGAGGCGGCGCGGGCGCTTGCCGAGCAGAACCAGCAACAAGCCATCGCCGCGCCGTTGGAGGACGAGGACGACCTCGAAGACGAGAGCATTGTCGAGGAGGCGGCGGAGGGCGACGTCGAAGCGGCAGCGCCCAGCACCGTACCCGAGCACGGCGAAGGCGAGCCCCGCCGCCGGCGGCGGCGGCGTGGACGCGGCGGTCGCGGCGGCCGCGATGGGCGCGAGGGCGGCGAACACCGCGAGCAAATCCCGATCCATGAGAGCGACGCTGACTATCCGGCCGAACACGCGAGCGAACATGTTGCCGAAGGCGACGACGAGGCCCTTGCCGGAGACGAAGTCACCGACCCGCACGGCGAGCCAGCCCAAGCGGAGCAAGAGGAGCGCGGCGACCGTCCAGACCAGTTTCACAACGGCGAACGGCGCGGACGGCGACGCCGCGGCCGCCGCGGCGGCCGGCGCAATCGCCACGATCGCGAGCGCAACGGTGATGCAGCGCCCGGCATGAACGAGCCCGGCGTCCCGGCACCACAGCACAGTTTCGGCCCAGACGACGAGCTCGCTCCGCCGGCCGCGGCCGAACCCGAGCTCAAGGACGCCGTCGCCGATCTCGACGCCGCGCCGCCGTCCGCGCCGCCTGCGCCGGTCAGTGCAGAGGCACCGTCAGCGGAGCAACAAGCCGAGCCGCCGCGCCGGCGATCCACTGTGCGCGAGCGGGCGCCGATTGGCAGCGGCGACGATGCGCCGCCGCCGGCTTCGACGGCGCCCGTGGCTCCTGCCCCTGCCCCCGAACCGGTCGTCACCGAAGTCACTGAGGCCGAGGGCACCGATCGTCCGCGCAAGACCGGATGGTGGTCGCGTCGTTTCGCTGGCGGCTGACGCAACACGCAATGCTGGGCAGGCGCCATGAAAAGCGGCTGGGTCGACCGTGACGCCGAGGCCATCGTCGCCGAAGGCGCAAAATCGGGCATCGACCGCGATCTTGCGCTGCGCATCTACACCACACGGCTCCTCGGCCGCGACCCGAAACTCGTCCTGCACGGCGGCGGCAACACCTCGCTGAAGGAAGTGATGCGCGACCGCCTCGGCGCCGACGTCGAGGTATTGCGCGTCAAGGCGACCGGCGCCGATATGGCGATGATCGATCTCGCAGGCCTGCCGGCGGTGCGGCTCGCGCCGCTTCGCAAGCTGCGCGCGCTCGGCGAGATCGGCGACGACGAGCTCGTCGGCATCGAGCGATCGAGCCTGATCGATCCGGCGGCGGCCAATCCGTCGGTCGAAATCATGCTGCACGCATTCCTGCCGCAAAAATTCGTCGATCACACCCACGCCACCGCCGTGCTCAGCGTCATCGACCAGCCCGACGGCGAAAAGAAATGCGCCGAGGTTTTCGGCGGCCGGCTTGCTTTCGTGCCTTACGTCATGCCGGGTTTCGGCTTGGCCAAGAAGGCGATCGAGGTATTCGAGCGGGCAAAACCGAGCGACGGCCTCATCCTGTCGAAGCACGGCATCGTCACCTACGGCGAGAGCGCGCGCGAAGCCTATGAGCGCATGATCGAGATGGTCTCGCGCGCCGAGGAATTTGTCGCCCGCCGCCGCAAGTCCGTTGCGGCGCCGGCGCGGCGCGGTGCCGCCGAGGTGGCGCAGATCGCGCCGATCGTCCGCGGCGCCTGCAGCGAAAAAGACAAAGCAATCGAAGGCGCCTGGCGCCGGCTGGTGCTCGAATTCCGCGCCACCGACGCCGTGCTCAATTTCGTCAATGCCAAGGATTTGGCCCGCGTGAGCCAGGCCGGCGTGGTGACGCCGGACCACACCCTCCGCACCAAGAACTGGCCGCTGGTGCTGCCGCCGCCCGACCCCGCAAAACTTGCCGAGTTCGCCCGCGTCGCGCACGACACCGCCGGCCAATTCGCCACGCGCTATCACCGTTACTTCGAGCAGCACAATGCCCGCGTCGGCCATATCAAGCGCGAGCTCGATCCCCTGCCCCGCGTCGTGCTGGTGCCCGGGCTCGGCCTGTTCGGCCTCGGCCGCACCAAGCGCGATGCCGAAATCGCAGCCGACATCGCCGAAGCCTGGATCGAAGGCGTCAGCGACGCCGAAGCGATCGGCCGCTTCGAGTCGATCACCGAAGCCGACATGTTCGATTGCGAATATTGGCCGCTCGAACAAGCCAAGCTCGGCACCCGCAAGGAACCGCCGCTCATGGGCCAGATCGCCGCCGTCACCGGCGCCGGCGGCGCCATCGGCGCCGCGACCGCGAAGGCGTTCGCCGCGGCCGGCGCCGAAGTCGCGCTGCTCGACGTCAATTTCGCCGCGGCGCGCGAGCAGGCAAAAGCAATCGGACCGTCGGCGCTGCCCGTCATCTGTGACGTGACCAGCGCGGCCTCGGTGCGCGCGGCGTTCGACGCGGTGGCGGCGGCCTTCGGCGGCGTCGACATCGTGGTCTCCAATGCCGGCGCCGCCTGGCAGGGGCGCATCGGCGACGTCGACGAAGACGTCATGCGCAAAAGTTTCGAGCTGAATTTTTATGGCCATCAGCGCGTGGCCCAGGCCGCGGTGAAGATCATGTTGGCGCAAGGCACCGGCGGCTGCCTGTTGTTCAATGTTTCCAAACAAGCGGTCAATCCTGGCCCGAATTTCGGCCCCTACGGCATTCCGAAAGCCGCCGAGCTCGCGCTGATGCGCCAATACGCGCTCGACTACGGCTCAGACGGCATCCGCGCCAATGCGGTGAACGCCGACCGCATCCGCTCCGGCCTCCTCACCGCCGACATGATCGCCTCGCGCTCAAAAGCGCGCGGCTTGAGCGAGAAGGATTACATGAGCGGCAACCTGCTCGGCCGCGAAGTGACCGTCGACGATGTGGCGCAGGCGTTCTTGCACCAGGCGCTGGCGCTGAAAACCACCGCCGACGTCACCACCGTCGATGGCGGCAATATCGCCGCGGCGATGCGGTGAGCCCCACCCTCATGTTACAAAACACCCGAAGCGCCGACGCGCTGCGCGCCAAGATCGACGTGCATCGCCCGGCGATTGCCATGGCGGCGCATAATCCGCTCGCCGCAAAACTCGCCGCCAATGCGGGCTTCGACGCCATCTGGGGCAGCGGCTTCGAACTGTCGGCGTCCTATGCCGTGCCCGACGCCAATATCCTGTCGATGGGCACGCATTTGGAGATGATGCGCGCCATCGGCGCGGTGCAGGATGCGCCGGTCATCGCCGACCTCGACACCGGCTTTGGCAACGCCGTGAACGTCGCTTACGTCGTGCCGCAATACGCAGCCGCCGGCGTGGCCGCCGTCGTCATCGAGGACAAGACATTCCCCAAGGACACGAGCCTGCGCCCGGGCGGCCGGCAGGAGCTCGTTCCGGTCGGCGAATTTCAAGGCAAGGTCGCGGCGGCGAAGGCGAGCGGCGGCGTGCTGGTCATTGCGCGGACCGAGGCCCTGATCGCCGGGCGCGGCCAGGACGAAGCGTTGCGCCGCGGCACGGCCTATGCCGAAGCTGGCGCGGATGCGGTCCTGATTCACAGCAAACAGGATACGCCGGACGAAATCGTCGCATTTTGCCAAGCGTGGCCGGGACGCGTGCCGCTGGTTCTGGTGCCGACCAGCTATCCGCAGCTGTCATTCGCCGACGTCGCGACGCTCGGCAAGGTCGGGCTGATCATCTGCGGCAACCACGCCCTCCGCGCCGCCGTCGCCGCCATGCAAAATGTCTTCCGCCGCATCCTGGCCGAAGGCGGCATCGCCGGCGTCGAAAAAGACATCGCTTCGGTCGCGGACGTGTTCGCCCTGCAAGGTGAGGCGCGGATGCGCGAGATCGAGAAGGCGTTTCTGCGTTAAGACGCGCTGCTACTTTTCGATCGCGCCGCCAGAGTCGGCCCAGTCCTTGAAGCCGCCGAGGTTATGGACCTTTTCATAGCCAAGGTCCTTGAGCAGCTTGCCGGCCAGCGCCGCGCGCCCCCCGGAGCCGCAATACAGAATGACATCCTTGTCCTTGGCGAAATTCTTGTCGTGGGACGGCAATTCCGGATCGGCGCGGAATTCCAGCAGGCCGCGCGACACATGCACGGCGCCTGCGACCTTGCCGCTCGCCGCGACTTCCGTTCCATCGCGCACGTCGACCACCAGCGTATTGCCCTTGGCGATCATCTCCTTCGCCTGCGCCGGCGTGATCTTCGGCACCGCGGCATTGGCGGCTTCCATCATTTGCTTGACGCTTGTGGCCATGGTGCTTCCGTCCTTGTTCGTCCTGCCCTGAAGCAAGACTACTCGGTTTCAGACGGCTGTACGATATGCTGCGGCGACGTCGCGCCTGATCAATCGCTCGACAAAATCACGTTCTTCAAAATCGGATAAATCTGGTTCTCCCAGCGCTTGCCGGAAAAGACGCCGTAATGCCCGACGCCGGCCTGCATGTGGTGGCGCTTGAGATACGGGCGCAGCTTGCTGCACAGATCGTGCGCCGCCACCGTCTGGCCGACGGCACAGATGTCGTCGCGCTCGCCTTCGACGGTGAGCAGCATGGTGCGCCGGATCGCGGTCGGGTCGACCTTGTTGCCGTGCCATTGCAGCTTGCCGAGCGGCAGCAGGTGCTCCTGGAAGATAATGCGCACGGTCTCCAGATAGAATTCGGCGGTGAGGTCGAGCACGGCGAAATATTCGTCGTAGAACGCTTTAGTCACCGCCGCCTTTTCCAGTTCGCCATTGGCGAGATTCTCGTAGAGCTCGCGGTGCGCTTTGACGTGGCGCTCGACGTTCATGCTCATGAAGGCGGCGAGCTGGACGAAACCCGGATAGACGCGGCGGAACGCGCCGGGATAGCGCAACGGCACTGAAGCGATCAGCGTGCGCTCGAACCATTCGATGGTGCGTTTGTTGGCGAGCTCGTTGACCGTGGTCGGATTGACCCGGGTGTCGATCGGTCCGGCCATCAAGGTCATGCTACGCGGCTGCGCCTTGTTGCCGGCCTGCGCCATAACGGCTGCGGCGGCGAGCACCGCAACGCAGGGCTGGCACACCGCGAGCACGTGGGTGCCCGGCCCCATCACCTCGAGGAACTTGATCAGGTGATCAATATATTCGTCGAAACCGAAGCGGCCCGCGGTCAACGGCACGTCGCGCGCATTGTGCCAATCGGTGATGTAGACGTCGTGCTCGGGCAGCATGGTGCGCACGGTCGCCCGCAAGAGCGTCGAGAAATGGCCGGACAGCGGCGCCACCATGAGGACCCGCGGCTGCGTAGCCGCGATGTCTTTCTTGAAGTGGAGCAGCGTACCGAACGGCGTCACATGCGCCGGCTCCTCGCGCACTTCGACCTCGCGATTGCCGACGGTGACGCGGTCGATGCCGAATGGCGGGCGCGTATGGGTGAGACCGGCGCGGGCGATCAGCTCATAGACCGCGGTGAGATTGCGCATCGCCGGATGGTCGGCGATGAGCGGCGCGCCGCCGGCATTGGCCACCATGCCCGCCCAGGTCCGGACGGGAACCATGATGTCGGAGTGCATTTGATATGCGACGTACAGCATCCCGCGGTCCACGGGCGCCATGGGCCGTCCGACGACGGCGGCCCCCCTCACCCAAACGGGAAAGCTAGTGCATTTTTTGTTGCACTGCGACAAGAATATGAACATCCTGTGCAACTGGGGAATGGGGCGCGGACTTGCGGCAAACAAACCCGCGCACCGGCATTGCTCGCTATGCCGATACGCGTCATAAGTACTTGAGTTATCATCACCTTTAAAAGACGAGCGCGCGGGATGTCGAAGGCCACTCTCACCATCGCCAGCAAGAATTACGGCTCGTGGTCGCTGCGCGGTTGGTTGCTATGCAAAATGGCGAACCTCGATTTCGAGGAGAAGCACGTCGGCACTGACGACCCCTCGACCCGGGCCGAATTGCTGCTGCTGTCGCCCTCGTTCCTGGTGCCAGGCCTGACCCACGACGGGCTCAAGGTCTGGGACACGCTGGCGATCGCCGAGTATCTGCACGAGATCAAGCCCGAAGCAGGGCTATTGCCCGCCGATCAGGCGCAGCGCGCCCATTGCCGCGCCATTTGCGGCGAGATGCATTCCGGCTTCAGCAATCTGCGCTCGGCGCTGCCGATGAATCTGAAGGCGCATTTTCCCGGCTTCAAATCGTGGGCCGGCGCGCGTGCCGACATCGACCGCGTCACCGCGATCTGGCAGGACTGCATCGCCAAGTACGAAGGCCCTTATCTGTTTGGAGCAAAGCCGTGCGCCGCGGACGCCATGTATGCGCCGGTCTGCACGCGTTTCCTCACCTACGACGTCGCCATCGATCCGGTCTCGGCGCAATATTGCCGCACCATCATGGCGCTGCCGCAGATGCAGGACTGGATTGCCGCCGCCAAGGTCGAGCCGGATGAGCTGGAGGAGCTCGAC
>JBEKKM010000020.1:0-44025 GCA_050010715.1 Xanthobacteraceae bacterium | reverse complement strand
CGATGCGGATGGCGCGATCGATCGTACCGACGTTTTGCGACATGATGCACTCCTCGATCCATTAGAGCGCATTATGGCCGGCCGCCGCGGCATGCCGCCTTGATGTAAATCAACGGCCGGGCATGTTGTGTTCTGCGGGAAAACTTATAGTCTGCCGCGCCGTGACGGCACTCCTTTCAACCTGCGCAGGCGTATGCAAGCTGCGCCACTTCGGGACGCGGCGATGATCGTCGTTGCCATCGACATCGGCGGCACCTTTACCGACCTCGTCGGCTTCGACGACAAGGCCGGAAAATTCGTCGAGGCCAAAAGCCTGACGACGCCGCACGAATTGACGCAGGGCATTCTCGATTGCATCCGCCAGAGCGGGCTCGCGGCCTCCGCGATCGACGAGCTGATCCACGGCTCGACCATCGCCATCAACACGCTGATCGAGCGCAAGGGCGCCAAGACCGGACTGATCGTCACCCGCGGCACCCGCGACGTCTACATCATCGGCCGCGGCAACCGCCCGGAAGCCTATAATTTGTTTTTTCATCGCCACCGGCCGCTGGTGCCGCGGCACCTGACGCGCGAGATTGACGAGCGCGTCATGAGCTCGGGCGAGGTGCACCATCCGCTCAACAAAGCGAGCATCACTGAAGCCTGCCGCGCGCTCGCCGCCGAAGGCGTCGAAGCGGTCGCGGTGTGCTTGCTGCACGCTTATGCCAATCCCGAGCATGAGCGCATCGCCGGCGCCATGGTGCGCGAAGCGCTGCCCGGCGCGTATCTGTCGCTGTCCCACGACATCCTGCGCGAATATCGCGAGTTCGAGCGCATGTCGACTACGGTGGTGAACGCCTATATCGGCCCGAAGGTCGGCGGCTATGTCAAAAGCTTGGGCCACGACCTCGGCGGCGTCGGCTTCCGCGGCAATCTCTCGATCATGCGCTCCAATGGAGGTGTCATGACGCCGGAAGTTGCCACTGAACGTCCGGTGGCGATGATGGAGTCGGGACCGGTCGGCGGCATCATCGCTTCGGCGCGCGTCGGCCAGGCGCTTGGATTCGCCAACGTGATCTCGTTCGACATGGGCGGCACCACGGCGAAGACGAGCCTGGTGCGCGACGGCGAGCCGACCTTGGCGCCTGGCTATTACGTCGGCGGCTATGCCAGCGGCGATCCGGTGATGCTGCCGATGATCGACGTGGTCGAAGTCGGCGCCGGCGGCGGCAGCATCGCCTGGACCGACGATGTCGGCGCGCTCAAAGTCGGCCCGCAAAGCGCCGGCGCCGATCCCGGCCCGATCTGCTATCGCGGCGGCGGCACCGAGCCGACCATCACCGACGCCAATGTGCTGCTCGGCCGGCTCGACCCGCACAATTTCCTCGGCGGCCAGATGGTGCTCGACGCCGACGGCGCGCGCGCCGGCATCGAACGGAGCATCGCAAAACCTCTCAAGATGGATACGATCGAGGCGGCGCAGGCCATCGTCGAGATCGCCATCTCGAAAATGTCGCTCGCGGTGCGCGAGGTTTCGGTCGAGAAAGGCTACGATCCGCGCGAATTCGCACTGGTCGCATCCGGCGGCGCCGGGCCGTTGCACGTCTGCGCCATCGCGCGCGAACTGCACATTCCGAAAGTGATCGTGCCGCTGTTTCCCTCGCACTTCTCCGCGCTCGGCATGCTGCTCGCCGACGAGCGCCACGATTTCACCCGCACATTCTATTGCGATCTCGCGAGCCTCGATTTTGCCGCGCTTGCCACGGTGCATGACGAGATGGCCGGCGAGGCAAAGAAGAGCCTGCGCCATGCCGCCAAGGCCGAATTCCAGACCGAGCTCGACCTGCGCTATGTCGGCCAGGAATTCACACTCTCGGTGCCGGTGTCGCGCGACCTCATCAAGCGCGGTGACCGGCAGAAGATCCGCGCCGCATTCGATGCGCTTTACGAGCACCGCTATTCGCACCACTCGCCCGACGAGCCGGTCGAGATGGTCAATATCCGCCTTGCGGCCATCGGCAAGCGCGCGAAACTGACCTTCCCTAAGCTGACTGCAAAGACCGCCGCGAAACCGAAACGCCGCGACGTCTATCTCGGCGATCCGAAGAAGCCGGTGTCCTGCCCGATCTACCAGCGCCCCGATCTCGGCGCCGGCGCGCGCATCTCAGGCCCGGCGCTGATCGAGGAGCACGGCACCACCACGGTGCTGTTCAAAGGCGATAGCTGCCGGGTGGCGCGCTCCGGCGAATTGATTATCGACGTCGGAGGCGTGTGATGGCGAAATCCCGCAAACAAGCTTTGCGCGCGAAGAAAAAGCCGCAGCGTCGCAAGGCCCTCGACGCCGTTACGCTCGAAGTCATCCGCAATGCGCTGCCTGCCGTTGCCAACGAGATGGCGGCCGACCTGCAGCGCACTTCTTACAACATGATGATCTACGAGGTGCGCGATTTCTGCACCTCGCTGGTCAACACCAAGGGCGAGCTGATCTCGCAAAACGTCGGCGGCGTGTCGCATTTCGTCGCCGATCTCGGCGTCATCATCACCGACGCCATGGCGCGCTTCGGCGCCAAGGGCTTTCACCCCGGCGACGTCGTCATCACCAATCACCAGGCGGTCGCCGGCCAGCACCTCAACAATATCGTCATTTACACGCCGTACTTCTACAAAGGCGAGCTTCTTATGTTCGCCATGGTGCGCGCCCATTGGATCGACATCGGCGGCATGTCGACCGGCTTCGGCGCCGGCCCGACTGTCGCCGATCCGTGGCAGGAAGGGCTGCAACTCGATCAGTTGAAAATCTACGAGCGCGGCAAGCTCAACGAGACGCTCTACCGCGTGCTCAAGGACAACATCCGCTTCCCGGAATCCTCGCTCGGCGACATGAAATCGCAGATGGCGGCGTGCCGGCTCGCGGTCCGCCGCATGACCGAGCTGTTCGATAAATACGGCAGGGACACCATTCTCGACGCCATCGCGCAGATTTTCGACGAGACCGAGCGCAAGTGCCGCAACGTCGTCGAAAAGCTCGCCGACGGCGTCTACGAGGCGGGCTCTTTCATCGACGACGATGGCGTCAAGCGCGGCGAGCGGGTGCCGATCCACGCCAAGGTCACGGTTGATCATGGTTCCATGACCATCGACCTCTCCGCCACCTCGGGCGAGCGCAAGGCGGCGATCAATTCGCGCACTTTTGCCGGCGCCCGCGTCGCCTACAAAGCGCTGACCGGTCCGCTCGAGCCGGTCAACGAAGGCTCGTTCCGCGCGCTCAAGGTGGTCATCCCCGAAGGCAATATCATGATGGCGAAGTATCCGGCGCCGATGGCGGGCTGGAGCATCATCGTGCCGACGGTGGTCGACACGATCATCAGGGCGCTCGCCAAGGCCATGCCGGACCGTGTGCCGGCCGGGCATCACGGCCTGCTCGGCGGCTCCATCGTGTTCTTCGGCGTGCATCCGAAGACGCAACGCCGCTTCGTCGTGCAGAGCATCGAGGGCGGCGGCTGGGGCGGGCGACCGTCCGAGGACGGCGTGTCGGGCACGGTTTCGGTCTGCCAGGGCGACGTGCGCAACGCCTCGATCGAGGGCATCGAGCTCAAATGCCCGGTGCTGGTGGAAGGGCGCGCGCTGCGCACGGATTCCGCCGGTGCCGGCAAGCACCGCGGCGGGCTGGGCATCGACACCAGCGTGCGCAACCTGGTCGAGGGCCGCTGGAATTTCGATCATCCCAAGCGCGCGGAATGTCCGCCCTGGGGGCTATGGGGCGGCACGGCCGGCGCGACCGCCGATTTTCTGCTGCGCAAGCCGGGCGAGAACGACTTCCGCTCCATGGATGCGATCCATTATCCGGTGCCGGTCGATTCCGAGGTGATCGTACGCACCGGCGGCGGCGGCGGCTGGGGCAATCCGCTGGAGCGTGATGCGGCGGCGGTGCGCTCGGACGTGATCGAGGAATTCGTTTCGCGCCGCTTCGCCGAGGAAACTTACGGCGTCGTGCTCAGGGACGATTTGACGCTTGACGAGGTGCAGACCGAGCGGCGGCGAAATGCGCTAAGATCGGGTCGGGGATAACAAACCTAGCGGGAGGAACGATGAGGTCGGCGCTGACGTTCGTCGCGGCGGCGGCGATCGGCCTGGTGACGGCGTCTGCCGTCTCGGCCTCCGAACTCATCCGCGTCGGCAATGCCGGGCGCGAATCGTTCTCGTTCACGCCTGCGAATATCGGCAAAGAGGTCGGCATCTTCGCCGAGCACAATCTCGATCTCGACATTGCCGGCTTCGGCGGCGACGCCAAATTGCAGCAGGCCATGGCCGCCGACGCGGTCGATATCGGGCTCGGCTCCGGACCCGGGCTCGCCTTCATTGCCAAGGGCTCGCCGGTCAAGGGCATTGCCGCCATGGCGGGACCGCCGTTGATCTTTGCCATGGTGGTGCGCGCCGACGGTTCGGTGAAGACCATCGACGATCTCAAGGGCCGCAAGGTCGCGATCTCGACCGTCGGCTCGGCGACCAATTGGCTGATGAACGAGGTGTCGCGCCAGCACGGTTGGGGATTTGACGGCTTCACCCAGGTGCCGATCGGCGAAAACGCGGCGCGCATTGCCGCGCTGAAGTCGGGCGCGGTCGATGCCTGCGTGGTCGATATCGGCTCGGCGCTCAATTTCGTCACCCGCGGCGACGGCCGCATCCTGATGCGGTTCGGCGACGTGGCAAAGAATTTCATCATGCACGTCATCTTTGCCACCGACACCGCCATCGCGCAAAAGCCCGCGGCGCTGACCGCGTTCCTGCAAGGCTGGTTCGAGACAATAGCCTTCATGCGGGCGAACAAGGCGAAGTCGGTCGCCATCGCCATGACGGTGATGGGCACCGATGAGAAAATCACGAGCGGCATCTATGACGAGCTGATGCCGATGTTCACCAATGACGGCCACTTCGACCCCGCGGCGCTCAAGGTGCTGAGCCGCTCCTTCGTCGAGATGAAAACGCTGCCCGACGCGCCCGACATGAGCAAGCTTTACACCGAGGCATTTCTGCCGAAGAGCTGATGCAAAGAATGGCGAACCGCATAGTTACGCTCTTCGCCGCCGCGCTTGCGGGTGCGCTTATCACCACGCCGGCGCCGGCCTCCGAAACTTTGCGCGTCGGCAAGGCAGTGCCCGAAGCGTTCTCGTTCACGCCGCTCGACATCGGCATCCGCAAGGGCTTCTTCAAGAATAACGGCCTCGACGTCGAGGGCAGCGCGTTCGCCGGCGACGCCAAGCTGCAACAGGCGATGGCGTCTGACTCCATCGACATGGCGCTCGGCTCCGGACCGGCTTTGGCCTTCATCGTCAAAGGCTCGCCGATCAAGGGCGTCGCCGCCATGGCGGGGCCGCCGCTCCTCCTCGCCATCGTGGTGCGGCCGGACGGCGCCAAGAGCGTCGCCGAGCTGAAGGGCAAGAAGATCAGCGTCTCGACCGCGGGCGGATTGACCTATTGGCTGGTCAGCGAAACCTCGCGCCGCCAGGGCTGGGGCCCGCACGGCATCGACATCCAGCCGATGGGCGCCATGGCGCCGCAACTCGCAGCGCTCAAGCGCGGCGACATCGACGGCATCGTCATGGATCTCAGTAATGCGTTCGTTCTTGAACGGGCCGGCGAAGGCCGCATCCTGGTGCGCTTCAACGATTTGACGGATTTCATCGTCCACGTCATCTACTCAACCGACAAGCTGATCGCGACCCGGCCCGACGCCATCCGCGCCTTTCTCAGAGGATGGTTCGAGACGATCGCCTTCATGCGCAAGAACAAGGCCGAGACCGTCGCCCTCGCCAAGGACGTGATCGACAAGGACGAAGACATCGTCAGCCGCACTTACGACGAGGTGATGCCGATGTATTCCGACGACGGCCGCTTCAAATCGAGCGCGCTCAAGGTACTGGCGAAATCCTTCGTCGAGCTCAACACGTTGCCGGCCGAACCCGATATGAGCAAGCTTTACACCGAGGCCTTCCTGCCGGTGAAGTGATGGGACGTGGAGTGGGTTGATGTTTGTGCAGCGACAGATGACACGGATTGCCGGCGCAATCGCTGTCGCGTTGATTTTCGCCGGCGGCGCGGCGTCGGCGCAGACCGCCATCCGCCTCGGCAAGGCGCAGGCCAATCAATTCGCCTTCGTGCCGGCCGACGTCGGCGTCGATACCGGCATTTTCAAGAAGCACGGCATCGATCTCGAGATCAGCTCGTTTACCGGCGACGCCAAGGAGATGCAGGCGCTGACCGCAGGCTCGCTTGATATCGCGCTCGGCGGCGGGCCGGCCTTCGCCACCATCGTCAAGGGCGTGCCGATGAAGGCGGTGGCGGCCGAGGCCAATGCGCCGAACACCATCATGCTGGTGGTGCTCAAGGACGGCCCGATCAAGTCGATTGACGACCTTAAAGGCCGCAACGTCAGCGTCTCGACCGCGGGCTCGCTGACCTATTGGCTGACCCAGCAATTGTCTCGCGCCCAAGGCTGGGGCGACGACGGCATCAAGATCTCGCCGCTCGGTTCGTCGGAGACGCAGATCGCCGCGCTAAGGACCCACCAGATCGACGGCGTGACCACCGACAGCGTCACGGTCTACAAATTCATGGAGACCGGCGACGGCCGCATTCTGGTGAAATACGGCGACCGCATCAAGGATTTCCACGTCCATGTCATCTATGCGAGCGATAACCTGATCGCGGGCAATCCCGCCGCGCTGAAGGCCTTCCTCGCCGGCTGGTTCGAGACCATCGCCTATATGCGCGACCACCGGCAAGAGACCATCGACATCGCCGTCAAGCACACCGGCGTGTCGCCCGCCGTGGCGGCCGAAAGCTATGACGACACCATGCCGATCCTCAGCCTCGACGGCCGGTTCAGCGCCAAGGCGCTCGACGTGCTGGCGACGTCGTTCGTCGAGACCAAGGCATTGCCGTCGAAACCCGATATGACGACGCTCTATACTGAAGCATTCTTGCCGGCGAAATGATGGGGAGGATGTCGATGTCCATAGTGCCTTGGCTAGTGCGGCTTGCCGGCGCATGCGCCGCCGCGGCGCTCGCCGGCTTGATCCTGACCGGCGCGGCGTCCGCCCAGACGACATTGCGTCTCGGCAAGGCGCAGGCCAATCAATTTGCCTTCATCCCGGCCGACGTCGGCGTCGAAACCGGCATTTTCAAGAAGCACGGCATCGATCTCGACATCAGCGCCTTTGCCGGCGACGCCAAGATGGTGCAGGCGCTGACTGCGGGCTCGCTCGACATCGCGCTCGGCGGCAGTCCGTCCTTTGCGGCGATCGTCAAAGGCGCGCCGATGAAGGCGGTGGCGGTGTTCTCCGGCGCGCCGAACATCATCATGCTGACCGTGCTCAAGGACGGGCCGCTCAAGACCGTCGACGACCTCAAGGGCC
The DNA here is from genome assembly GCA_050010715.1 of Xanthobacteraceae bacterium. Classification (GTDB taxonomy): domain Bacteria; phylum Pseudomonadota; class Alphaproteobacteria; order Rhizobiales; family Xanthobacteraceae; genus BOG-931. The sequence goes on along the minus strand of JBEKKM010000020.1, from coordinate 36,628 downwards.
ACACGGTGAGCGTCTCCGGCGCCGGCTCGCTGACCTTCTGGCTGACGCAGCAATTGTCGCGGCGCCTGGGCTGGGGCGACGACGGCATCAAGATCACCCCGCTCGGCGCCTCCGAGGCGCAGATCGCCGCCTTGATGACCCATCAGATCGACGGCACCACGACGGACAGCGTCACGGTGGAGAAATTCGTCGAATCCGGCAATGGCCGCATCCTGGTGAAATTCGGCGATTATTTTCCGGATTTCACCACGAGCTGCATCTATGCGAGCGACGCGCTGATCGAGAGCAATCCGGGCGCGCTCAAAGCATTCCTCGCCGGCTGGTTCGAAACCATCGCCTATATGCGCGATCACCGGCAAACCATCATCGACACCACCATAAAACTGATTGGCATGTCGCCCGGCGTCGCCAGCGCCATCTATGACGATACCATGCCGACCATGAGTCTCGACGGACGCTTCAATCCGAAGGCGCTCGATCTGTTGGCGACGTCGTTCGTCGATACGAAACTCCTGCCGTCGAAACCCGACATGGCGGCGCTGTTGACCGAAGCGTATCTGCCGAAATGACGACGCGCGACGCCGCGGTCCGCATCAAGAACGTCTCGCACCAGTTCGGCGAGGCGGGCGAGACGCAATATGTCCGCGCGCTCGCCGATACGTCGCTGGACATCGCCCGCGGCGAGCTGCTTTGCCTGATTGGGCCGAGCGGCTGCGGCAAGTCTACGCTGCTCAATGTCATCGGCGGACTGATGACGCCGACCGGCGGCAACGTCGAAGTGGCCGGTAAGCCGGTGCGCGGGCCGATGCCGCAAGACATCGCCTTCGTGTTCCAGGAGAACGCGCTGCTCCCCTGGAACACCGTGCTGGAAAACGTTCGCCTCGGCATGCTGTTCCAGGGCGTGCCAAAATCCGAGCACGAGGCGCGGGCCAAGCTTTCGCTCGAAGCGGTCGGCCTCGTCGAGTTTGCCAACCATTATCCGAGCCAGCTCTCCGGCGGCATGCGGCAACGCGCGGCGCTGGCGCGGGCGCTGTCGCTGAAGACCGATATTCTGTTGATGGACGAGCCGTTCGGCGCGCTCGACGAGCAGACCCGCATGATCCTCGGCGAGGATCTTTCGGTGCTGTTGTCGCGCACCGAGAAGACAATCGTTTTCGTTACCCACAGCCTCGGCGAGGCGGTGTTCCTGGCCGACCGGGTCGCTGTGTTCTCGGCGCGGCCGGGCGCCATCAAGAAGATCATCCGCGTCGACGAGCCGCATCCGCGCAAGCCGGAATTCATCACCTCGGAAAAATTCGCCGCGCTACGCAACGAGCTCTATGCGCTGCTGCACGACGAAATCCGCAAGACCGTCGCCGAATCGGCGCGCGCCCCGGAGGGTTCCTGATGACGCGGCGAAACGAGCGAGCCGCGGGGATCGGCAGCCGAGCCGTGCAGATCGGTTTCCTGCTCGGCATCCTCGTTCTGTGGTATCTCGCGACCAACCGCTGGGGCGTCAATCGCCTGCTGCTGCCGAATCCGATCGCGGTGTGGCAACAGCTGCTCGATGTTCTGAAATCCGGCGAATATCTGCCCGACCTGCGCATCACCTTGACCGAGCTCGCCGCGGCGTTTGCGCTGTCGCTGACCTTTGGCACCATCGTCGGCTATTTCGTCAGCCGCACCGGCTATACCATCCGCGTGTTCGAGCCGCTGTTCGCCGGCATCTATTCGATTCCGATTATTCTGTTCCTGCCGCTCTACGTGCTGTTCTTCGGGCTGGGGCCGGAGTCGAAGATCGCGCTCGGCGCCACCATCAGCTTCTTCCCGATCGTGCTCTCGACCATCGCCGGCTTCGGCAATGTCGACCGCACGCTCGTTACCGCGGCCAAATCGATGGGCGCGTCGGATTATCAGCTGTTCCGTTACGTGCTCGTTCCCGCCGCATTGCCGGTGATCCTCTCCGGCCTGCGCATGGGATTCACGATCGCGCTTCTCGCCATCATCGGCAGCGAGGTCATTGCTTCGCTGGCCGGCCTCGGCCATCACATCGTCCAGCTCGCCGAAGGCATGGATATGGCGCGCATGTTCGCCTACATCGCCTTCGTCGTGGCGATCGCGGCGCTGCTCAACAGCGTCGTCTCATTTCTCGAAGCGCGCGGCAGGCGTTGGACATGAGTTTTTCCGTGCGCCCTTACCTGCTGCGACATCCGGGCGTGGTCCGGCTCGGTGTCGTCGTGCTGATGCTGATCGTCTGGGAGATCGCCGCGCGCTGGTTCATCGATCCGCTGTTCATCAGCCCGCCGTCGCGGGTGCTGCTTTCGCTCGGCGCGGTGTGGCAGACCAGCGGCGTGCCGGCGGCGCTGCGGCTGACCTTGTTCGAGCTGGCCACCGCATTCGCCATCGCAGTCGTCATCGGCCTCACGGTCGGTCTTGCCGTCGGCCTGCAACCCTTCGCGCGCCGCAGCCTGATGCCGATCATCCTTTTGCTCTACGGCCTGCCGCAGATCACCATCCTGCCGCTGTTCATTCTCTATTTCGGCATCGGCGCCGCCTCGAAGATCGCCTTCGGCGTCACCCACGGCATGTTCCCGATCGTGATCGCCATCGTCGCCGGCGTGCAGAATCTCAAACCGATCCTGCTCGTGAGCGCGCGCTCCATGGGCGCCAGCCGCTGGCAGATTTTGCGCTGGGTGATCTTCCCGCACATGATCCCGAGCTTCTTTGCCGGGATGCGGCTCGGCATGAGCGGCGCGCTGCTCGGCGTGCTGCTCGCCGAGCTTTATGTCTCGACCGCCGGCATCGGCCACTTCACCACCATGTTCACCGAGAATTTCGACCCGACCAAGCTGTTCGGCCTGGTCGCCATGCTCGCCACCATGGCCATCGTGCTCAACGAGATCGTGCGCCGCGCCGAGACCAGGTTCAGCCGCTGGCGCTAGGAGGACTATCGTAATGGCGAAATTGAAGCTCACCGTCGCCTGCGGCGATTACGAGATCGTGCGTGCGCTGAGCGACGGTACCGTGCAGGCCGACGGCATCGAGCTGGTGATGCTCACCGGCATGGGCTCGCGCGAGCGGCACTGGCGCATGGCGCGCAAGACCGAGTTCGACGTCTGCGAGATCAATATCGGCGGCTATTACATGGCGCGCGACCGCGGCGAAGCGCTGGCGGCGATCCCGGTGTTCCTGCACCGGCGCTTCCGCCACGGCTTTGTCTTCGTCAACGCAAAGTCCGGCATCCGCGAGCCGAAGGATCTGATCGGCAAGAAAATCGGCGGCACCAATTTCCAGCCCGCCTCCAACATCTGGATGCGCGGCATTTTGGAAGAATATTACGGCGTGCCGCACCGGCAGTGCACCTGGGTCGTCGAACGCAGCGAGGATTTCGAGTTCACGCCGCCAAAAGACCTGCGCATCGAAATGGCGCCGCCGGAAAAACGACTCGATGTCATGCTGGCGGAGGGTGAAATCCCGGCCATGCTGTCTCCCGACATTCCGCGGCTGTTTCTGGAGGGTGACAAGCGCATCGTGCGGCTGTTCCCGAATTACAAGGACATCGAGATCGAATTTTTCCGCAACACCGGAATCTTCCCGATCATGCACGTCAACGTCGTGCGGCAAGAGATCATCGACAAATATCCCTGGGTCGCGACCAATCTGGTCAAGGCGTTCGACGAGGCCAAGGCGCTGGCCTATCGCCACGTCGCCAACCCGCGCAGCATTCCGCTGGCCTGGGTCAGGACCGCATGGGAAGAGCAGCTCGATGTCTTGGGCCCCGACCCGTGGGCCTACGGCCTCGGCGACGCCAATCGCAAAAATGTCCAAACGGTGCTGCGGTATTGCCATCAACAAGGCTTGATCGCTCGCATGATGCCGCTAGGGGAGTTATTCGCCGATACCGATCTGGGCGACGCCGGCGGCGGGGCGGAAAATATCTAATTCGAAATTTTCGCGAGGCATGGGGCGGATCGGCGCCAGCCGGTCCGCCATGCCTGGCTCCCCTGTGACTTCACAGCAAGCTGTTGCGTACCGTGTGAGGGGTAAGCCATGCTAGACGAGGAAACGAACGCCAATCCAGCCAATCCCGCCATTCAGGACGCTGATCCCGCCGTGGCCAAGAAAGACGATCCCGCCTTCCTGTATTTCCCGACCAACTATCGATGGTCGATGGGGCTATTGATCTGCCTCTCGGGCGCGCCGTGGACCGGCGTCGAGATCGACGAGGTCAACCGGGTCGGCCGCGCGCTCACCGACAAGGTCGGCGACGACGACGCGTGGTTCGAGGAATGGGCCCGCATGGGCGACAAGATCACGGCGCGCGGCCGCGACGCCATGCGCGCCGGCCACAAACTCACCGCGGCGTCGTGCTTCATGCGCGCCTGCCGCTATTACCAGACCGGCGAGCGCTTCATTCATCCGCGTTCTGAGCGAAGCATGGACGTCTACGCGCAGTCGGTGAGCCTGTTCAAGGAAGCAGCCAGCATCATCCGCCGCCCGCGCATCGAGCCGGTCGAGGTGCCGTACGAGAACGGAAGCCTGCCGGCGCTCTTGGTGCATCCCGACCCCGAGGCGACGCGCGGCCGCCCGGCGCCTGCGATGGTGTTCTTCGACGGCTTCGACGTCACCAAGGAATTGCAATACGGCTACGGCGTGCCCGATCTCGCCGCGCGCGGCATCGGCTGCCTGATCGTCGACGGGCCGGGCAACGGCGAGAGCGTGCGTTTCCGCAATCTGCCGCTGATCGCCGAGACCGAACGCTACGCCACGCCGGTCTACGACTATCTCGCCGGCCGCAAGGAATTCGACCCGAAGCGTATCGGCGTGATGGCATTGAGCTTAGGCGGCTATTACGCGCCGCGCGCGGCGTCGCTGGAGCAGCGCTTTGCCTGCTGCGTCGCCTGGGGCGCGCAATGGGACTATCACGAGATCTGGGCGCGGCGGCTCGATCTGCTCGATTCCGGCAGGGTGCTGTCGCTGTCGGTGCCGCCGGAGCATTTGCAATGGGTGCTCGGCGTCAACGACCGCGCCTCGGCGCTGAAAAAGCTTGAAGGTTTCCGGCTCGACGGCATCGTGCAGAAGATGACCTGCCCGTTCCTCTTGCTCCATGGCGCAGGCGACGAGCAAATCCCGATCGAGATCGCGGAGAAGCTTTACGAGGCGGTCGGCTCCAAGCAGAAGGCGCTCAAAGTGTTCACCCGCGAGGAAGGCGGCTTCCATCATTGCCAGGTCGACGACGCCACCATCGGCGTTCACTATATGTGGGATTGGATCGCCGATATTCTTCACGCCGGAACGTGAACCGCCGTTAGAGCATGATCCCGAAAAGTGGATGCCGGTTTTCGGATAAGATCATGCTCAAACAAGATTCTAGACTATGATCCGATTCAATTGAATTGGATCATAGTCTAGAGAACGAAGCGGGCCGCATAATTGGTTTTAAGAAAAGCCCTCATGTCCTGATAAATAAGCCGCTCGACTTCCATCATGACGCTCACCCTTTGGGCAACGCTGGAGGCCGCGTTGAAATGATAAAGCAAGCGCTCGAGCCGCGCCTTGTAGGCCTGGTATCGCTCCAGTTCTCTTGTCGGCTGCAAGCCCTCTTCGAAAGCACGCGCCGCCAATGCGACGATCACCGTCCAGATGACAAGCACATGAACCGGCGCGCTGCGCACCAAGGCCAGCCAGTCTTTCAGAAACGTAAAAGATATCAGCTCGTTCACGTAGGAAACCGAGATGGCAAAATGGGCAAAAAAGACCGTCAATATGCAGACCAGGCTTATCCCGCTCAGCAACGAAACCTGTTTGCGCGGGAGACGGAGACTTTCGGTGCTTAATTTGAAGTTTGCGTACTGCAATTGATATTGGATTCTGAGCAGCTTGTAAGCGGAAAACAGGTCGTCCAGAACCGGCCCCCCGTCGACGGGTTCCAGCGCCTCGCTATCGTGTAAAGCGAATTGCTCATCGGCATCGTCGTCCAAGATTTCTTTCAGCTTGGCGGCTAGATGACCCATGTACTCCATCTGAAATTTCGCAAGCCAACGGTCTCTCGTTTTGAAATACTGGTCCTTCAATTCCGCAGTTGCGGCATTGCCTACAATGGTTGGAATACGGAAAACCAGCGTCTGAAACTGAAATTGCCGCAAACGTTCGGTCATCAAGCGGTCCTCAAGCCAGCGCGCTTTGCTCCTTGAACTGAAAACGCCGAATGCGCCGAAAATTATGCTGAAAAGCCCCGCGGTCGCCGAAACAACGATGAGGACGGCTGCAGCCGTCGACGACAGCGATCCGTAGAGCGGCTCCGTCGATGCGCCGATGAGCGCGATAACGCCGAGTATTATTGTCCACAAGCCGCCTTGATGCAGATGTGCCTTCGATCGATTGGCCGGCGCCTCGTAGGCGGCGAACAACTCGCGCAGAGTTGGAAAATCCAGAACATGGACTATTGCCGGGAAACTGCTTGCGGCCAGCTTGCGGTCTTCTTCCGTAAGCAACAGATCGTCATTGAGTTGCCGGGCCGTCGACGCTCGCATCTCTGTTCGTTCCAAAATCCGGCACCCGGGCGAGCAAGGCGGTCGCAACCGGAATTGTTTGCTAGTCTATACTATCCTCGGCGCTGCGCCACGCGACGCCGAACCGCATGCCAGCCGGCGTCATCCCCATGCTGTGCTGCCCGATATTCGGTGTATATTTCGCGCCTTGAGGATAATCCAGTTGGCGCGAGGTTTTCGGATGACATCACATCGGCTGGATGCCGCTCCCGACACGGTGCATTGGGGTTATTTCGATGCAAGACTCAAGCCGCTGATCACGATCGATCCGGGCGACACCGTCGTCATTTCGACGGTGTCGGGTGGGCTTGGCCAACTGCCCGAGGCCAATTCCGGCCTCACCGTACCCGATGCGCTGCGGGCCATTCATGCATCGGTCAAGCCGAGGCTTGGCGGGCCGCACATCCTGACCGGACCGGTCGCGGTGCGCGGCGCCAAGGCCGGCCAGGTGCTCGAGGTTCGCATCAAGGCGATCAAGCTTCACACCGACTGGGGCTACAACGTCATCCGGCCGCTCGCCGGCGCGTTGCCGGACGATTTCAAAGAAATGCGCATCATCCACATTCCGCTCGACCGCGACCGGATGGTCGGCCGGCTGCCATGGGGACTTGAACTTCCCTTGAAACCGTTCTTCGGCATCATGGCGGTGGCGCCGCCCGCGGCCTGGGGCGAGATTGCTTCGCCGCCGCCACGGCGCAACGGCGGCAACATGGACAACAAGGAGCTCACCGCCGGCACCACGCTCTATCTGCCGATCCACGTCGACGGCGCGCTGTTCTCGACCGGCGACGGCCATGGCGCCCAGGGCGACGGCGAGGTCTGCATCACAGCGATCGAGACCGGCCTGATCGGCACTTTCGAATTGCACCTGCGCGACGACATGGCGCTGGAATGGCCTCTCGCCGAGACGCCGACCCACATGATCACCATGGCGTTCGATCCCGACCTCGACGACGCTGTGGTGATCGCGCTACGCGACATGATCAAGCTGATCTGCGCGCGCACCGGGATTTCGCGCGAGGACGCTTATACGCTGTGCAGCCTGGCCGCCGACCTGCGCGTGACGCAGGTGGTCAACGGCGCAAAGGGCATCCACGTGATGCTGGAGAAGGCGCTGCTCGCGCGCTGAACCGCCGCATTGCCGCCGCCGCGCGTCCCGTCGAGGATATGCTATACATTTCCGCTGGTGCCGCCGCTGCGGCGGCGGACAAGAAACTGTATTCCGCTTAAGCGGAATCCAATAACGGCAAGGGAGACGCCATGAGCCGCGGATTTTACCGACAGACCATATCGCTGTTTGCCGTTTTCGGCGCGCTGGTGGCGGCAGCACCGGCCCAGGCTTACGACATCACCGCTATTCTACCACTGACCGGCGGCGCCTCCTTCCTCGGCAAGGAGGAGCAGCAGGCAATGCAGCTGATCGAGCCGCTGCTCAACAAATCCGGCGGCATTGCCGGCCAGCAAGTGCACTTTCAATATCTCGACGATCAAAGCAATCCGCAGACCGGCGTACAGCTTGCCAACACCGCGATCGCCGCCAAGCCGGCGCTCGTGTTTGGATCGTCGCTGGTCGCGGTCTGCAACGCGATGGCGCCATTGATGGCAAATGGCCCGGTGCAATTCTGCTTTTCGCCCGGCATTCATCCGCCGGCCGGCAGTTACGTCTTCACGTCGAGCGTCTCGACCTTGGACCTCGCCGAGGCGCAGATCCGCTATTTCCGCATGAAGGGCTGGACCAGGATCGCATTCATGACCAGCGCCGATGCCACCGGCCAGGACGCCGAGCACGGCTTGGATTCGGTCGTCGCCCGTCCGGAAAACAAGGACATCACCGTCGTTGAACGCGCCCATTTCAACACCACCGACGTCAGCGTCGCGGCGCAGATCGAGCACATCAAGGCCGCCAATCCGCAGGCGCTGGTCGCCTGGTCTACCGGCACGCCGATCGCCACCGTATTCAAGGGCGTCGTCCAGGCCGGGCTCGACATCCCGATCGCCACCACCAACGGCAACATGACCTACGCGCAGATGACGCAATATGCGTCGTTCCTGCCGAAGCAGCTCTACATCGCGGCGCCGGAATGGGTGCAGCATGACGGCGTCATCACCCTCGATCCGGCGGTGGAGGCGGCGCAGAAACGGTTCTTCGATACATTCAAGGCGGCGAACGTGAAACCCGACATTGCCGCGACGCTGGCCTGGGACCCGGTGATGATCGTGAGCGATGCCCTGCAGCATCTCGGCATCGGCGCCAGCGCCCAGCAGCTGCGTGACTATATCGGCGGGCTCAAAGGTTTTGCCGGCATCAACGGCATCTACGACTTCCCGAAGATTCCGCAGCGCGGCCTCGACGTGCAGGCCGCAATCGTCACGCGGTGGAGCCCGCAGGCGCAGACCTGGCAATTGGTGAGCAAGCCAACCGGCATTCCGCTCAACTAGATTAGCCCACGTGGCCTCGATCATCGTCGGCGGGCTGCTGCAAGGCAGCGTGTTTGCCATTATCGCGCTCGGCTTCGCACTGGTATTCCGGGTCACCGGCGTCATCAATCTGTCCCAGGGCGCGTTCTGCATCGTCGGCGCGCTGACGATGTACACATTCGAGCAGACCCTCGGCTGGCCGGCGCCGCTGGCGGCGCTCGGTGCCGTTGCGGCAACGACGGCTTTCGGCGCCGCGCTGGGAGCTGCGACCTTCGTGCCGGCGTTGGCGCGGCTGCCCAACTCCAGCATGCTGATGTTGACCGCCGGCTTGTTGACCCTGATCGAAGGCGCCGTGCTGGTGGTGTGGGGCAGCGAGCCCTACGACCTGCCGGCGTTTTCCGGCGAAGCGCCGGCCGATATTTTCGGCCTGCGCGTGCCGACCCAGGGCTTTTGGATCGCCGGAACGGCGCTCATCGTCATTTTGACGCTGTGGTATCTGCTGGCGCGCACCATGCTGGGCAAAGAGCTGCGCGCCTGCGCCGAGAACCCGCTCGCCGCACGCCTGATGGGCATCGACGTGCCGCGCATGACGCTGTTGAGCTTCGCGCTGGCCGCGATGATCGGCGCCATCGGCGGCATTGTGGTGGCGCCGATCACCTCGCTGCAATTCGATTCCGGACAATTCTTTACGATCTTCGGTTTCATCGCCGTCGCCATCGGCGGCATGGGATCCTTCATCGGCGCCGTGGTCGGAGGCCTCGTGCTCGGCATCGCCGAACAATTGGCGGCGGGTTATGTCTCCTCGCTGTTCAGCAACGGTCTCGCCGTGATCCTGTTGCTGGCGATCCTGCTGGTACGGCCCAGCGGCCTGTTTGCGACCGGCGTGGCGCGCCGCCAGGACGTGCGCGACGAGCAGCAGATTCACCTCGGGCTGGTGCGCTTCAAAACCCGCGACGCGGCGCTGTTCGGCGTCTTGGCGGTCGCAGGTTTGCTGATCCTGCCCTGGCTCATTCCGGCATCGAGCGGGCTGCTCAGCTCGCTGGTCATCACCGGCATTCTTTTTATCGGCGTGCTCGGCCTCGACATCCTGATGGGCTATGCCGGCCAGGTCAGCCTCGGCCAGGGCGGGTTCATGGCCATCGGCGGTTACACCGCAGCCATCCTCGCGGTGAATTACGGTTGGCCGCCGCTCCTCGGCACGTTGGCCGGCATTGTGCTTTCGGTCGTCTGCGCGCTGCTGTTGTCGTTGACCACGATGCGGCTGCGTGGCGTCTATCTCGCGCTGGCGACGCTCGCTTTCGGCCTCCTGATCGACTCTCTCGCCGTCGGCATGATGGATGTCACCGGCGGTCCGTCGGGACTGGTCGGCATCCCGTCGTTCTCGGTCGGCGCCTATTCATTCTCGAGCTCGATGTCGATGTATTATCTGGTCCTGGCGCTGATGATCGCGCTGGTCCTGTTGCTGTGGGGCGGCGTGCGCTCGAGTTTTGGCCGGGTGTTGCGGGCGATCCGCACCGACCAGACCGCAGCGGCCGCGTTGAGCATCGACGTGCCGCGCTACAAGGTCGCCGCCTTCGCCATCAGCGCGGCGCTGGCCTCGTTGTCCGGCAGCCTCTATGCCTTCTTCTTCCATTTCCTGTCGCCAGAAATGGTCTCGACCTCGCGCTCGCTGGAAATGATCACGATGCTGGTCATCGGCGGCGAGGGAACGCTGGTCGGATCGCTGGTCGGCGTCGCCTTGCTGACGCTGTTGCCGGAGATCTTTCAGCCCTTCGCGCTTTATAAGCGGTTGGCCGAAGGCGCGCTCCTGGTGCTGACTTTCCAATATCTGCCGGCGGGGATTTTCGGCACGTGCGCCGGCTGGTTATCGAGGCTCGGCGGCGCGCATGAGCGGCAGCGCGCGCTCGATCTCTTCCTGTCGAAGGGCGAAAGTCGATGAGTGAAAGCGCCCTGAAAGTCGACAACGTCAGCAAAAAATTCGGCGGGCTTACCGCGATCTCCGACGTGTCGCTCGACGTTGCCGACGGCAGCTTGACGGCGCTGATCGGCCCGAACGGCGCCGGCAAGACGACGCTGTTCAACCTGATCACCAACCTGTTTCCGGCGACCGCGGGCGAGATGTTCTTTTACGGCACGCCGCTCAACCGGCTGTCGCCGGGCGACATCGCGCGCCTTGGCCTGATCCGCACCTTCCAAACCGCCCGCGTATTCCCTGGCATGACGGTGCTGGAGAACGTGCTGGTCGGCGGCCACAACCAGGTCCGCCGCGGCGCCGCCCGGCAGATGCTGTGGCTACCGTCGGCCCGGCGCGAGGAACGCGCCTTGACGGGGCGCGCCGACGCCTTTCTCGACATCGTCGGGCTGTCGCAGTTTCGCCACGCGGCGGCGACCGATCTGCCGATGGGAGCGCAAAAGCTTCTCGACGTGATCCGCGCGCTGATGGCGCGGCCGCGCATGCTGCTGCTCGACGAGCCGGCGGCCGGTCTCAACGACAGCGAAACCGCAGAACTGGCCTCGCTGCTTCGCGCCGTACGCGACAGTGGCGTCACCGTGATGGTCGTCGAGCACAACATGTCGCTGGTCATGAGCGTTGCCGATCGCGTCATGGTGCTCGATGCCGGCTCGCTGGTGGCGTCGGGTACGCCGCAGGAGATCCGGCAGAACGCCCGCGTGATCGAGGCCTATGTCGGCCAAGCCCATATGGACCAGGCGCATGGCGACAATGACGGAGCGCGCCATGCTTGAGCTGCGCGGCATTTCGACCGGTTACGGCGGCACGCCGGTGGTCCACGATATCGACCTGACTGTGCGGGCCGGCGAAATCGTCACTCTGGTCGGCGCCAACGGCGCCGGCAAGACGACCTTGGTGAAGACGATCTCCGGCCTGTTGCGGACCCAGCGCGGCCAGATCCTGTTCGAAGGACGGCGCATCGAGGCGTTGTCGACGCGCGCCCGAGTGCTGCTGGGCATCGCCCACGTGCCCGAGGGCCGGCAAACCTTCGCCGGACTGACGGTGGCCGAGAATCTTGAATTGGGCGGCCTCGTTTACCACAAACGCGGCAAAGGCGACATCGCCAGCCGCATGAGAGAAGTCTGCGAACGTTTCCCGGTGCTGATGGAGCGACTTCACGACGTCGTCGCCAATTTTTCCGGCGGCCAGCATCAGATGCTGGCGATCGCCCGCGGTCTGATGGCGAACCCAAAACTTCTGGTCCTGGACGAGCCGTCGCTCGGCCTCTCTCCGGTGCTGGTCACGCAGATTTTTCAACTCGTCGCGGGCTTGCGCGAGCGCGGCATGGCGATCCTGTTGTCGGAGCAAAACGCCCGCCTCAGCCTAGCCATTGCCGACCGCGGCTATGTTATCGAGAACGGGCGCGTGGCGTTGTCCGGGAATGGGCGCGATCTCTTGCATTCGAACGATATCGCCGAGCGTTATCTCGGGGTCGGCGCTGATCTTGGCGCGATCAGCGCCCCGCGCGACCAGCATTATGCGGCAAAACTGCGTGAGCTGATGCGGGAGCGCTGACGCTTTGCACCGGTTTATTGCCAGCCGGACTTGAGGGGCGCCCTCAATCGCGGCAAACTCCGGTGCATAGTCATAGAGGCCCGTCATGACAGTCGCGCACGCCGACATCTCCGAACCTACCGATCGTATCGGCTCCTTTCCGCGCAAAGCCGTTGCGGCGTCCGCCATCGGCTATGCGATGGATGGGTTCGACCTGCTCATTCTCGGCTTCATGTTGCGGGCGATTTCCGCCGAACTGCATCTCACTCCGCCGCAGGCCGGATCGCTGATCACCTGGACGCTGATCGGCGCCGTTGCCGGCGGCTTCCTGTTCGGCATGCTGAGCGACTATTACGGCCGCGTGCGCGTCCTGACCTGGACCATCCTTCTGTTCGCCGTATTCACCGGCCTTGGCGCGCTGGCGCAAGGTTATTGGGATCTGCTTATTTACCGCACCATCGCCGGCCTTGGGCTGGGCGGCGAGTTCGGCATCGGCATGACGCTGGTCGCCGAGGCCTGGCCGGCAAAATACCGGGCGCGCGGTTGCACATATGTGGCGCTCGGCTGGCAGGCCGGCGTACTGGTCGCGGCGCTCATCACGCCGATCCTGCTGCCCATCATCGGCTGGCGCGGCATGTTCGTGGCTGGTCTCGTGCCCGGCCTCATCGCCTTTGCGGTTCGCTGGTATGTGCAGGAGCCGCAGATATTCCTGGATCGCGCCAGGGAGCGCCGTACAGCCATGCCGCTTGGCCTTCTCGTGAAGGATACCGCGACGAGAAATATCAGCTTTGGCATGCTGATCCTCTGCTCAGTGCAAAACTTCGGCTACTACGGACTGATGATCTGGTTGCCGAGCTATCTGTCGACGCGCTTCGGCTACACGCTGACGCAATCGGCGTTGTGGACCGCCGTCACGGTGCTGGGCATGGCGTTCGGCATTTTGCTGTTCGGGCAATTTGCCGACAGGGTCGGTCGCCGTCCGGCGCTGTTCACCTTCCAGGCCGGCGCTTTCATCATGGTGCTGATTTATTCGCAGCTGACTGGCGCGACGGCACTGCTGATCGGCGGCGCGATCATGGGCATATTCGTCAATGGCATGCTCGGCGGCTATGGCGCGCTGCTCTCCGAGCTTTATCCAACCGAGGCGCGAGCGACCGCGGCAAACGTCATTTTCAATCTCGGCCGCGGCGTCGGCGGCTTCGGTCCGTTCGTTGTCGGGGCTTTGGCAGTGAGTTATTCCTTCACCGTCGCGATTGCGCTGCTGGCGACGATCTATCTCTTGGATATTCTCGCGACTGCTTTCCTGATCCCCGAGAAAAAAGGTGTGCCTCTTGAATGAAAGCCGCCGAGGGCCCATTTTCAGGTCGTTAATCGTGTCGTTAATCTTGGGATTTTCGCGTCGTTGTATCCATTCCCGGAACCGCTATAATTCCTGATTGCGTGCGAGAAAACGCACGATTTTCTTCAGTTCGTGGTGGAGCGGCCCGTCGCCAAGGCGGGGTGCTCTGCCTTTTGGGATTCATGCGATGAACCGTTCCAATCGCACCGACCACATCCGGCTCACGTCCCATCCCGAGCCCGGCGCAAAACTGCCTTTCCCGATCAAATGGGGCGCGGCGAGCGCGCGCGAGCGCGGGCCGATCATCGGCACCGTGTCGCGGCCGCAAGACCGCAATGTCATCGGCAGTCATGGCGGCTCTTACGCGGTCTACCGTGCGCTTGCGGTCTCATCCGGCGCGCTCGACCCGATCCGCCGCCCGGACCTGACCAACACCTTTCCGGCCGCGACCATTGGACCGTTTGCGCAATGGACCGAACCGCAGCGCATCGTTTCGCTCGACCCTTGGGGCCATCTGGTCGCCGAGAATTTCAAGACCGAAATCGCCGAAGGCATCGACATTCGGCCGACGATCGCGATTACGCGCGCGCGTCTCGATCTTCCCGAAATGCAGAATGCGCTGGCCGCGGGGCGCCTCGTCAATGACGGCACCGTCGTGCGCGACAACGGCAGCGTCGCCGTGGTCAAGATCGCCATCGATCCGGTGTGGTACCTGCCGGGGATCGCCGCGCGGTTCGGCACCACCGAGAACGATTTACGCCGGGCGCTGTTCGAGCAGACCGCCGGCATGTTTCCCGAACTGGTGACGCGGCCCGACCTGCAAGTCTTCCTGCCGCCGATCGGCGGCACCACGATTTATCTGTTCGGCGACGTCGCAAAACTCAACGACCCGCGCACGCAGATCACCTGCCGGGTCCACGACGAGTGCAACGGCTCGGACGTTTTCGGCTCCGACATCTGCACCTGCCGCCCCTACTTAATTCACGGCATCGAGGAGTGCGCCCGCAGCGGCCAGACCGGCGGTCTCGGCATCATCATCTATAACCGCAAGGAAGGCCGGGCGCTGGGCGAGGTCACCAAATTCCTGGTCTATAACGCACGCAAACGCCAGGAAGGCGGCGACGCGGCGGCGGCCTATTTCGAGCGCACCGAATGCGTTGCCGGCGTTCAGGACGCCCGCTTCCAGCAGCTCATGCCGGACGCGGTGCATTGGCTCGGCATCAAGCGCATCGACCGCTTCGTCTCGATGAGCGATATGAAATATGACGCGCTGGTGAGCCAAGGCGTGGACATCATCGAGCGCGTTGCGATCCCCGACGCGCTCGTCCCGGCCGACGCTCACGTCGAGATCGAGGCCAAGAAAGCCGCTGGATATTTCACGCCCGAGCCGCAGAAGCCGCAGGATCTGACCGACGCCGTCGGCCGCGACCTCGGCAAATATTAAGCCTCGGTTCTGGACCCCGTCCGTGACGCCCGAAACGGCCGCTGCCTATTCTCTTTTGAACGCTCAGGCGGTGCGCGACCGCGCCCATCGGATGCTGGCGCTCGGGCTCGACGACAAGCTGCCGAGCTTTCGCGTCGATCTTGACCGCCTCGACGACGCGGCCGATCTGGTCATGACGGCAATCAATAAGAGCTATCCCACGCTCGCCGTGCCGTTCCACTCGCGCTGGCGGCATTTCGTGACGTCCGGCTTCGATCGCCATGCGAACCTTGCCGAAGACTTCACGGATCCGACGGCGCGAGCGCGCGCGGACTTCGATCTCGCCATCGTCAGCGTCTT
This sequence comes from Xanthobacteraceae bacterium, assembly GCA_050010715.1. Classification (GTDB taxonomy): domain Bacteria; phylum Pseudomonadota; class Alphaproteobacteria; order Rhizobiales; family Xanthobacteraceae; genus BOG-931. The sequence goes on along the minus strand of JBEKKM010000020.1, from coordinate 21,053 downwards.
GCTCGACGCCGGCGCCGGCCCGCAATGGCGCTACCACGATCCAGTGACGACCGGCGACCTCGCCCGGTCCGAGGGCTTAGCCGTGGCAAGCCTCAATCTGTTCGCGCGCGGTGACTTCTCTTCTCGTCGTGGCGACGGCGCAAACCAGTTGCGGGTCGACGCAGATGCACTGACGAACCTCAAAACCGAGACGTTGCGTGACGGTTTTCAGGTCGGCGACGATAATCCGTTGGTCGGGCTCGAGGGTCGCGCCGACCTTCTTCGTTCACTTGGCCGCCTCATCAGTCAGCGTCCGGAAATATTCGCGCTGCGCGATACACCGCGACCCGGCGGATTTTTCGATCATCTCGTCACCAAAGCCGAAGGCAATACAATTCCGGCGCCGCTCATTCTGTCCGAATTGCTGTTGCAGTTCGGGCCGATCTGGCCGTCGCGGCTGACGCTGGGCGGCGTACCGCTCGGCGACTGCTGGCGGCACCCGTCGCTGACCATGGCGGACGCGACCAGCGGGCTCGTGCCGCTGCACAAGCTTTCGCAGTGGCTGGCTTATTCGCTGATCGAGCCGCTGCAATGGGCCGGGATTGCCGTCACCGATATCAACGGCCTGACTGGGCTTGCCGAATATCGCAATGGCGGGCTCTTTATCGATACCGGTGTGCTGGCTTTGCGCGATCCTGCCGATGCGGCACGCCAGCACGACGTCGCCTCGACCTTGGTGGTCGAGTGGCGCGCGTTGACAGTTGCGCTTCTCGACCGGGTGGCGGATGTGCTGCGGCATAGGCTCCACATGGATGCGGCATCGCTGCCGCTCGCCAAAGTTCTTGAAGGCGGAACGTGGTCGGCTGGGCGGAGCATCGCGCGCGAAAAGCGCGCCGACGGCTCGCCGCCGCTCAAGGTCATCAGCGACGGGACAGTATTCTGAGAAATTTTCCGGGAGGGATCATGGAAGGCGTCACCATTGTCAAACATCCGCTGGTCCAGCACAAGCTGACGCTGATCCGCGACAAGAACATCTCGACCAAATCCTTCCGTGAACTCCTCAAGGAGATCGGGATGCTGCTGTGTTACGAGGTGACCCGGGACCTGCCGCTGACCAATGTTGAAATCGAAACGCCGATGGCGCGCATGATGTCGCCGCGCCTTGCCGGAAAGAAACTGGTATTCGCGCCGATCTTGCGCGCCGGCGTCACATTTGCCGAAGGCATGCTCGACCTCGTGCCGGCGGCTCGCGTCGCGCATATCGGGCTTTATCGCGAGCCCGAATCGTTCGTCGCGGTCGAATATTTCTTCAAAGCGCCGTCGGACCTTGATGAGCGCCTCGTCATCGTCGTCTCGCCGGTGATAGCGACGGCGAATACGGCAGCGGCGGCCGTGGTTCGGCTCAAGGAACGGGGCGCCAGGGAGATCAGGTTTGTGTCGATGCTGGCGTCGCCGGAGGGCGTGGAACGACTGCGCGGCCTGCATCCCGACGTGCCGATATGGACGGCCGCTATCGACGACGGACTCGACGCGCAGGGATTCATTCTTCCCGGCTTGGGCGATGCCGGCGACCGCGCCTATGGCACGAAGTAATTTGCCGCGTGTGAAAGGCCGTTGCCGCCGCGATTAAGCCGCGAGCAGCTTTTGCACTTCGTTGACCAGTTCGCGAAGATGGATCGGCTTCGACAGCACCTTGGCGTGCTTGGGGGCGCTTGAATCGGAATTGAGCGCCACCGCGGCGAAGCCGGTGATGAACATGATCTTGATGTCGGGGTCGAGCTCGGCGGCGCGGCGGGCGAGCTCGATGCCGTCCATTTCCGGCATGACGATGTCGGTCAGGAGCAGCTCGAACGGTTCCTCCCGCAGGCGCTGGTAGGCGGATAGGCCGTTGTCGTAGGACACGACGTCGAAGCCGGCATTCTGCAGCGCCTTGACCAGGAACCGGCGCATGTCGACGTCGTCTTCCGCAAGCAAAATTTTGGACATGGCAACCCGAACCCGGCTTCCGCCGGCCCCCTGCCGCTCCATAAGCCGCATGGCCGGTAAAGATGAAGTGAAAGGCGGCTCATGTAACCGCCCTTAAACCACCCTTGGCAAGCGGCGAGTCCTATGGACAATGGCCGTTGGCGCACGCTAGGGAACGGGTGCCGGGTCGCTAGTCCGAGAAAAGCCCCGCCAGGCGCCATGTTGGAAATCCAGGACGAATTTGATCCCCCGTTCGAGGCGATCGAGCCGGCGGAATGCCGCGGCCCGGTCCTGTTCAACTCGCCGCATAGCGGGCGGATCTATCCGCGTGCCTTCCTGCTCACCTCGCGGCTCGATCTGGCGACGCTGCGCCGCTCCGAGGACAGTTTTGTCGACGACCTGATCGCCGGCATCGCCGCACGCGGCCATCCGGTGATGAAGGCGCATTTCCCGCGCTGCTATGTCGACGTCAACCGCGAGCCCTACGAGCTCGACCCGCGCATGTTCGACGGCCGCCTGCCCTCCTTCGCCAATACCCGCTCGATGCGGGTCGCGGGCGGGCTCGGCACCGTGGCGCGCGTGGTCGGCGACGCCCAGGAAATCTACGACCAGCGCATTGCGGTCGGCGAAGCGCTGCGCCGCATAGACAGCCTCTACAAGCCCTATCACCGCGCCTTGCGGCGCCTGTTCATGCGGCTGCATCGCGATTTTGGCGCCGCCATGCTGATCGATTGCCACTCCATGCCGTCGACCACCGGCGCGCGGGACGAGCGGCCGCGCGCCGATCTGGTGCTCGGCGACCGCTACGGCACGAGTTGCGTTCCAATCGTCGCGGAGACCATCGAAGCGACCATGCGCGGCTTCGGCTACGCGGTCAGCCGCAACAAGCCCTATGCCGGCGGCTTCATCACCGAGCATTACGGCAATCCGACAACCGGCCTGCATGCGATCCAGCTTGAGATAAACCGGGCGCTGTATATGGACGAGCGCCGCTACGAGCGGTCGGCCTCGTTCGCGCGTTTGGCGAGCGAGTTCGAACTGCTTTCGGATCGCCTTGCCGAGATCCCGTTGGAGGAGTTGCGGCCCTACAGGGCGGCAGCGGAATAGTTTCCGGCGTATAACGGCCGGCGTGCAGGAATCCGAGGGTAAAAAGAAAGGGGCCGCTCACCTTGCGGGAGCGGCCCAAGTCTAGGGAGGAAACGCCCAAGGAGGGCGACGGTAGCGCGAGGAAACCTCTTGCTACCGCACTGCAATAAGATACACCGCGCCGCACAAAACGCAAGTGCTGTTGACCTATTCGGACGGAACTTTTCCCGCGGATTCTGCAGGGCAGCCTCTCGGACTCATAGGACCTGATTTAACTCCGAAAATACGCAAATTATTTCAATTACTTATGGAAGAGAACTACTCTGCCCAAATAGACGCCAAATGCTCCAGGCTGCGCCGTTTGCGGTTTCCTTAAGCATTTTCGCTCCGAGCCGTTGCCGATCGGCAACATGCCGATTGCCGTTGGCGGAACTCTCCGCTACCTCGAACCACGAGGCCATTCATGACTGCAATCGACTTTGCCGCCTTTGTGGACGAGCTCGCCGCCGTCTCTGGCGAGACCATCCGGCCCTTCTTCCGCAGCGCGCTCGGCGTCGAGAACAAGAGCCGGTCGGGCGGCTTCGATCCGGTGACGGCGGCCGACCGCGCCGCCGAAGCCGCCATGCGCGCGCTGATCAAGCGGACCTTTCCCGAGCACGGCATCGTCGGCGAAGAGCTCGGCGCCGACCGCCCCGACGCCGAATATGTCTGGGTGCTCGACCCGATCGACGGCACCAAATCGTTCATCTGCGGCCTGCCGATGTGGGGCACGCTGATCGCGCTGACGCGAGGCGGCGTGCCGATCTACGGCATGATGCATCAGCCGTTCACCCGGGAGCACTTTTCCGGCGACGGCCGCGGCGCGCGCTATCGCGGCCCGGCCGGCGACCGCGCGCTGCAGGTGCGATCGTGCGCCGAGCTGGGCGACGCCATCATGCTCACCACCAGCCCGCTGCTGATGAACGCGGCCGACCGGCAATGTTTCCGCCGCGTCGAGGAGGCGGTGCGGCTGTCGCGCTACGGCGGCGATTGTTACGCCTATTGCGTGCTCGCCGCCGGCCACGTCGATCTGTTGATCGAGACCGAGCTGAAACCGCACGACGTGCTGGCGCTGATCCCGATCATCGAGGGCGCCGGCGGCATCATGACCACCTGGGACAACGGCCGCCCGCACAATGGCGGTCGCATCGTCGCCGCCGGCGACAAGCGTGTGCACGCGCAGGCGATGGCGTTGTTGAACGCCTGATTTTATTTTTAGCCACCCGACGGCGGGCGCGCCTTGAGCGGCGCGCCCGCCGTTCACCATTCGCTTATTGCCCTTCGTGCGCCTTCATCATCTCCTCGATCCTCGCCTTGACCTGGGCGAGGTTGAAGGACGCGGCCTGCTGCATCGGCGGGTAGTCGATGAACGATTGCGCCGCCGCCGCCACGGTCTGCTGCACTTGCACGAAGCGCCAGAACTCGCGCGCCATGAAGTCGTTCATATAGCCGCCGCCCAAATCGTTGAGCGTCTGGCCGCGGATCGACGGCGTGCGTTCGAACGGATCCTGGCGCAGGTTGACGATCGTCGGCATGTCGGTCGTCGTCTTCTCGCCCGGCCAGCCGAACGGCTGCTGGTAGAACTGGAACTTGAAGTCGTCGATGCGGATGGCGCCGAGCTGCGACTCGCCGAAGTAGAAGATCTCGTGCCGTGCCGACGGTCCCTTGCCGGTGATCAGGTCCATCTGGTTATAGCCGTCGAGGTGGTTCTTGTAGGTCTGGCCGCCGATCGACACGCCTTGCAGCAATTGCTGCACGATGTTCGGATTGCCCGCCGCCGCGACCAGCGTCGGCAGCCAATCCAATCCGGAGAAGATGCCGTTCTCGATAGTGCCCGGCTTGATCTTGCCCGGCCAGCGCGCGATGCACGGCACCCGGAAACCGCCCTCGTACACCGTGCCCTTCGTGGCGCGGAACGGCGTCATGCCGCCGTCGGGCCAGGTGAAGACTTCGGCGCCGTTATCGGTGGTGAAAATCACGATGGTGTTGTCGGTGACGCCGATATCGTCGAGGTGCTTGAACAGATCGCCGATGTCGTCGTCCATCTGCGCCATGCCGGCTTCTTCCAGGCCGTAATTGCTCTCGTAGTTCATCTTCGCCTGGTACTTCTGTTGCAGATAGGTGAAGACGTGCATGCGCGTGGTGTTGTGCCAGATGAAGAACGGTTTTCCGGCCGCCTTGGCGCGATCCATGAAGCCCTTTGTCTGCTCGACGAGCACTTCGTCGAAGGTCTCCATGTCATATTTGGCGTCGCGGCCCTTCTGCCACATCTGGTGGTCCTGGGTCATATCCTTGAACGGCTTCAGCGGGCCTTCGTCGACGATGCGCTGCTTGCCGACCTTGCCCCAGCGCGGCATCACCGTCGGATCGTCGGTATCGGTCGCATAGGAATGCACCAGGTTGCGCGGGCCGTATTTGTCGATCCAATCCTGCGGGTAGTCGAACCAATACGGATCGGACATCGCATCGAGGTGATAGAGATAACCGAAGAATTCATCGAAGCCATGCAGCGTCGGCAGATATTTGTTCAAGTCGCCAAGATGGTTCTTGCCGAACTGGCCGGTGGCGTAGCCCATTGATTTGAGCAGGAGCGCGGTCGTCACCGACTGCTCCGGCATGCCGACATCGGCGCCGGCCTGGCCGACCGTGGTGAGGCCGGTGCGTAGCGGAATTTGCCCGGTGATGAAGTTGGCGCGGCCGGCGGTGCAGCTCGCTTCGGCGTAGTAGTCGGTAAACCGCATGCCCTCGGCGGCGAGCTTGTCGAGATTCGGCGTCTTGCCGGACATGATGCCCTGGTGATAGGCGCCGATGTTGAACCAGCCGACGTCGTCACCCATGATGACGAGAATGTTCGGCTTCTGGCCGGCCGGCGCCGCCTGCTGCGCTTGCGCGACGGCCTTTTGCACGCTTGCGGCCGTACCCAGCGCCGACGCGGCGGCGAGCGTCGTGCCGGCGAGCAGCATATTGCGGCGATTGAGTGTGCCGTTTTTCAGTTTCGATTTATCTGCGTCATTAGCGTTGGACATTTCTTACTCCCAGCTTTGATGACACAACGAGGAAGACAATCGCAGCAAGCGCCGTCGGAAAACGAGGTGGAAGTACCGTCATGAAAGATTTTTCACGCAGCGCTTAAAGCGAAAGCCATCGTCACATGCGTCGCTGCCAAGCGACGCGTGGCGGAGGTCGCTGAGACTATCGACAATCATCGTGTTCGAGAGATGACAAACGCGTGATCTGCGTCGGCGTTGTGTAGTGCGTTTCCGACAAATTTATTGGTAGACGATGGCAACCGTTTACCGCGCGGAACTTGAGCCGCCTTCAATACAGCGCCGTGCCCGGCACGAAGGCGTCGAACGCCGCCCAGAACTGGTTGCGGTAGCGGTCCTGTTCCATCAGCAATTCGTGCTGGGCGCCGACCACGACGAGATTCGAGCCGGCGCGCAAATGCGTGGCAAAATCCTCGATCGCCGCATTCGACACCACGGCGTCGCTGCCGGCGGCGATGATCAGCATCGGCTGGCGGATATGCGCCGGATAGCTGCGCTCGCGCAGCATCCGCATGGTGCGGAACGCGGCATCGGTCCAGGCCACGGTCGGCGCGCCGAGCGCCAGCTCGGGCGCCGCTTCGAGGACCGCCTGGTTGCGCGCGTAGCGCACCGGATCGGAGGTCAGAATATTGCCGATGAAGGGCTTTGCCTCCATGACGCCGACGTCGCCCCGCGGCACATACATGCTGCCGAAACCGGCGATGCGCAGCGCGCGCACCAGGATTTTGGCCGTCGGCGTCCCGGCGAATCCTTTCAGCTCGATCAGCGGCGCTCCCAGCACCATGCGATCGAACCAGCGGCGGCCGCGATGGGCGGCGCGAATGAGCACGGTGGCGCCGGTGGAATGGCCGAGGGCGAACAAAGGCGGCGGACAATCCGGCATCACGATCTCGCGCATGAACGTCTCGAGGTCGCTGTCGTATTCGGCAAAGTCGCGCACATAGCCTTTGTGGCGATCGCTGAGCATGCGCTGCGACAGGCCCTGGCCGCGCCAATCGAGCGTGGCGACGGCAAAGCCGCGTGAACGCAGATCGCGCACCGTCTCGAAATATTTTTCGATCCACTCGCCACGGCCCTGCAAAATGACCACGGTGCCCTTGCGCCCGGCCGGCGGCAGCCAGCGGGCAAAGCGCAAGCTCACGCCATCGGGCGTTTTCAATTCGCCGGTGACGAAATTGTCCGGGACCGGATTTGCAGGGATCGAGACGAGTTTCATGGAGATTGTGAGAGGCTCGCGGCCTGACGCTTATAACAGTCCATCAAGGCTCCTCAACCTGCGTCGGGGAGCAATACTCCCGATCGGGGTGCGGCCTTGATCGCCTGGCTGCCAATGCGAACAGAAACGCTGTCCAAGCAATCAAGGCCCCTTTCTAGGCCATTTAGACGCGATTTCTGAGCTTCGGCGACCGATAGAATTTCCGATATTTTTCAATATCTTGAGACCTCTTGCGCGATCCAGGGCATCCACCCATATCAAATCTGCGCAGGCCACTTGTGGATGCGCATTTCCAGGCCAGGTCCATCCGGACGGGCCAACCGCATGTCGCTCAAGGAGGATATGCCATGCGAACTTATGATCTAGCTCCCCTTTATCGTTCCACTGTCGGCTTCGACCGGCTGTTCTCGTTACTCGATCAGGGCCTCGAGGGCGCCGCTCCCGGTTATCCGCCCTACAATATCGAGCGGACCGGCGACAATGCGTACCGCGTCTCCGTCGCGGTCGCGGGCTTCAATGAGCCGGAGCTGTCCATCGTAGCCAAAGAGAACACGCTGACCATCCGCGGCGAGAAAAACGCCAAGGAGGAAGGCAAGAGCGGCGAGGTGCTCTATCAGGGCATCGCGGCGCGCACCTTCGAGCGCGTGTTCCAGCTCGCCGACTTCGTCCAGGTGAAGGGCGCGAACCTCGAAAACGGTCTCCTGCACGTCGACCTGGTGCGCGAGATCCCCGAGGCCAAGAAGCCGCGCCAGATCCCGATCGGCAACAACGGCAAGACTGTCGAAGTTCAGAAGCAGGCTGCGTAAGCAGCTTCGCTGGGACTTAAAGGGAGCGCCCCGGTTTTCCGGGGTGCTTTCGATTCGTGCAGCCTGTGGCATAACCGAAGCCTCCACGTCGTTTGGTCTGCGCGCCGCGCCCTCTCTTCGTCACCACCGGGCATAGCCGTTCGAAGAACGGCGTCGCTTCGCTCGCCTATGACCCGGTGTTCCATGCTGAAATGCAGTTACTCAAGGCACGCGGTAACGACGAGCGAGCGGTCTTGCCGCATAGATTGCCGGATCAAGCCCGGCAATGACGACATGGAAACTCGTCCTCGCGACGCCAGTGCGCCCGAGCTATGCCACGCCATTGCTAAGAACGGACCGCAAAGCATCAAACTGGAAAGTCTGCCCGCTTCGGTTCGGAGCGCTTCGGCGGTTTCCCACCGCACTCGTCACCAGCCGTCGTGTTCCAGCTTGCAAGGAGGGCCGGACGGCAGACAAGCGGTGCCGCAAGCGGGGCCACCGGACGGCGGACAGCTGCTAGTGCCAAAACCCGCATTGTTGGTCGCCGGATTGGCATAGCTGGCGCGCTGATGCACGGTCGCGGCCGATGCCGTCAACGCGGTGCCGAGAACGATTGCGGCGGCGAGCGCAATTGTTGTCCTGCTCGACATTTTCGTATCTCCGGGTTGAGCTGTCGCGGCTTGGCGCCCAGCAGGCTGACGGCGGCGGCGGCCCCGTCGTGCGCTGTCAAGAAATGGGGATGGGGACCGATGACGCCAAGAGACAAAGACCGTCTCGATCGGCTGGGACGGCGGGCGCGACCGGTACGTAGGATGGGTAGAGCCAACGGGTCCGGCCCGAAGTGGCCGGCCCGATGACAGGCTCCGCGAAACCCATCAAATTCGCGTAGGCAGATGATGGGTTTCGCAAGGGCTCTACCCATCCTACGGCATGTCATGCTCCGCGACGGCGGAGCATCCAGTAACCGCCGCGTCCCACGGTTTCGGCTCACGCCAACCCGAACTGTCGCCGACTACTGGATCGTCCGCCGGCGCGGACGATGACAATTACCCCATCTTCTCCCCGACAAAATCCGTCAGCTCCTTCCGCGTCATATCCGGTGCGAACCAGATGAACAGCGGCGCCAGCATCAGGAAGGACAGCGCCAAGAGCGGCAAGCCCGCGGCGATGGAATAGGCGGTCGCGATCCAGCCCATGATCATTGGCGCCAGCGATGCCGCCGCCAAGCCGAACGTGAAAGAGGCGCCCACCGCGGTGCCGCGGATTTGTGTCGGGAAGAGCTCTGCCGTGTAGCCCAGGCCGGTGCCGAAGCTGCCGGTGATCAGGAAGTTCGTGGCTAGCCCCACCCAGAACAGGCTCGCCGCGCTGTCGAGGTGGCCCATCGCCACCAGCAGAATTGCGGCCGGCACCGCGAAGGCCGGGATCACCCAGCGCCGGCCGTAGAGGTCGCACAACCAGCCGCAGATCCAGTAGGCGAAGATGGCGCAGAACATCCAGGCCGAGAGGAATTTGCTCATGGTCGGGAAGCCGAGATGTTTTTCGTTGGCGAGATAGAACGGCATCCAGGCCGACCAGCCGATCCAGGTGAACAGATAGAAGAAGTAGACCAGCGAGGCGACCAGCATTTCGCGCGGATAGCGGCGCGCCGGCGCGAAAATGTCGAGCTGCTTCTTCAAGCCCTCCTTGAGCATTTGCGCGGTGACGCGCTCGTAGCGCGGGCTTTCCTTGATGCCGATGCGGATCCACAGCACCAGGAGCGCCGGCAAAATGCCGAGGAAATAAAGCGACCGCCAGCCCCACAGCGGCACCACCGCGAGCGCCGCGAGCGAGCACAGCATGTAGCCGAGCGGGTAGCCGCCGACGAGGCCGCCGAGCGCGGTAGCGCGCCATTTGGTCGGCGCCGTCTCGGTCACCATCAGCATGCCGACCGGATTTTCGCCGGCAAGCCCGATGCGGGTGATCGAGCTCCAGATCAACAACGTGATCCAGCCGGTGGAGAAGCCGGTGAAGCCGGTGAACACCGCATAGACCAGGATCGACCAGATCAGCGCCGGGCGGCGGCCATAAAGATCGGCCAGCACCGGAAAGACGAAGGTGCCGATCAGCCCGATCCAGCGCGACAGCGTGGTCACGGTGCCCATGGTGGCGGGCGTAATGCCCCATTCCTTGATCAGGATCGGCGTCACCAGCTGCATGATGGTGGCTTCGTAGATGTCGAACGCCCAGCCGAGGATGCAGATGGCGAGCACGAGGGCGCTGTAGCTGGTCCATCGTTCGCTTGACGTGAGGGCCGGCCCAAGAGCGGGCGACCCCGCGGCCGACGCAATCGTGGTCGTAGCCATGTCCTGTCTCCCTTCCCTGGAACTCCGCTCTACGGCGGATGCTTAAAGCTGCGCTTGCGGCGGGTGTTTGGTCAAGATGTCGGCGCCAACAAACGCACGTTTCCCGGGCGCAGCGCAGCATGGAGCGAAGCGGAATGATGCGCTGCAGACCCGGGATCGTTACAAGCTCTGAGTCTGCGGCGATCCCGGATCAGCGGTGCACCACTTCGCTGCGCTTCGTGCTGCACCGCATCCGGGAAACCAAATCAGGTGGCGAGGAATCCCGACAGCGCCTTGAGCACCGCGTCCGGCTGCTCGAGCTGCGGCAAATGACCGGCGCCTGCGATCATCTCCACCCGCGCGCCCGGAATCTTGTTCGCAAACTCCCGCGCATAGACCGGCGCGATGATGCAGTCGGCGTCGCCCCAGATGACCAACGTCGGCGCCGCGATGCGGTGGCTGCGCTGGGCAAAACCGCGGTCGGCGATCGGCCAGACGAATTTGCCGGTGCAGGCTTGCGACCAGATGAATTGCGCCTGGGTCTCAACCCGTTCCGCGTCGTCGCTCGGCGCGTCGAAGAAGCGCTTCGCCACTTCGCCGTCCGAATCGGCGAACAGCAACGACCGGCGCGTTTTGTTGGAAAGAATCATCCAGTTCTGCACCGGATGATCGTCAAGCCACAGGCCGACCGGATCGATCAGCGCCAGGCGGCCGACCGACTTCGGGTTTGAAGCGGCGATTTCGGCGGCGAGCAGGCCGCCGAAGGAGTGGCCGACGACCGCAGGCACTGCGAGCTTGAGCGCGTCGAACAGCTCGCCGTAATAGACGACCAGGTCGAGCCAGCTGCCGAGCGCGTGCGCCGCTTCGGTAGCGCCGCGGCTGGTGCCGGGAAATTTTGGCGCATAGACGGTGTTTTTCTCGGCAAGCCGCGCGGCGAAGGCGCGGTCGGGCGCCAGCCCCCACGGCCCGTGCAGATAGACCAGCGGCGGCCCGTTGCCTGCGATCTCGACCTCGGTCTCGATGCGGCCCTGCCAAAGTTTCAGCCTGCGTGTTTCCGCGGTCGTCATGCCTCACTCCTGCGCGTCAGGACGCGGCGGCCATGGCGGGAGCGGCGGCGCGCTTTTTCTTCAAGCGTTCGGGCCACCAGCGGTCTTCGTATTTGTCGTCCCACTGATCGGCCAGATACGGCAGCACCTCGCGGGCGAACAGATCGATGTTGCGCTTGCACAATGCGGTCGGCATCGAGCCGAAATGAAGCAGCGCCAAGAGGTGCCCCATGCGCAATTCTTTGATGCCGTCGAGCAATTGCTCGCGCACGGTTTTTGGGGAGCCGACCACGACATAGCCGCGCTCATAAAAGTCCTTGGCCTTGAGCTCGAGCGGATTCACTTGGGCGCGCGGATTGTTTTTCAGAGTCTGCACCAGCGCGCCGTATTCGAGGCAGCCGGGGATCGCCAGGTAATGGGACGGCGAGTAGAGCAGCTTGTGGAAGAAATACTCGGCGTGCTCGGCGTAAAGATCTTCGGCCTCGGCGTCGGTCTCGGCGACGCCGATGAGCTGCAAGAAGCTCAAACGATACGGATTGTCGTCGCGGCCCTTGCGCACCGCGTGGTCCCAATAGCGGTCGGTCACCGCCTTGGCATTCTTGGCGCCAAAATAGCTCAAGTGACAGAAGCAATGGTCGTGCTCGACGACATATTCGGCGGTGGAGGAAAAGCCGGAGCCCGGAATCCACACCGGTGGATGCGGCTGCTGGATCGGCCGCGGCCACAGGTTCACCATGCCGAGCTGATAATGCTTGCCGTTCCAGGCGAAAATCTCGCGCGCCGACCACGCCTTGAGCACCAGCGCCAGCGCCTCGCGGAAGCGTTCGCGCTGCTCGATCGGCACGATGCCGTTGGAGATCACCGCATCCGACGGCAGGCCGGTCGGAAAGCCGGCAACCAGTCGGCCGCCGCTGATGCAGTCGAGCATGGCATATTCCTCGGCGATGCGCGTCGGCGGCGTCGTCGACGGCAAAGTCGAGCCGAGCTGGACGATGGCGATGTTTTGGCCGTTGGTCTGCTTCGCTAGCACCGCGCCCATGATGCTCGGATTGGCCATGAAGCCGTAGACGTTCTGGTGGTGCTGGTTGGTGCACAAGCCATGGAAGCCGGCCTTGGCGGCGTACAGCAATTCATCGAGCGTCGCGTTGTAGTACTCGCCGACTTTCTCGGAGTCGGCGACGTCGAACCACAGCGGATCGATGAAAGCGGAGTCGTAACGCGTGACGAAATCGGAAGGCAAATCCCGATACGGCATCAGGTGGAACATGCACACTTTCACGGCGGCGCCTCCCGATCATTTTGCCGGCATGCTACGGCGCAATGCGGAGCTTGGCCAGCGGCTCTACAGGGTCAAAGCAATTTTCACGCTTGTCGCAGTGCGGCCTTGATCGCTTTCTAGGCCGCGGGAGGCGAGTCGCTCACACTATCCCGCTCGATGAAAATCCAGATGCCGTTATTGCTCGACGAGATGACGCGCAGCCGCAGGTCGCGCGTCGGATCGGCGAAATCGCCGGCCCAGCCGAATTCGAGGTCGACCGGCCCCTCGTCCATGGCGCGCTTGATGCGGCCCTGGAAATCGTTGCTCGCCATGCACGGCGATATTTCGAACATGTTGCGCCCGATCGGAATCTCGCCGTAGCCGGATTTGCGCGCTTCGGTCTGGCTGTAGAAGACGATAGTACCGTCGCGGTCGAGCAGGATGACGCCGAAGGGTAATGTATCCAGCTGGTATTGGCTCAAAGTTTCGATTTGTCGCGCCAGATCGGGGGCGTCGAATCGAACCGCATCCGGCCGCATGGCGCCCCTCTTGAGATTTTATTATTCGGCGAAATTTTTTGCGCGCGCCGATAGTGCTACGCGTCGGCGCGATTCGACAAGCAACTGCCGTTTCAATCAATCGTTCAACGGCTCAACTATGGCGGGAGATTTTTTCGGCGCGGCGGGCGCGGCCGGTGCTGGCGGCGGTGCCGCGGTGACCGCTTCGGAATTGATCTGCGGCTTGGCTTCGGGAGCGACGCCCGGCGTCGCCACGCTCTTCGGATCGGCGATCGGGCGAGCCTGTGCGGCCGGATTGCCGTCGTCGAGCGGCTTGCGCGAGGCGAGCGCTGCCGGCCGCGGCCGCGGCAGCGGCGGAATTTCCGGCAGCGCAGTGCGCGTCGCGGTATGCGGCACGAGCGGCCGTAGCGGCGGCGGCTCCATATCGGCCGGGCTCGGCACCATGACCGGCTCGGCGAGGTCCGCCGGGTCGTAGAGCGATGCCGCGCCGTAGAACTGGCCATAGCGCCCCGGGCCGGGCACGATGCGATTGGCATCGCGAATGGCGCCAGTATGGGCGTCGATCACCACGCGCATGAGAATGCCGCGGTAATCGGTGGCGCGCAGCACATAGATGGTGCCTTCGCGCATCGGCGGCGCCAACGGATCGAAGCCGGCCGAGCGCGCGATCCTGGTGATCTCGTAGGACGATACGAAGCCGGTCACCGGCTGGGTGGCTGACGGCGACGCTGCCGGCGGAGCTGATTGTGGGGCTGATTGCGGAGCTGGTTGCGGAGCTGGTTGCGGAACTTGGGCCCGGCCGGGCGCAGCCGCGAGCAGGCACGCTCCCAACAGGACGCCGGCACCGAACGCTCTTCCCACGCAACGCCTCCCCTGCCCTGTATTCTGCCCGTTCGCGATCAAAACTTGAATTGCAAATAGGGCGGCGCTTTGGCGCAACTCAAAACTTTTTGCATAGGTTCACGAAGCGTTCGATTTCGGCCTCTTCGGTCGCGAACGAGGTCACCAGCCGCAGCAAAACCCGGTCGGCGCCGAGATCGAGGGTATCGCTCGGACGCACGTAATAGCTTGCGCCGGCGGCCTTGAGCTTTAAGTCGAGTGCGCGCGGCACGGCCACGAAAATGAGATTGGCCTCGACCGGCCAGACCGGCTCAAAGCCGACGGATTTAAGCCCCTGCGCCAGCCGGTCGGCCATGGCATTGGCGTGGCGCGCCAGCTCAAGCCACAAGTCGCCGGCGAGGTAAGCCGCCATTTGCGCGGCGATGAAGCGGTGTTTCGACAATAGATGGCCGGCACGCTTGCGCCGTTCGCCGAAAAACGCGGCGCGGGCGGGATCGAACACCACCACGGCCTCCGCCGCCAGCGCACCGCCCTTGGTGGCGCCGAACGACAGCACGTCGATGCCGGACTGCCAGGTCATCTGCGCCGGTGTGGTGTTGAGCCGCACCAGGGCATTGGCGAAGCGCGCGCCGTCCATGTGCACGGCGAGCGAGCGGGCATGGGCGATTTCGCTCAAATGCGCGATCTCGTCGATGCGATAGATGGTGCCGGCTTCGCCGGCTTGGGTGAGCGACAGCGCCGCGGCGACCATCTGGTGCGGGCTGTGGCCGCCATAGCCGGCCAGTGCCGCTTCGAGCGTCGCCGGCGCAATCTTACCGTCGCCGCCGGGAAGGCCCGCAAGCTTCAGCCCGCCGCCGAAGAATTCCGGGGCGCCGCATTCGTCGGTCGCGATATGGGATTGCGCGTGGCAGAACACGACGCCCCAGGGCGGCGTGACCTGCGCCAGCGCCAGCGCATTGGCCGCGGTCCCGCTCGGCACCAGGAACACCGCCACCTCGCGCTCGAAAACTTCCGCCAGCCGCCGCTCGACGCCGGCGGTCCAGTCGTCATTGCCGTAGCCCAACGCAAAGCCGCTATTGGCCTTGACGATGGCGTCGAGAATGGCGGGAGCAACCGGCGCCGTATTGTCGCTGGCGAAGTTCATTTTAAAGAACGTAACCCGGATTGCGGTACGCAGCCACGATCCGACCATTGCGCTTGTCATAGTCCCGTGGTCCACTGAACCTTGCGGGCCATGGCAGGAATCCGCGTCGGATCGGTGCGCTACAGACCTTTTCGTCGCGCGCACGAGGGCTTCGCCCTTGTGTTGTCGCTGGGAATTTGCCATGTTCGGCATAGGACAGCATTGCTGTCCCAATTGGTGACCCGCATTGCGCGCGGCCATTCCTCCCTTCTCTCCCCTTTTGGGGAAGGCAGGAGGGGGAGCGCGGGGGTCAGCCGCCGGTAAGGCAAGGGCGCGTCGAACGGCGGCGAACAAGCAGCCACAGGCCTTTGAGCGGCACGAAGGTTGCCTCCAGAATGAGTTGATCGCCCGTGCGCGCAAGGCAATGCGAGCCTGCGCAGGGTGGATTGCGCCGGCGCCGCTGCAAGACGCGGGGCTCGGTTGGGAGTGCGAGGACGACCATGAGCGCGTCAGGTTTCGGCCTGTTTGATCCGGCGCTGGAAAAGGATTCCTGCGGGGTCGGATTTATTGCCGACATCAAAGGCCGCAAATCGCACAAGATCGTCGAAGACGCGCTGACCATCCTGGTCAATCTCGAACATCGCGGCGCGGTCGGCGCCGATCCGCGCGCCGGCGACGGCGCCGGCATTTTGGTGCAGACGCCGCACAAATTCTTCGCCAAGAAGGCCGCCGAGCTCGGCTTCAAGCTGCCAGAGCCCGGACATTACGCCGTCGGCGCGCTGTTCCTGCCGCACGACGCGGCGTGGCGGCAGGAGATCATGGACACCTATGCGGCCATCGCCGCGCAGGAGGGCATGACTATCCTCGGCTGGCGCGACGTGCCGACCGACAATTCGACCTTAGGCGTCTCGGTGAAGCCGACGGAGCCGTTCCACAAGCAGGTATTCCTCGCCCGCAATCCGAAAGTCGCGTCCGAGGACGAGTTCGAGCGCCGGCTCTATATCCTGCGCAAGACCATCTCCGGCACGCTTTACGGCCGGCGCGAGCGCAGCACGTCACATTATTACCCGGTGTCGATCTCCTGCCGCACCGTGATCTACAAGGGCATGTTCCTCGCCGATCAGCTCGGCACCTATTATCCCGACCTGCGCGATCCGGATTTCGCGAGCGCGCTGGCGCTGGTGCATCAGCGCTTCTCCACGAATACATTCCCGACCTGGTCGCTGGCGCACCCGTACCGCATGATCGCCCATAACGGCGAGATCAACACGCTGCGCGGCAACAACAACTGGATGGCGGCGCGGCAGGCTTCCGTGTCGTCGCCGAAATTCGGCGCCGATATTAAGAAGCTGTGGCCGATCTCTTACGAAGGCCAGTCCGACACCGCCTGCTTCGACAATGCGCTCGAGTTCCTGACCATGGGCGGCTACTCGCTGGCGCACGCGATGATGATGATGATTCCGGAAGCCTGGGCCGGCAATCAGCTGATGAACGAGGAGCGCCGCTCGTTCTACGAATACAACGCCGCGCTGATGGAGCCGTGGGACGGCCCGGCGGCGATCGCTTTCACCAATGGCCGCCAGATCGGCGCTACGCTGGACCGCAACGGCCTGCGGCCGGCGCGTTACGTCGTCACCCGCGACGACCGCATCATCATGGCGTCGGAAGTCGGCGTGCTTCAGATCCCCGAGGAAGACATCGTCACCAAGTGGCGGCTGCAGCCCGGCAAGATGCTGCTGGTCGATCTCGAAGCCGGCCGGCTCATTCCCGACGAAGAGCTGAAAGCCACGCTGGCGAAGAGCCATCCCTATCGCGAGTGGCTCGATCGTACCCAGATCGTGCTCGAGGACCTGCCTACGGCTGCCGAAGCTGCGCCGATCTCGAACCTGGCGCTGCTCGATCGCCAGCAGGCGTTCGGCTACACTCAGGAAGATCTGAAAATCTTGATGACGCCGATGGCGACCACCGGCGAGGAAGCGGTCGGCTCCATGGGCAACGACACGCCGATCTCGGCGCTGTCGGAGCGGCCGAAGCTGCTCTTCACCTATTTCAAGCAGAATTTTGCCCAGGTCACCAACCCGCCGATCGACCCGATCCGCGAAGAGCTGGTGATGAGTCTGGTCTCGATCATCGGGCCGCGGCCGAACCTGTTCGATCTCGAGGGCATGTCGAACACCAAGCGGCTCGAAGTGCATCAACCGATCCTGACCAATGCCAATCTGGAAAAGATCCGCTCGATCTCCGAGGTCGCCGAATCGCACTTCAAGTCGCTGACGCTGGACACCACCTGGCCTGCGGAAGCCGGCGCCTCGGGCATGGAAGCCGCCATCGACGCGCTGTGCCGCGAGGCCGACGTCGCGGTGAAGGACGGCATCAACATCATTATCCTGTCCGACCGCCGCGCCGGCGCCGACCGCATCCAGATTCCGTCGCTGCTGGCCTGCGCCGCCGTGCACCATCACCTGATCCGCGAGGGGCTTCGCACCTCGGTCGGCATCGTGGTGGAATCGGGCGAGCCGCGGGAAGTGCATCACTTCGCCTGCCTCGCCGGCTATGGCGCGGAAGCCATCAACCCCTATCTCGCCTTCGAGACGCTGGTGGCGATGAAGGGGGAATTGCCGCAAAAGCTCGATGACAAGGAAATCGTCAAGCGCTACATCAAGTCGATCGACAAGGGGCTGCTCAAGGTGATGTCGAAGATGGGCATCTCCACCTACCAGTCCTATTGCGGCGCGCAGATTTTTGACGCGGTCGGATTGAAATCGGATTTCGTCGCCAAATATTTCACCGGTACCGCGACCCGCATCGAAGGCGTCGGCCTCGCCGAGATCGCCGAAGAACAGGTGCGGCGGCATCGCGACGCGTTTTCCGATTCTCCGGTCTATCGCACCATGCTCGACGTCGGCGGCGAATATGCCTTCCGCGTCCGCGGCGAGGATCACGTCTGGAACGCGGCGACGGTGTCGGCTTTGCAGCACGCGGTGCGCGGCAATTCTTTCGACAAATACCGGCAATACGCCCGCATCATCAACGACCAGTCGGAGCACCTTTACACCATCCGCGGCCTATTCCGCATCAAGTCGGCGGACGAGGATGCCCGCAAAGCCGTACCGATCGAGGAGGTCGAGCCGGCCAAGAACATAGTGCGGCGGTTCGCGACCGGCGCCATGTCGTTCGGCTCGATCTCGCGCGAGGCGCATACCACGCTCGCCATCGCCATGAACCGCATCGGCGGCAAGTCGAATACCGGCGAAGGCGGCGAGGAAGCCGACCGCTTCAAGCCGCTGCCGAACGGCGATTCGATGCGGTCTGCGATCAAGCAGGTGGCCTCGGGCCGCTTCGGCGTCACCGCCGAGTACTTGGTCAACTCGGACATGATGCAGATCAAGATCGCCCAAGGCGCCAAGCCCGGCGAAGGCGGGCAGTTGCCCGGCTACAAGGTCGACAAAACCATCGCCAAGGTGCGCCATTCGACGCCGGGCGTCGGCCTGATTTCGCCGCCGCCGCATCACGATATCTATTCGATCGAGGATTTGGCGCAGCTGATCTTCGACTTGAAGAACGTCAATCCCGACGGCGACGTCTCCGTAAAGCTCGTCTCCGAAGTCGGCGTCGGCACCGTCGCCGCCGGCGTGTCGAAGGCGCGTTCCGATCACGTCACCATCGCCGGCTACGAGGGCGGCACCGGCGCCTCGCCGCTGACCTCGATCAAGCATGCCGGCTCGCCGTGGGAGATCGGGCTCGCCGAGACCCATCAGACCCTGGTTGCCAACCGCTTACGCGGCCGCATCGCCGTTCAAGTGGACGGTGGCATCCGCACCGGGCGCGACGTCGTCATCGGCGCGCTCTTGGGCGCCGACGAGTTCGGCTTTTCCACCGCGCCGTTGATCGCCGCCGGCTGCATCATGATGCGCAAGTGTCATCTCAACACCTGCCCGGTCGGCGTCGCGACGCAAGACCCGGTGCTGCGCAAGCGCTTCACCGGCCAGCCCGAGCACGTCATCAATTACTTCTTCTTCGTCGCCGAAGAGGTGCGCGAGCTGATGGCGGAAATGGGCTATCGCACGTTCAATGAGATGATCGGCCAGATGCAGATGCTCGACCGGGTCAACGTGCTGGCGCACGCCAAGGCCAACGGGCTCGATTTCTCAAAGCTGTTCACCAAGCCGCCGGTGCCGGCGGAAGTGGCGCTGTTCAATCGCGAACGGCAGGATCACAAGATCCACGACATCATCGACCGCAAGCTGATCGCGCAATCGCAAGGCGCGCTGGAGACCGGCGCGCCGGTGCGCATCGAACTGCCGATCCGCAACACCGACCGCACCACCGGCGCCATGCTGTCCGGCGCGATCGCCAAACGCTACGGCCACGACGGCCTGCCGCCCGACACCATCGTCGCCAAGTTCAAGGGCACCGCGGGGCAAAGCTTTGGCGCGTTCCTCGCCCGCGGCGTCAGCTTCGAACTCGACGGCGACGCCAATGACTATGTCGGCAAGGGCCTCTCCGGCGGCCGCATCGTCGTGCGCCCGCCGGCGCAATCCGGCATCGTGCCGGAAGAATCGATCATCATCGGCAACACCGTGCTGTACGGCGCCATCGAGGGCGAGTGCTATTTCCGCGGCGTCGCCGGCGAGCGTTTTGCCGTGCGCAATTCCGGCGCCGTGGCGGTGATCGAAGGCGCCGGCGACCATTGCTGCGAATACATGACCGGCGGCGTGGTCGTGGTGCTCGGCCGCACCGGCCGCAACTTTGCCGCCGGCATGTCGGGCGGCATCGCCTATGTGCTCGACGACGACGACACCTTTGAATCGCGCTGCAATCTCGCCATGGTCGAGCTCGAGCCGATGCCAAGCGAAGAAGACATCAACGCGAAAATCTTCCATCATGCCCGCGATCTGGAGGCCCATGGCCTGGTCGATGTCATGGCGGACATGAGCCGGTTCGACGCGCACCGGCTGCATCATCTGATCGCGCGCCACGCCAGGTTCACCGATTCGCTCATCGCGGCAAAAATCCTGAGCGACTGGAAAACCTGGTGTCCGAAATTCCGCAAAGTGATGCCGGTCGAGTATCGCCGCGCGCTCAACGAGATGAAGGCCGCGGCGATCGCCGCGGAATGAAGCACCACAGCATGATCCCGAAAAGTGGAAACCGGTTTTCGGAAAAGATCATGCTCAACTAAAAAATCTAGACTATGGTCCGATTCAATTGAATTGGATCATAGTCTAGAGTGCCAAAGTAGAGCGCGACGTGGGCAAGATTACCGGCTTTCTCGATTATGAACGCGAGGACCGCGACTACGAACCGGTCGCGGAGCGCGTGCGCCATTGGCGCGAATTCGTGCTGCCGCTGCCGGAGGCGGATTACACCAATCAGGCCGCGCGGTGCATGAATTGCGGCGTGCCCTATTGCATGGGCACCGGTGCGGTGGCGCCCGGTTCGCCGGGCTGCCCGGTCAACAACCAGATCCCGGACTGGAACGACCTCGTCTATATGGGCAACTGGGACGAGGCGGCGCGCAACCTGCATTCGACCAATAATTTTCCCGAAGTCACCGGCCGCGTCTGCCCGGCGCCGTGCGAGGCGTCGTGCACGCTGAACATCGACGAGAACCCGGTCACCATCAAATCGATCGAATGCGCCATCGCCGACCGCGCCATCGCGCAAGGCCTGAAGCCGGAAGCGCCGACGGCGCGCACCGGAAAGAAAGTCGCGGTCATCGGCTCGGGGCCGGCCGGAATGGCCTGCGCGCAACAGCTAGCGCGCGCCGGGCATGAGGTTCATGTCTACGAGCGCTGGGCCAAGGCCGGCGGGCTTTTGCGCTACGGCA
>JBEKKM010000019.1:0-45923 GCA_050010715.1 Xanthobacteraceae bacterium | reverse complement strand
GGTCGGAGCGGCCGCTCTCGCCGCGGTCGTATCCGCAACGCCGGCCCGCGCCGAGTCGACTATTCTCATTGACGCCAATTCCGGAAAGGTGCTGCGCGCCAACAACGCGACCATGCCGTGGCATCCCGCTTCCACCACCAAGCTGATGACGCTGTACTTGACGCTGAGCGCGCTCCGCGACCAGCGCATCACGTCCGATACGCTGTTCACGGTGTCGGCCAATGCGGCGATGCAATCGCCCACCAAGATGGGCTTTCCGCCCGGCACGCAGGTCACCATCGACAACGCGCTCAAGATGATGATGGTGAAGTCGGCCAACGACATGGCGATGATGCTCGCCGAGGGACTTGGCGGCACAGTCGACCAATTTGCGCAGGAGATGACCGACACCGCGCATCGCCTGGGCATGACCGAAACCAACTACGTCAATCCCAACGGCCTGCCGGACGACAATCAAATTACTTCGGCGCGCGATCTCGCCATTCTCGCCCGCGCACTGCTTCACGATTTCCCGCAATACAGCTTTTATTGGCACGTTCCGGCGATCAAATATGGCCCGCGCATCGTTCGCAATTACAATCCGCTGCTCGGCCGCTATCCCGGCGCCGACGGCATGAAGACCGGCTTCATCTGCGCCTCCGGCTTCAACCTCGTCGCCACGGCGACGCGCAACAACAAGCATCTGATCGCCGTCGTGCTTGGCGCGCCGTCGGGCGCGGTGCGCGCGATCAAGGCGGCCGAAATGCTCGAAAGCGGATTCTCGCAAAATCCGCTGTCCTGGCTGACGCCGTCGCTGGGCATGGTCGACGCGCTGGCGCCGATGGACGTCGCGCCGCCCAATCTTCAGGAACAGACCTGCGGCAAGCATCGCAAGCGGCCCGCGGCGGAAGACGAAGACATGGATGCCGACAGCGACAATCCGCAGCCGACGGCCGACACCTCAAGCGAAACCCGCTCGTTCCTATTGTCGGCGCTGCGGGCGCCGACCAATCCGGTCCTTTTGTCCGATCTCGGCCCGGTAATGCCGGTCGTGGTCTATACTGGGCCGACGCGCTCGCCGTCGCAGCTCGCCACCCTGTCCTCCGACGTTGCCGCCGAACCCGACACCACCAAAAAGAAAACCAAACACAAAGCGACAGCGTCGCGGTCGACCGACGATCAGGCGGAACCGGAGAAGCCCGCAAATAAAAAGTCCGTCGTCGCCAAGCCGACCGACGCCAAAGCGACCGAAGCCAAGCCGCTGGCGAAGCCAAGCGACACCAAGACGGCCGCTCAAGCCGGTGCTCCGACTGCGGCGCCGAAGAAACAGGCCAAGCCCAAACCGCCAGTCGCGGCGCCTCCTGCGCAATAGTCATACGACTCTGGGATTTGGAATTGTGAAGAAGGCCCAGAAAGCGGCCTCGATCGCAAATACATTGGTCCTGAACAGGGAGTTTGTTGCCCCATCCGCCGTGCTAGAACAACGGCCGCACGGGAGTGAGCCACAAGCATGCCTGACAAGATGACCATTGCCGCGCTTCAGCAGATGAAGCGCGACGGCAAGAAGAGCATCGGCGTTGTCGCCTGGGATTATCAAATCGCGCGCATCGCCGACCGCGCCGGTGTCGATTTCATCTCGGTCGGCGATTCGGTCGGGGTCAATCTTTGGGGCCGTGACGAAGTGCTCGAAGTCACGCTCGACGAGATGCTGATCTGCTGCCAGGCAGTGCGGCGCGGCACGGCGCGCGCGCTGGTGAGTTGCGACATGCCGTTCGGCCCGGTGCAAGAGGGTATCGACAGCGCCCTTGCCGCCGCCTCGCGCCTGATGAACGACGGCGGCGCCGACATGATCAAGGTCGATGCGGCTGCGGATTATCCCGACGTGGTGCGCGCAATGGTGCGGGCCGGTGTACCGGTCTTTGCCCAATTCGGGCTTACGCCGCAGACCGCAGGCAAATACGGCATTCCCTATAGCGCGCAGAATTCACCGCAGGCGGTAGCCACCGCGGAAGCAGCGGAAAAACTCGTCGCCGAGGCAAAGCTTCTGGAAGACGCCGGCGCGGCGCTGCTGGACTTCACCAATTCCGGCCCGGTCGCCGGCGCCGCCGTCGTCAAGGCGGTCAAAATCCCGGTGATCGGCGGCTTCGGCGGCGGACCGTGGCTCGACGGCCGAGTCCGGCTCGCGCACACAGCAATCGGCTACGCCGAGAAGTGGATCGACGCCAAGACCGACACTTATATGAACACCGCCAAGGCCGCGCTGAACGCATTCACCGCTTTGATCGCCGACGCCCGCGCCGGCCGGCAGATCAAGGGTTGACCATGGCGAGCGTGGTCATCGACGGCATCACGACGCGCTATGAAACGCTCGGCTCGGGACCGCCGCTGTTGATGTATGCGCCCGGCGGCTTCAACGCGGTCGTCGAAGCGTGGTCGACGCTCGGCAGTTACGCCAGGATCAAGCTGCTCGATCATTTGCCTAAGCGTTTTACCTGCATCCTGTTCGATCGCCGCGAATGCGGCCAGTCGGGCGGCAGGGTTGAGCGCGTCACCTGGCAGCATTTCGTCGCCCAAGGTAGGGGGCTGCTCGACCATCTCGGCGTCAAGCGCGCACATCTGATGGGTGGCTGCATGGGCTGCCCGCCGGTCACGGCCTTCGCCGTCGCGCATCCCGACATGGTGTTGAGCATGATCCTGTATTGGCCGGTGGGCGGCGCCAAATACCGCATTTCGAGTCACCAGCGTTTTGCCGAACATCTCGCCTTCGTCACGAGCAATGGCCTCGACGGCGTGGTGGCGCTGGTTGCCAAGGACGGCAAGCCGTTCGGCGCCGATCCGCGCGGCGGGCCGTGGGCGTCCGTGATCAAGCGCGACAGCGCCTTTGCCGCAGCCTATGCCAAGCAGGATCGCGAACATTATAAGTCGATCTGCGAGGGCATGTGCCGCGCGCTGTTCGACCGCGACACCGCGCCCGGCGCCGAGCCGGAAGATCTCATGCGCCTGGATATTCCAGCGCTCGTCGTTCCGGGCCATGATGCGTCGCATGCGACATCGGCGGCGCGCTATCTTGAGGAATGCCTGCTGCGGTCGGATTATTGGGATGTGCCGGTCGAGCGGCAGGACGAGGACGCGACCAACGCCCGCGTCCTGGAGTTTTTGGCGAAGGTCGGCGCATAGACATGCCGGGGGCCATGGTTGACTATTATCCGATCCTAGCGCGCGCCATGAGCGCGCCAGAGGCGACAGACCCGCAGTGGCGCCGCGGCGTCTATGAGCGCGCGCGGCAAATGCTGGTGACGCAGCTATTGGCACGGCGGCCGGCAACGCCGCCGGACGCGATCGCCGCCGAGCAGTCTGGGCTGAACGCCGCCATCCGCAGGATCGAGGCCGAAATGTCGCGCCCCGCCCGCGATGCGTTGCCGAACGACGATGCCGACGCCGATATCAGCGATCTGTCGGCGGTCGCGCCGGAACGCGGGCCGCTGCCAACACCGTTCCGCCTCAGCCACATCTCTTTGCTCGCGGCGGCCATCGTTGCCGCCGCGATCGGCGCCGGCGGCTACATGTTCTGGATGCAGCACGCCCACAAAGAGTCGCCGGCGTCGGCCAAAAACGTGGCTTCCGCCGCTGCCCCGCAAGTGCCAGCCACGACCAAGGTCACACCACCCAAGCTGGCAACGACCAAAGACGGCGATCTCGCGCCCGGCATCGACGGCAACGCGGCCGACAACGACCTGTCGTATGTTTTCCGCCGCCAGCCGACATTCTACCGCACGCTGCAGCCGGTCGGGACCATCATCATCGATAAGCTGCAGCATTTTCTTTATCTGATTCAGCCCAACAACGTGGCGCTGCGCTACGGCATCGGGCTCGGCGAGCAATGCACCGAGCTCGCCGGGCTGCGCCACGTCGCCAGCAAGGCGGAATGGCCGTCCTGGCAGGCGACGCCGGACATGATCGAGCGCAAGCTCGCCAAGCCAGGCGTCATGCCGGGCGGTCCCGGCAACCCGCTCGGCGCGCGCGTCATGGAGCTCGACGACGGCAAATCGCGCATCAACGGCACCAATGCGCCGGCGACCGTCGGCACAAATGTGATCTTCGGCTGCGTGCGGCTGGGCAACGACGACGTGGTGGATCTTTACGGCCGCGTGCAGAACGGCACACCGGTGCTGGTGAATTAAAGCGTGGACTCATGAAGCGAGGTCGATGGGCGATATCGCCCAGCTACGCCTCAAGCTTGAGTTGAGGTAAGCTGACAAAGGGGCGCGCTCGCAACAGGACCCGAGGGGGGATGCGCATGGCGAAGCTTTCTCGCAGAAAGATCTTACGTCTGACAGCAGGTGTCGCGGCGCTCCCAGCATTGCCGCGGATCGCGAGGGCGCAAACCTATCCGACACGGTCGGTGCTTTTGCTTGTCGGTTATGCGCCAGGCGGTCCGACCGACATCTGCGCGCGCCTCATCAGCCAGTGGCTGTCACAGCGGCTCGGCCAGCAATTCGTCGTCGAGAACCGATCGGGCGCCGGCAGCAATATCGCGACCGAGGCGGCGGCGCAGGCCGCCCCCGACGGCTATACGCTGCTTCTGGTGACGTCCTCGAACGCGATCAACGCCACGCTTTATCGCAACCTCAATTTTGATTTCATGCGCGACATCGCGCCGATCGCCGGCATCATGCAGGCGCCCTCGGTGCTGGAGGTCAATCCGTCGGTTCCGATCAAGAGCGTTCCCGAGTTCATCGCCTACGCCAAGGCCAATCCGGGCAAGATCAACATGGGCACGGCCGGCAACGGCAGCCCGCCGCATATGTTCGGCGAATTGTTCAAGGCGATGGCGGGCGTCGACCTGGCCGTCGTGGGCTATCGCGGCGGCGGACCGGCGCTGGTCGATCTGCTCAGCGGACAAGTCCAGGTCATGTTCGAGGGCATTACCTCGTCGATCGGCTACATCAAGGCCGGTAAGCTGCGCGCGCTCGCGGTCACGTCGGCGAAACGCTCGGCGGCGCTGCCCGATATTCCGACAATCGGCGAATTCGTACCGGGCTACGCGGCGACCGGATGGTTCGGCCTCGGCGCACCCAAGGGCACGCCGCAGCCGATCATCGATATGCTGAGCAAGGCAATCGGCGAAGTGCTTGCCGACCCCGAGATGAAAGCGCGGTTCGCGGACTTGGGCGCCGAACCGATGCCGATGACGCCCGCCGAGTTCGGCAATCTCATTGCCGACGATACCCAGAAATGGGCCAAGGTGATCCGGAGCGCCGATATCAAGCTGGACTGATCTGCCGCTTTTGGCGCTCCAGCTGGGGGCTTTCGCTCAATTCCCCTTGTTCGCCGTGCGCACCAAGGCGGCGAGCTCGCTGTTGAAGCGCGGCGCGTCTTCGTAGAACGGCGAGTGCCCGACGCCGTCATAGACCGAGAGCTTGGCGCCCGGGATGACGGAGGCGGTGTATTGCGCCGTGGCGAGCTTGGCGTTCTTGTCCTCGGCGCCGTGGCTGACCAGCACCGGCAGCGTGAGCTTCGACATGATTTCGGTGGCGTCGAGCGGGCGGCCGGACAACCCGGCGCGCACCTTGGGCGGCACCATCATGTTGAAGGCGAGCATGATCTCGAAATCCTCGGCGCTCGGCTGTTTGGAGAAGCAGCCGTGCAGGAAGACCCGGGTGGCGTTGATGTTGGTGAGCATATCCTCCGACGCCATCAGCGGCAGATTTTTCAGATTATCGCCGACATATTCCGGAATGAACTTGATCGAGGCGTCGACGAAATCGATGCCGGAAATGCCGCCGGCGCCGTGGGTCGCGACATAATCGGAGATGACGCGGCCGGCATAGGACCAGCCGACCAGCACCGGCCGCTTCAACCCGGCGGCGTCGATCACCGCCTGGACCTCGTCGCCCCAGGCTTTTGCGTCGCGGTAGCGCGCGGCCTCGAGCGGCTTGTCGGAATTGCCGTGGCCGCGCAGGTCGTAAGTGACGATGTGGAATTCCTTGGCGAGATCGCTGTCGGTCTGGCGCATCCACGACAGATGGCTCTGCGAAAAGCCGTGGATGAAGACGATGCCGGGACCGTTCGGGTTACCCCATTCCTGCGCGGAGATGGTCAAGCCATCGGGCGTCGTCACGTTAAGCGGCTTATTTTTCATGTCCTGCGAATGGCCGGGCTGAGCGGTTACGATCAGTAGAATAGTCGCAGCGCTCAATGCAAATCGATGGCGCGCGGTCATCACATCCTCCCTTTATGTTATTTGGTGGCGGAAAGGATACCGCCGCTGCCGAGGCAGTGAAATACGAAATCGCCGGCCCACTTTTTGCTGCGGGCGCGGAGTGGGCAGAACGTGGAGGGTGGGTAGAACGAAACGAACTCCGCCGTCGGCGTGCACTCTGTCGCGAAGCCTCGTGTCGCAATGCATCGATATGCGCTGGACGGCAACCGGCCAACGAAAAATAAAATTAATTCCTCGCCATTGCCGGCATCGCCGTGGCGTTCCAGCGCAGGTTCAGCCCGGCCTTGAAGACGTTCTTTGTTTCGCTGATCCTGTAATTGATCGTCAGCGGCCCATCGGTGTGGAAAAAGGTGTCCGTCCGGGTGCCGAAGCCGTAATAGTCGTATTCGACGAAGCCGGAGAGAAAATTGGTGAAGGCATATTCGCCGCCGACGCCCACCGTATAGCCGCTACGCGTCCCGCTGGAATTTGTGTCAACAAATCCCGTCGCCAACACCGCCGTCGAGTAGCCGTCACGCTCCCACCCGCCGCCGCCCTTCACATAGCCGAGAAATTGCGCCCAAGAGTACCCGATACGGCCCGTAACCGAAGACAGTGCCGTAATGTGTGTCTGGTAAATATGGGTGGTCGTCAAGTTTGAATTGCTTCCGGTCGCATTGGCTCCGTCGTAGTCGCCTTGAATGCCAATGACCACGTGACCGGGCGCCTGGTAGTCGCATCCGACCTGGCCGCCAAACAGGCCGCCATCGACGTTGTGGTCGCCCACCTGGTTACCAAGCGGTCCCGTCCAGTCCTTGTGAGCCCACAAGCCATTGCTCATGCCACGCCCCGCAATGGAAGAGCCGTCATGAGTCTATTGTTATCATCCTTTGGCGCGCACCGATGTGGCGTGGCGGTCACACTGTATGAGATTCGACGCCAAACGAGGCCGGCCAGTCACGCCGCCATGCGCAGCGGCGCGTCGGTGACCTTTTGCAATTCATCGAGCGTCATGCCGGGCACCATCTCGCGCACCGCAAAGCCGTCGTCGGTGACGTCGATCACCGCGAGATTGGTGTAGACGCGCTTGACGACGCCGACCGCGGTCAGCGGGTAAGTGCAGTGGCGCACCAGCCGGCTTTCGCCGGTCTTGGTGACGTGATCCATCATCACCCAGATGCGCCGCGCCCCGGCGGCCAGATCCATGGCGCCGCCGACCGCGGGCGCGCTCTCGTTGTCCGACGTCGACCAGTTGGCGATGTCGCCGTTCTCGGCGACCTGGAAGGCGCCGAGAACGCACAGATCGAGATGGCCGCCGCGAATGAGCGCGAAACTGTCGGCGTGATGCATGTAGGAGCCGCCGGTTCGCAGCGTGATGTATTGCTTGCCGGCATTGATCAGCCAGCGATTGATCTTGTCCGGCTCGGGCGCCGGGCCCATGCCGAGGATGCCGTTCTCCGATTGGAACACGACCTCGCGCTCCTGCGGCACATAATCGGCCACTTGCAGCGGCGCGCCGATGCCGAGATTGACGTACCAGCCTTCGGGAATGTCGTCGGCGAGCCGCTTGGCCATTTCCCGGCGCGCCATCGGCTGCACCGCCGTTTTGACGTTCATGGCTTCCTCCCGTCCCTCGATTCTTACGTCACCGTCGGCTCGCCGTAGGGCACGTGCAGCACCCGGTCGACGAAAATTCCCGGCGTCGCGATTTTTTCCGCATCGAGCGCGCCGAGCTCGACGATGTGCTGGCTCTGCACGACGGTTAGCTTCGCCGCCGTCGCCATCACCGGATTGAAATTGCGCGCCGACGAATTGTAGGTGAGATTGCCCCAGCGGTCCGCCTCCCAGGCCTCGACCAGGGCGACGTCGCCGTGCAGCGCTTCCTCGAGAATATATTTGCGGCCGTGGATCTCGCGCTCTTCCTTGCCGGCGGCGAGCTTGGTGCCGACCGCGGTCGCGGTATAAAATGCCGGAATGCCGGCGCCGGCGGCGCGCATGCGCTCCGCCATGGTGCCTTGCGGCACGCATTCGAGCTCGATCTTGCCTTCACGCCATAGCCGCTCGAACACCACCGGATCGGCGGTGCGCGGGAACGAGCAGACGATCTTGCGCACCCGGCCGGTGTTGAGGAGCTTGGCCAGGCCGACGTAACCGACTCCGGAATTGTTGGCGACCACGGTGAGGTCCTTGGCGCCCTGCTCGATCAGGCCCTCGATCAGCGCATTGGGCTGGCCGATGCTGCCGAAGCCACCGACCAGCACGACGGCGCCGTCGGGGATGCCGGCCATCGCCTCGGCCATGGTCTGCACGATCTTGTTGATCATCAGCTACCCGACGACGCGCATCCGCGAACCGTCGGCGAACGCCGGCATCACTTCGCGGCTGAAGCGGCGTAAGCTTTCGTTGGCGTGACCGACCAGGCCGCCGCCGTTGAGCAATACATATTCGACGCCGAGCCTGCGCAGATTGTCCAGCTTCACCGCGATCTCGTCGGGATTGCCATAGAGCGCGCTCTCTTCGCTCGCCTCTCGGGTGTCCGAATAGGCCATGATGCTGGCGGTGTTCTTCACGCCCGGCGCGCTCGAAATCGCCTCGAGACGGCGCTGCGCCTCCATGCGCCGCTCCAATGCAGCTTCCTTGTCGGCGGCATCCTTGGCCACATAGAAGGCACGCGCGACACCGACATTCATCGGATCGAACACGCGCCCGTGCTGCTCCAGCGCCGCCTTGTAGATGGCGATGCGCTCGGCGACGGTCTCGAACGAGGCGAACTGGTCGAGCAAAAGATTATAGCCGCGCGCCGCCACCTGGCGGATCGAGTCCGGACTGCCGGCGCCCATCCACATCGGCGGATGCGGCTTTTGCGCGGTCGGCGGCTCGACGATGACGTCCTCGAAATTCCAATACTTGCCGCGATGCGAGAAGCGCTGCTTCGAGGTCCAGGATTTGATGATGACGTCGAGCGACTCGTTGAAGCGCGCGTCGGCTTCCTCGATCGGCACGCAGAAGCCGGCAAACTCGTTGTGGCGGTAGCCCTTGCCGACGCCGAAATCGAGCCGGCCGCCGGACAGCAGATCGATGGTCGCGGCCTGCTCGGCGAGCAGCACCGGATTGTGCCAGGGCAAGACCAGCACCGCGGTGCCGAGCCGCAAGGTCTTGGTCTTGGCCGCCACCCAGGTCAGCAGCGACAGGCTCGCCGAGACCTGGCCGAAGCCGGTGAAATGATGCTCGACCAGGAAGGTCGAATGATAGCCGAGCGCCTCGGCCTCGACATTGTATTCGACGAACTGCTTGTAACCCTGCCCCGAATCGACGTCCGGGCCGCCATGGCGGGCCGTCGCGCTGCCGAAAAGTCCAAACCGCATGAGGTGCTCCCTGACTACTCAAGTGTAGCCACAACGCGCGGATTTTAAAACCATCGTCATTCCGCGGCCGAGCGAAGCGAGGAGCCCGGAATCCATAGCCACAGTCGTTTCAGAAACGGCGCCGCAATGCCGGTCCTGCAATGTCTGTGGTTATGGATTCCGGGCTCGCGGGCTTGCGCCCGCGCCCAGGAATGACGCTCAGGCCGGCTTGAACATCGGCACCGGCGGGCCGTTTTCGGTGTCCTTGAACACGACGGCAACCGGCTGGCCGACGCGCAGCGCGTCGAAATCGCAGTCGACGATGTTGGTCATCATGGTCGGGCCTTCGGCCAGCGTCACATAAGCTATTGCATAGGGCTCCTTGGTGCGGCGCATGACGCTGTAGGTATAGATCGTGCCTTTGCCGGACGCCGCGCGCCATTCGATTTTGTCGCTTGCGCAGAACGGACAGATGGCGCGCGGATACCAATGCGCCTTGCCGCAGGAAGCGCAGGTCGGGACGGTGAAGCGGCCTTGCTTTGCCGCGTCCCAGAATGCCTCATTTTCGACGCTGACGACGGGTGACGGAATTTTTCTTGCTTCGGCCATGACTCACTCCCGTTCCATGATCAGCGTGGCGCTGCAATGGCGGGTGCCGAGCTGCATGCCGGTGCCTTGAGCCAGCACCAGGTCGCAGTTCTTCACCTGCACCTTGGGATGCGCCTCGCCGCGCAATTGCCGCACTGCCTCGATCACCTTGGTCATGCCGCCGCGATTGGCCGGATGGTTGTTGCACAAGCCGCCGCCGTCGGTGTTGAACGGCAATTTGCCGACGCCGGAGATCAGATTTCCGTCCGATACGAATTTGCCGCCGGCGCCCTTGGCGCAAAATCCCAAGTCTTCGATCTGCATCAGCACCGTGATGGTGAAGCTGTCGTAGATCGAGGCATATTTGATGTCGGCAGGCCTGATGCCGGCTTCGGCAAACGCGATCGGCCCGGTGCGCGCCGCGCCCGAGGTGGTGAGATCGAAAGTGCCGCCGGAGAGATGCTTCACCGTCTCGCCGGCGCCGATGATCTTGACCGGCGGGCGCTTGAGCTTTTTGGCGATCTCCGGCTTGACGATGACCAGCGCACCGCCGCCGTCGCTGATGACGCAGCAGTCCAGCCGGTGCAGCGGATCGGCGATCACCGGCGAGTTGACCACGTCCTCGACGGTGATCACCTCGGGCAGCATGGCGTTCGGATTATGGCTCGCGTGATGCGAAGCCGCGACCTTGATCCAGGCGAGCTGCTCGCTGGTGGTGCCGTATTGATGCATGTGGCGCATGGCGCACATGGCGTAACCGTTGGCGGTGGTCAGCCCGTACGGAAATTCCCACGGTGCTTCCGGTTGGTTCGGATCGCGCAACCGCGGCGTGGTGCCGGTCGCCTGGCCCTCGCTGCGCGGCCGGCCGGCGAGCGTGATCAGCGCGACGTCGCATTTGCCGAGCGCGATGGCTTCGGCGGCATGCGCCGCCAGCGCCACATAGGAGGTGCCGCCGAGCTCTGTGGAATCGACGTGGCGCAGCTTCAGATTCATGTACTCGGCCATGGTGGCCGGCCCGGGGCCCGGCGCATCGCCGGCACAGAAATAGCCGTCGACGTCGTCGCGGCTCAGCCCTGCGTCCTGCAGCGCCCCGAGCGCCACCTCGGCGTGCAGCTGCGCCACCGTCTTGTCCGGCGCATGCCGGGTCGGATGCTCGAAGATCCCGGCGATATAGGCCTTGCCCTTGATTGTCATTCGCGGAACGTCCCCTGCCCGACGCGACCGTATCCCGGATTGAGCGGAAGCGAAATCCGGATACAACGGTCGGCAACAGGGAGGATCGCGATGGACTTAGGCTTAAAAGGCAAGATCGCGCTGGTGACCGGATCGAGCCGCGGCATCGGCAGAGGCGTCGCGCTGGCGCTGGCCGCCGAAGGCTGCGACGTGATGCTGACCGGCCGCGACGAAAAGGCGCTCGACGAGGTCGCCGCCGCCATCCGGAAGCTGGGCCGCCGTGCCGGCGTCGCGGCAATCGATCTGCGCGGCAAGGATGCGCCGGGCAAGCTGATCGAGCAGGTCAAGCGCGAGCTCGGCGGGCTCGATATTCTCGTCAACAATGCCGGCGCCACCAAGCGCGGCGATTTCCTCGATCTCACTGACGCCGACTGGGAAGACGGCTATGCGCTGAAATTCTTCGCCCATGTGCGGCTCACCCGCGCCGCCTGGCCGCTGCTCAAGGAACGGCGCGGCTCGGTGATCGCTATCGGCGGTACCGGGGGGCGCAAGCCGACCGAAGAGTTCACCATTGGCAGCTCGGTGAATGCGGCGGTGGCCGCCTTCGCCAAATGCATAGCCGACCGCGGCAAGCACGACGGCGTGCAGGTCAACTGCATCCATCCGAGCATGGTCGAGACCGACCGGTTGTGGCGGCGCATCAAGGCCGAGATGGAACGCACCGGCTGGCCGGAGCAAAAGACCCGCGAGGAAATGTGCAAAGGTTTTGGCATTACCCGCTTCGGCAAGGTCGAGGACGTCGCCGATATGATCACATTCCTGGTATCCTCGCGCGCCACCTGGATGCATGGTGCAACCATCGATCTCGACGGTGGCGAGATACCAACATTGTGACCAACATCCTGCTCACGCCGGCGCGGATCGGGCCGGTCGAAATCAAGAACCGCATCGTCATGCCGCCGATGACGACGCGCACGGCGGACGCGGAGGGTTTCGTCACCGACGACTCGGTTGCGTATTACATGGCGCGGGTGCGCGGCGGCGTGGGCCTCATCACCGTCGAGATGGCGTCGCCGGAAAAATGCGGCCGGCATCGTCGCCACGAAGTCGGCATCTATGACGATCGTTTCATTCCGGGCCTGACGCGGCTGGTCGGCGAAATTCACGGAGGTGGCGCCAAAGCCTCGATCCAGCTCGGCCACGGCGGCGGTCACACGCGCATCGACATTTGCGGCGAGACACCGATCGCGCCGTCGGCGATCCCGCATCCGGTCTACGAGACCACGTTCGAGACCATCATCCCTGAAGCGATGACCAAGGCGCGTATCGCGCAGACCATCGCCGCCCATGCCGCCGCGGCGCGGCGCGCGCAACAAGCCGGTTTCGATTGTGTCGAAGTCCACGCCGCGCACGGCTATCTGATTTCGCAATTCCACGCGCCGTTCGAAAACCGGCGCAACGACGAATACGGCGGCAGCCTGGAAAATCGCGCCCGTTTCGGTCTGGAAGTTCTGCGCGCGGTGGAAGCGGCAGTGCCGGGCCTGGGCGTCATCTACCGGCTTTCGGTCGAAGACTTCTTTCCGGGCGGCTTGCCATTCGCTGAAGGTCGGCAGATCGCGGTCTGGGCGGCGCAGGCCGGGGCCGATGCGCTGCATGTCACCGCCGGGCATTATCGTTCGCTGCCGTCGGCGCAGATCGTGCTGCCGCCGATGACGATGCCCGATGGTCCGTTTCTCGACTTCGCCGCTGAGGTGAAGAAGCAAATCAACGTGCCGGTGATTGCAGTCGGCCGGCTCGGCGATCCGGCGCTGGCGGAGGCGGCGGTCGTGGACGGCAAGACCGATTTCATCGCGCTCGGCCGCACGCTCGTCGCCGATCCGCAATGGGTCGACAAGGTCGCGCGCGGCGAGCCGATCCGGCGCTGTCTCGCCTGCAACACCTGCATCAACGAAATGCGCGGCGGCGCGCGCATCGGCTGCGTGGTCAACGGCGCCGCCGGCCGCGAAACGTTGTTCGCTGATGCAAAACCGCCGCGCGGCGAGCGCATCGCCGTGATCGGCGCCGGGCCCGCCGGCCTTACCTATGCGTCGCTGGTCGCCGACGGCAACAAGGTGACCGTCTTCGAAAAAGCCAAGCACGCCGGCGGCAGCTTCCGCTATGCCGGCAAGGCGCCGCTGTTCCAGGAGGTCGAGGCGGGCGACGCAAGTTTTGCGCGCTACATCGATGACATGACGGCAGCCTGCAAGACCAAGGGCGTCGTTTTTCGTTTCGCCACCGACGTAACTGCCGATCCGAGCGTGCTGACGCCGTTCGATCGGGTCGTGATCGCCACCGGCGCCGCCTATCGCTTCGGCCTCGGCCCTATCGCCACTTGGGCGCTCGACAGCGGCGCCGCGCGCTGGCCCGGCATCGCCCGGCTCTTGTCGAACGCGAAACTGCGCGACTGGTTCTATTACCGGGCGCGACGCGCCGGCGCCGGCCGCGTCAAGCGGCTGACGCGCCCCGGACAGACGACCATCGTGATCGGCGACGCCATAAAGGCCGGCAAGAGCAAGCAGGCGATTGCGAGCGCGTTTGAGGCCGCGCAGCTGCGGGGCGAGGACGACGGCCGCCGCTAGGCTGCTATCCGCTGGCACGGTTATTGCTGTATCATCGCCGTAGGCAGGGAAGCGCGATGTCCGTGAAGCTTCGCCTCGACCAGGTCGGCATGACCTTTCGGACGCCGAACGGCGCGTTCCAGGCGCTGGCGCCGGTTACGCTGTCGATTTCGCCGGGCCGTTTCGTCAGCCTGATCGGCCCTTCGGGCTGCGGCAAGAGCACGATCTTCAACATCGTCGCCGGCCTTCTGGAGCCAACCGGCGGTCGCGTGCTGATCGACGGCGCCGACGCCACCGGAACGATCGGCCGCGTCGGCTATATGCTGCAGAAGGATCTGCTGTTGCCGTGGCGCACCGTACTCGACAACGTCATCCTCGGCATGGAGATCCAGGGCGTGCCGTTGCGAAAGGCGCGCGATCGCGCGCTGCCGCTGCTGCATCGTTATGGGCTCTCCGGCTTCGAATATCTCTATCCGAATGCGCTGTCCGGCGGCATGCGCCAGCGCGCCGCTTTGTTGCGCACGCTGCTGTTCGACACCGACGTCATTCTGCTCGACGAGCCGTTCGGCGCGCTCGATGCACAGACCAAATTGCAGATGCAGGAATGGCTGCTCGGGCTGTGGGCCGATTTCGGCAAGACAGTGGTGTTCGTCACCCACGATATCGAGGAGGCGATCTATCTGTCCGACGAGGTCCACGTCATGGCGACGCGGCCGGGCCGCATCATCGAGTCCATGCCGGTGCCGATCGCGCGGCCGCGCGACCGCAGCGCAACGCTGACGCACGAATTCATGGCGATCAAACAGCGTTGCCTGGCGCTGCTGATGGCCGGCCACGGTTCAGCTCTCGGCGAGGCGGCCTGACATGGCGGTCCAGGACACAGGCGTCGGTCTGGTGCGCGCGCCGCCGGCGCCGGACGCACGGCCGCTGCGCTCGGTGCGCCGCCTGCCGGCGCAGAAGGATTGGCCGCTGCTCGCCATCCTCGCGACGCAGGTTGGCATTCTGGTGGGCCTGATCGCGCTGTGGCAGGCCGCCGCCGACCGCGGCTGGATCGACGGCTTCTTCTGGTCGAAGCCCAGCGACGTCTTCGCCACCTTGATCAAATTCTTCGCCGCGGGCGATGCCTGGACCGATATCGGCTTCACCTTCCGCTCGACGATTTTCGGATTTTTCCTCGGCACCACCTGCGGCTCGCTGCTCGGCCTGTCGTTCTGGTGGTCGCGCAACTATGCCGCCGTCGTGCAGCCTTACATCATCTGCTTCGAGGCGCTGCCGAAGCTGGCGCTGGCGCCGCTGGTGATCCTGGTTTTCGGCATCGGGCTCGCCTCGAAAGTCGCCATCGCCACGGCGCTGACGCTCGTGGTGTCGACGCTCACCACTTATGCCGGCGTGAAGGCGCTCGATAGCGACGGCGAAAAGCTGTTCTATTCGCTCGGCGCCAGCCGCTTCCAGGTGTTCCGCAAGCTGGTGGTGCCGCACTGCCTGCCGTGGATCATCTCGGTGCTGCGGGTGAATATCGGGCTGGCGCTGACTGGCGCCATCGTCGGCGAATTCATCGCCTCGCAGCACGGTCTCGGCCGCGCCATCCTCTATGCCGGCAATACTTACGATATCGCGCTGGTCTGGGTCGCCGTTCTAGTGCTCTCGACATTGGCCATGATCATGTATGCCGCGGTCTCCTGGCTCGAGCGCAGCCTGCGCAAAGGCATCAGGCAATAGGTCGCAACAACCGGGCTAACAGATGAGGTCGTCATGAAAACAAACACCATCACCCGACGAAAACTTCTGGGCACCACGGCAGCGGCCAGCGCGGCCCTCATGGCGCGCCCGATGATCGCACGGGCCGACACCAAAGAAGTACTGATCGCCGAGCCGGTCCACGGCACCGGCTACCTGCCGCTTTATATCGGGATCGCAAAAAGTCTGTTCGAGGACGTCACCGTCAAGATCGTGACCATCGAGACCGGCGCCGGGCACACCAATGCGGTGCTCTCGGGCCAAGCCTTCGCTTTCATCGGCGGGCCGGAGCACTGCGCTTTCGCCAAGGCGAAAGGCGCCGAACTGCGCGCTGTGGTCAACTGCGTCGACCGCGGCAACGTCTACTATTGCGCGGCGAAGGGACAGGAACCCGCTAGCACCGATTGGCCGGGCTATTTCAAAGGCAAGACGATCGCGACGAGCGGCTTTGGCGGCACGCCGAATTCGATCACGCGCTATCTCCTGAAAATGTGGAATCTCGACGCCACCAACGACGTCACCCTGGTGGAAACCGCGAACTCGGCGATCCTGCCGGCGGTCAGGAACAAGCAGGCGCAGATCGGCTGCTCGACCGAACCGTTCATCACCCAGGGCGTGCGCACCGGCGCGTGGGGCGAGCCGTTCATCAACATCCCGAAGGAGATGGGCCCCTATGCCTATTCGACCTTCAATGTGCGCCTCGACACTATCCAGAAAGATCCCGAGCTCGTCCGTGGCTTCGTCCGCGGCATGATGAAGTCCTTGAAATTCGTCCAGGACAATCACGACGAGTCGGCCGAGATCGCCAAGCGGCAATTCCCGACCATGGCGCTCGACGATCTCAAGGCGACGCTCGACCGCTCATTCGCCGACGAATTGTGGAGCAAGGACGGCGTGATCAGTCCCGCCGCCTGGGATAACGCGAAGGCCGTGGTCATGGGCGCCGGCATCCTCAAGGTCGACGTCAAATTCGACGAGATCATCGACATGAGCTTCGTCGACAGCCTGAAAGCCACGCTGTGACCGCTTCGCGTCGCCGCGGAATGACGTTATGATCGCAATCGACCAGGAGAAGGGATAAGAAAATGTCCGAACCGATCTGGAACAAATTCCTCACCGAGCGCGACAAGGCGGTGTTCGGCACGTCGGGTTATGGCGCCCGCGGCGGCTTCGGCAAGCGGCCGGCGCTGATCGTCATCGACGTCAATTGGGCGTTCTGCGGCGACCGGCCGGAACCGATCCTCGAATCGATCAAGCGCTGGCGTAATTCCTGCGGCGAGGACGCCTGGATCGCGCTGCCCTATATCCGCGCGCTGATCGACAAGTGCCACGAGAAAGGCATTCCGGTCATCTACACCACCGGCGTGCGGCGCGACGACAATTGGGATTCCGGCTCCTGGCTGTGGAAGAATTCCCGCGGCAACGAGGACCGGCAGACCATCGTTTCAAATCTCGACGGCAACGAGATCGTCACCCCGATCGCGCCCGGGCCGCAGGATATCGTCGTGCTCAAGCAGAAGCCGTCCGGCTTCTTCGGCTCCAACATGGCGAGCTATCTGACGCTGCTCGGCTGCGACAGCCTGATCGTCACCGGCACCACCACCTCGGGCTGCGTGCGCGCCACCGTGCTCGATGGCTTCAGCCTGAACTACCGCATCGCGTTGGCCGAGGAAGGCTGCTTCGATCGCTCCCAGGCAAGCCACGCCATCAATCTGTGCGACATGAACGCCAAATATGCCGACGTGGTGAAGACCGACGAGGTATTGGCCTTCTTCGACACACTGCCGAGCGGCATGTACGAATTGCCCTCCGGCAAGACTCCGGTGCAGCAGGAGACAAAGCGCGCCGCGAATTTCTGACACGCGCCTGGCAGGACCGATGCGGCGCGCGCGCGAAATCAAAACCGCCGGCGCGTGGAACGCCGCGGAAGCGGTCGATTGCGTCACCCTTGATGCGCACGGCCGCCATCGCCGCCGCATCGTGCTGACCGGGGAGCGTGGTACGACCTTCATGCTCGACCTGCCGCACGCGATCTCGCTTCGCGACGGCGACGGCCTTCTGCTCGACGACGGCGCCATGGTGCGCGTCGCCGGCCGCGCCGAGCCGCTGGTGGAAATTGCGGCGGCCAACGCCCACGAACTGGCGCGGCTCGCCTGGCATATCGGCAACCGCCACGTCGACGTGCAGATCGTCGGCGACCGGCTGCGCATCCGGCGCGACCATGTGATCGAAGACATGCTGCGCGGCCTTGGCGCGATTCTTCATCCGATCGAGGCGCCGTTCGATCCGGAGCACGGCGCCTATGATCATCATGGCGACGATCATGTCTGACGCGCCACCGCCGGACGCGGCCGCGCTCTACCGGCTGATGGCTTGGCTGTCGCCGGCCTATCCGGTCGGCGCGTTCTCCTATTCGTCGGGCATCGAATGGGCGGTCGAGGCGGGCGACATCAAGGATGCGGATACGTTGCGCGCATGGCTCGCCGTCATGATCGGCGAAGGCTCAGGCTTCTGCGACGCGGTGTTGTTCGTCCACGCCCACCGCGCCATCGCCGCGAACGACGACGGACGCTTGCGCGCCGTCGCCGAGCTCGCAGCCGCCCTGGTGCCATCCAAGGAGCGCCTCTTGGAGACGACGATCCAAGGCCGCGCCTTTCTCGATGCGACACGCGCGGCTTGGCCGTGCGAGGCGCTGGTGCGCCTCGACGCGGCGTGGAACGGCGCCGTCGCGCTGCCGGTTGCCGTCGGCGTGACCTGTGCCGGCCACGGCATTGCCTGCGAAGCGGCGCTGCATGCGTTCCTGCACGCTCTTACCGCAAATTGGATTTCCGCCGGCGTCCGCCTCATCCCGCTCGGCCAGACCGACGGCCAGCGCGTGCTCGCCGCACTTGAACCCGTCGTCGTCGCGACGGCAGCGCGCGCGCTCAAGACACCGCTCGACGAAATCGGATCGAGCGCGCTGCGCGCCGATCTCGCCAGCATGCGGCACGAGACGCAATACACGCGGCTGTTCCGGTCGTAGGCACCACTCGCACGCTGGCGCCTTTAATTGTCGGCGCTCGGCGCGGCCGCCGGCATTGGCAGTTCGGCCGGTTTCTTGCCGCCGTAGAGGGACTGCAGTAGGCCTGACATGGTCAGGCCCTGCACCACGATGGTGAACAGCACGACCGCGTAGGTCACGACCAGGAGATCGCCGCGCCATGGCGATGCCGGCAGCGACAAAGCCAGCGCGATCGAAATGCCGCCGCGCAATCCGGCCCAGGTCAGCACCGCGACGTTGCGCACCTTGTCGATAGGGGCGTCGGGCGCGAACAGCATCGGCACGGCGACGCTGACCGCCCGCGCGATCACGGCGAGCGGGACCGCGAACGCCACCGGGATCAATTCGGCCGGCTGGATGACCAAGCCGAGGATTTCCAGGCCGATCAAAAGGAACAGCATGATGTTCATGAGCTGATCGAGCAGCTTCCAGAAGCCGAGCAGCACCTGGCGCGTCCGGGCTGTCATGCCGAAGCGCGGCGACGGTGACACCAGGCAAAGTCCGGCGCAGACCACGGCGATCGGGCCGGACAGTTCGAGCAGGTTGGCGATGCGATAGCTGCCGAGTACCAGCGCCAGCGAGATCAGAAGCAACAACCCATCGTCGTCGATCCGCCGCATCAGTACCGCAGCCAGCCGGCCGCCGGCGAAGCCGAGCGCGGCGCCGCCGCCGATTTCGCGCAGCATCGCGATCAGGATCTGGCCGTGGCCGAGATGGAAGGTCTCGCCCTGGGTGACGCCCAGCGCCAGCAGAAACAGCACCACGCCGGCGCCGTCGTTGAACAGGCTCTCGCCGACGATGGCCGCGCGCAGGCTCGGCGGCAGCCCGATCTGACGCAGCAAGGTCGCGACCACGACCGCGTCGGTCGGCGCCAGGATGGCGCCGAGCAGCACGCACCAGATCAGCGGCACCGCCATGCCGATGACGCTGAAGGCGAGCCACATCCCGGCGCCGAAGATCGTGGTGGCAATCAGCACGCTCGCGGTGGCCAAGAGCAGGATCATGCCGCGCCGCCGGTTCAATTCCGCAATGTCGACATGCAGGCTGCCGGCGAACAACAGCAGCGCCAGCACGGCGTTGAGGAACAGGCGAGGAAAATGCGCCAAGTCGATCGCGGCGCGAAGCCCCGTCATGGCGTGCAGATGGAACAGTCGGTCGCTCGAAACGATGATGAGCGACAGCACCAGCGAGCCGAGCAGCATGCCGATGGCCGGTGGCAGTTTGACCCAGAGGTAGTTGATGCAGCCGATCAGCACCGCCAACGCCAGCGCGATGGCGAGCAGATCTACTGGCTGGAGGGTCTCGGTCATTGACGCGCCCCGCTGGACTGCTTCAGGAGCGAAATGTGCCGTCTTGTGCCTTGTTGTCTGCTATCACTGCCTGAAGATAATAAGGAGCGCGGAGAAAGCGGCCTTGATCGCTTGGACAGCGTTCTTGTTCGTGTTGATGAACTTGTCAAGGACGGCGCGAAGCGCCGCCGCCTTCGGCGGTCTACGATCCTTGACAAGTTCATCAACACGAACAATTGGCAGCCAAGCGATCAAGGCCGCCAACCGATCAGGGAGGGTCTCGCTCCTTTTCTGTGGGCATTTCGGGAGAGCAGGAGCAACCGCATGACGATGTCAAATCACGGCCCGCTGCGCATCGGGGTCGGCGGCCCGGTCGGCTCCGGCAAGACGGCGCTGATGGATGCGCTGTGCAAGCGGCTGCGCGAGCGCTACCAGATCGCCGCCATCACCAACGACATCTACACCAAGTGGGATGCCGAATATCTGGTGCGCTCGGGCGCGCTGCCCGCCGAGCGCATCGCCGGCGTCGAGACCGGCGGCTGCCCGCACACCGCGATTCGCGAGGATGCGTCCGCCAATCTCGCGGCAGTCGCCGACATGTGGGCCAAATTCCCCGGCCTCGATCTGGTGCTGATCGAATCCGGCGGCGACAATCTGGCGGCGACGTTTTCGCCCGAACTCGCCGACCTCACCATCTACGTCATCGACGTCGCGGCCGGCGAAAAAATCCCCTCGAAAGGCGGCCCGGGCATCACGCGTTCGGATTTGCTGGTGATCAACAAGATCGATCTCGCCCCCTACGTCGGCGCCTCGCTGGACAACATGGAGCGCGACACCAAGCGCATGCGCGGGGCACGGCCTTTCATCTTCAGCAATCTGCGCGCCGGCAAAGGCGTCGAAGAGATCGCCCGCTTCATCGAGGACAAAGGCGGGCTCGGAGCGTCATGAATGACCCTCCCTCGCAAGCGGGGGAAGAGATAACATCCGCAAAACATCCGAACCGGGAGGATGCGTCATGGCCAGAGAACTACACCGCGTGAAGATCGCGCCGAAGGGCATGGGGCTCAACGACTTCGTTGCCATGCAAGAGGGCTTCTTCGCCGCCGAGGGCCTCGACGTCGAATTCGACTGGAAGACTTTTCGCGGCACGCAATCGAGCTGGAAGGATTTGCAGTATTTCCAGCGGCCGCAGGATCGGCCCTATACCGAAGACAAGGCCGAGGTGATCCAGGGCGCCTGCGTCTGGGGCAGCATCTGCAACGCCAGCGCCGGCATGGGACGTTTCGTGGCCGACGCCTATGGCGTGTCGCCATGGGCGATTTTCGTGCGCCCGGATTCGCGCATTCATCAGCCGCGCGATCTCAAGGACGTGCCGATCGCGGTCGGCATGCGCGCCGGCAGCCATTTCAACGTGCCGTATCGGCTGGAAAAATTTCTGCCGCTCGAGCACATCAAGACAGTGAATACCGGCGGTTTTGGCGCGCGATTGAAGGCCTTGCTGGACGGCGAGGTCGAGGCAGCGAGTCTGTTGCCGCCGCAGATCGCCATGGCCGAGCAGCTGGGCCTGCGCAAGATCATCGAGGACACGTTCCACACGCTGTGGTGGGTGCCGGACGGCTCGCCGCCCGAAGTCGTGACCGGCTATCTGCGCGCCCTCGACCGCGCCGAGAAAGCAATGGATGCGGACCTTGCCAAATATCTGCCGCTGTGGAAGCTCGCGGTGCCGGCCGAGTTCGAGACCGCGCATGCTTGGGATTTTACCCGCTTCGGCCGCGGCGAGCGCTTCGTCTATGAGACGATCCCGCGCTCGGAGTTCGACGAGGTGATGGATCAGGTCAAGCGCTGGGGGCTCGACGAGTATCTCAAGGACCGGAGCTTCGAGAATTTGGCGGCCGAGGTGGCGCGGTAACACCTCGTCATTCCCGGGCGCGGGCCAAAGGCCCGCGAGCCGGGAATCCATAACCACTGCCGGTGCAGATTCCGCGTGGATTGTGGGTATGGATTCCGGGTTCGCCGCCAACCAAGTCGGCTGTTGCCGACTTGGATTTGTAAACGACGGTCTCGGGCAAAGCCCGAGACCTACGGCGCCCCGGAATGACGGAAATTTACGCCCGTCCCGTGACTTTCTGCGCCGCGGTCAGGTGGCCGTAGCTCTGCACCGGCGCGCACATCAGGAAGCGATAGCCTTCCTTGACGATGCGCTCGACATTGCCCTGCTCGACATGCGGATGACCGACCACCACGTTGTGCTTCTTGCAGGTGTCGACGATGCGCTTCATCCATTCCAGCACGACCTTGTGCTCGTACTGGCGCGGATAGCCGAGCTCTTGCGACAGATCGCCTTCGCCGATCAGGATGCAGCCGATGCCCGGCACGTTCTTGAGCATGTCGTCGAGGTTCTCGACGCCGCGAGTATCTTCGATCTGCAGGATGCAGAAGATTTCGCCCTGTGGATTGAGCGGCCACACATCGGCCTTTTGATAATACTCCTGCTGGCCCAGGCCCCAGTAGCGCGCCGCCGTGGTTGGACCGTCGCCGCGAATGCCGGGAGGCTCGTAGAGGCTTGCGCCTTTGAGCCGCGGATAGCGGCAGGCGCCGACCGCATTGGCGGCTTCCTCGACCGTCGAAATATGCGGAAACACGATGCCGTAGCAGCCCATGTCGAGGGCCTGCTTGGCCTGCCATTGCGCCATTTCGACGCCGTTCACTGGAATGCGGACCATCGGCGTCACGCCCGGCACCACCGACGCGGCTTTGGCGATCTGCGCGCGATTGAGCATGTATTGCAGGCAATCCCGCAGCAGCCTTCCATCCCACGGATTGTGCTCCATCTCGAACACGCAACCGTCGAACTTCGACGTGCTCATCGCCACGGCGCTGTTGATTTCGGCCGGCGCGAAGCAGGTCAAGGTGTGTTGGCCCGCTTCGAGCGCGCGGATGACACCGTTGAGACGCGGTAGATCGGCCATTCCTCAGTCTCCCTGTTTTCGGCCGGCATCCTATCAGAATGCCTCCCCCGTTTGACAATCGCGCCACGCAACGTAGCATCCCGCGACCCCAATACTCTCGCAGCGATGGTGCCATGATTATCGATTGCCACGGCCACTACACCACCGAGCCCAAGGATTTGCACCGGTTCCGCAAGGAGCAGACCGCAGCCGCTAACGCAAAAGACAAGACGGTGATGCCGTCGCGCGCGTCGCTCAAAATGTCCGACGACGAAATCCGCGAAAGCATTGAGCAAAACCAGCTCAAGCTGCAGCGCGAGCGCGGCACCGATGTCACCATTTTCTCGCCGCGCGCTTCCGGCATGGGCCATCATGTCGGTGACGAAAGCGTCAGCCTGGAATGGTCGCAGATCTGCAACGACCTGATCGCGCGCGTGATCTCGCTCTATCCGAAGAACTTCATCGGCGTCTGTCAGCTGCCGCAATCGCCCGGCGTCGATCCGGCCCACAGCGCCGCCGAGCTCGAGCGCTGCGTCAAGATGGGCTTCGTCGGCTGCAACCTCAATCCTGACCCTTCCGGCGGCTATTTCAATTCGCCGCCGATGACCGACAAGTCGTGGTTCCCGCTCTATGAGAAGATGATCGAGCTCGACGTGCCGTGCATGATCCACGTCTCCGGCTGCTGCAACCCGGCGATGCACACCACCGGCTCGTATTATCTCAATGCCGATACCATGGTGTTCATGCAGGTTCTCTTGTCCGACCTGTTCAAGACCTTTCCGAAGCTGAAATTCATCATCCCGCACGGTGGCGGCGCAGTGCCGTTCCATTGGGGCCGCTTCCGCGGCATCGCGCTCAACAACGGCAAGCCGGAGCTGGCCGAGATCATGGGCGACAACATCTTCTTCGACACCTGCGTC
Organism: Xanthobacteraceae bacterium; assembly: GCA_050010715.1. Classification (GTDB taxonomy): domain Bacteria; phylum Pseudomonadota; class Alphaproteobacteria; order Rhizobiales; family Xanthobacteraceae; genus BOG-931. The sequence continues at coordinate 22,106 of JBEKKM010000019.1, read as the reverse complement.
TATCACCAGCCGGGCATCGACCTGCTCACCAAAGTGGTGCCGATCGACAACATTCTTTTCGCGTCCGAGATGGTCGGCGCGGTGAAGGGCAACGATCCGCGAACCGGCTTTGGCTTTGACGACACCAAGCGCTATGTCGACAAGGCGCCGATCAGCGATGCCGACCGCAAGAAGATTTTCGAGGACAATGCGCGGCGCGTCTATCCGCGGCTCAAGGCCCACGCCGCGGTAAAGGCGACGGCGTAAGGCGGCGGCGCAGCCAGAGGCTCAAGGCTTTGGCAAAGGGCGGTTCGGCAAAATCGGGCGACGCGCTGAAACAGCGCCGGGCGCAAATCGTGCGCATCGGCACCCGCGAGATGGAATCGCACGGAGCGCCGGGTGGTTTCTGGAGCGATCTCTATCACCGCTCGATGACCGTGTACTGGCCGGTGTTCTTCGGCAGCGCGGCGCTGATCTTCGTCGTGCTCAATGCCCTATTCGGCTTTCTGTTCTGGCTGGGCAGCGACCCGATCGCCAATGTTTCGCCCGACCTGCCGCTGCCGCTGAGCCTGTTCTATTTCTCGATCGAGACGCTGGCGACGGTCGGCTACGGCGACATGCACCCGCAGACCAATTACGGCCATCTCATCGCCACCGTCGAAATCTTCACCGGCATGAGCTTTCTTGCGGTGATGACGGGCCTGATCTTCGCCCGTTTCTCGCGGCCGCGCGCCCGCTTCGTGTTCGCCGACCATCCGGTGATCACCACGCATCAGGGCCAGCCGACCCTGATGATGCGGGTCGCCCCTGCGCGCAACAACACGATTTCGCAGGCGAACGCGCGGCTCTGGCTGTTCCGCCTGGAATTTACCGCCGAGGGCCATCAGCTGCGGCGCTTTCACGAATTGAAGCTCGATCGCCAGGAACATCCGATGTTCATGCTGAGCTGGACGCTCATACACCGGATCGACGAGAACAGCGCGCTGTTCGGCATGACCACCGAGGAGCTCGACAAGACCGATGCCGCCTTGGCGCTCAATGTCGGCGGCATCGACGACAGCTCGGCGCAGCATCTCCATGCGCGCAAGCTTTATTACCACACCGATATCCGGTGGCGGCATCGCTACCGCGACATCACCAGCATTTCGCCGCAAGGCCGGCTGTTGATCGACTACGCCAAGTTTCACGACGTCATCGACGAGGACGCGTGATCAACCCGCCTTGCGCACCGCCGGGTGCGTGGCGCGGCCGACCCAATTGCTCAGCGCCTTGACGACGTTGGGCCGGGTATTTTCGTAATCAAACGCGATCACGTGCTCGACCGGCGTATTGAGCGCGCTACGGCCCCGGCGTTTCGGGGCTCTCCCGGTTGAACGCCGGGATTTCTGGACTGCCTGCAGCGCGATCGGCCCGACATGGGTGAGGAAGACTTTTTCGTGCGGGCGCGTCAGCGTGTCGATGGCTTGCCGCAGCGGCAGCCATTTCACCGCCTTGACGTCGTCATTGAGCTCGTGAACCGGCGCGCCGGTGGCGCGCATCAGCCAGAACTGCACGATCTTGAGCTTGCCCTCGACCACATACGACACCGAGCCGAGAAATTCGTGCACGGTGACGTCGTGCCCGGTCTCCTCCAGCACCTCGCGCTTGGCAGCGTCGCGCGGGTGTTCGCGCGGGTAGAGCTTGCCTTTCGGCAGCACCCAGGCCTTTTCACGGCGCAGCCGCACGACGGCGAAGCGCGGCCGGACATTGCCGCGGAGCACAATGCCGCCGGCGGCCAGGATCGGAGCGCGGCGTTTCGCCGAATCAGTCATGGCAAATTAATGACGGACGAGCGCAAAACGGGCAAGTCCGCATTGGTGGATAAGGAATCCGGACTGTCACAATCGCCCGATCAGCGAGGCGGGCGAATCACGCGACGCTGATCACGATCTTGCCGAAGTGCTGGTTGGCGTTCATCACCGCGAGCGCCTCGACGATGTCGGCGAGTTTGAAGGTCTTGTATATCGGCAGCGTGAGCTTGCCGGCCTCCACCGCCGGCCACAGGTCGGCACGCATGGCCTTGACGATCTCGCGCACCTCGTCGGGCGTGCGGGTGCGGAAGGTGACACCGATATAGTCGATGCGCTTCAACGCATGCAGGTCGAAATTGAATTCGCCCTTGGTGCCGCCGAGCCGGCCGACATTGACGATGCGGCCGAGCAGCGCCGCAGCTTCGAGATTGCCGATGGCGACCGGCGCCGACACCATGTCGACAATCAGGTTGACGCCTTTGCCGCCGGTGGCTTTTTTGACGTCCTCCGGCCAATCCGGCTTGCCGGTGTCGATGGCGACGTCGCAGCCGTAGTCCTTCAGCCCGGCGCGGCGCTTGGCGTTGGTCGAGGTGCCGAGCACCAGCGCGGCGCCCATCAGCTTGCCGATCTGCATGCCCATCAGGCCAACGCCGGAGCTCGCGCCCTGAATGAGCAGCGTCTCGCCGCGTTTTAATCGCCCGGCCGTGACGACGGCGTTGTGCATCGTCTGCAGCGCCACGGGAAAGCACGCCGCCTGCTCGTAGGTCATGTTGTTGCCGGGAATGCGGTTCGCCCGCCCGGCGTCGGTGACGGCATATTCGGCAAAGCCGCCGGGCGCCGAGGCCATCACCCGGTCGCCTGCCTTGAAGTCTTTGACTTCGCTGCCGACCGCCTCGACCTCGCCGGAACACTCCAAGCCGATCCGCGCGCCGATGCCGCCGACGGGACCATGCTGGATGCCAGCGGCGACCAGCGTATCGGCGCGGTTGAGGCTCGAGGCGCGGACTTTGATCAGCACCTCATTGGGTTTTGGCTCAGGCTTCGGCAGGTCGCGGACCTCGATGCCTTTTTCGCCGAGAACTGCTGCTTTCACGATCTTCCCTCCCCTGAGCCTCGATGTGCTATCGTGGTAGAAATCCTACACCAAGGCGCGACGGATTATGAACCAGCTCGTCCGGCCAAAAATCGGCGCTTCGGCCTGCCCGCACGACTGTCCGTCGACCTGCGCGCTCGAGGTCGAGATCATCGACGGGCGCACCATCGGCCGCCTGCGCGGCGCCGAAGAAAATGCTTACACCGCCGGCGTGATCTGCGCCAAGGTGGCGCGCTACGCCGAGCGCGTGCATCATCCCGATCGCCTTCTGCATCCGCTGCGTCGTGTCGGCGCCAAGGGCTCGGGCGAATTTGCGCCGATTTCGTGGGACGATGCGCTCGATCTGGTCGCCGAGCAATTCCTCCGCGCCGAACAAAAGCACGGCTCGGAAGCGGTGTGGCCATACTATTACGCCGGCACCATGGGGTTCGTGCAACGCGACGGCATCAACCGGCTGCGCCATGCCAAGAAATATTCCGGCTTCTTCTCCACCATCTGCGTCAACCCAGCCTGGACCGGTTTTATCGCCGGCACCGGAAAACTCGCCGGCGCCGATCCGCGCGAGATGGCAAAATCCGACCTGGTGATGATCTGGGGCACCAATGCGGTGAACACCCAGGTCAATGTGATGACGCATGCGACGCGCGCCCGCAAGGAGCGCGGCGCCAAAATCGTCGTCGTCGACATCTATATGAACTCGACCATGCAGCAGGCCGACCTGGCGGTGCTGATTCGGCCCGGCACCGACGGCGCGCTGGCCTGCGCGGTGATGCATTGCCTGTTCCGCGATGGCAAAGCCGACTGGGATTATCTCGAGCGCTACACCGACGCGCCGCGTGAGCTCGAAGAGCACGTGCGCACGCGCGACCCCGCATGGGCGTCGCAAATCACCGGCTGCCCGGCGGCGACGATCGAGGAATTCGCCCGCCTGGTCGGCGAGAGGAAGCGCGCCTATTTCCGCCTCGGCTACGGCTTCTCGCGCTCGCGCAACGGCGCGATCAACATGCATGCGGCGAGCTGCATCCCGGCGGTCACCGGCGCTTGGCGGCTCGAAGGCGGCGGCGCCTTCCACAACAACGGCGATATTTTTCACTTCGACAAGAGCCTGATCGAAGGCTCCGACGTGCGCGATCCATCGATCCGCATGCTCGACCAGTCGCGCATCGGCGCCATCCTCACCGGCGACAAGGAGGCGCTGCAAGGGCGCGGCCCGGTCGACGCACTGCTCATCCAGAACACCAATCCGGTTTCGGTCGCGCCCGACCAGGAGGTGGTCAAGCGCGGCTTTGCGCGCGACGATCTGTTCGTCTGCGTGCACGAGCAGTTCATGACCGACACGGCGAAGGTTGCCGACGTGGTGCTGCCGGCCACCATGTTCGTCGAGCACAACGACATGTATCAGGCCGGCGGCAGCCAATACATCCTACTCGGGCCGAAGCTGATCGAGCCGCCCGGCGAATGCCGTTCCAACCACGAGGTGAACTGCGCGCTCGCAAAGCGGCTTGGCGCCAGGCATCCGGGTTTCGCCATGACCGAGCGCGACTTGATCGACGGCACTTTGCAAAAATCCGGCTGGGGCACGCTGGCCGAGCTTGAAGCCAACCGCTGGATCGATTGCCAGCCGGATTTCGCCACCGCGCATTATCTCAACGGCTTCGCCTATCCGGACGGAAAATTCCGCTTCAAGCCCGATTGGCCCAAAGTGCCGTTCGGGCGCTGGCACCGCAACGTGCCGTCGCGCCCGATTCCGTCGCTGCCCGACCATTGGGATGTGATCGAGGAAGCCGATGCCGAGCATCCGTTCCGGCTGGCGACCTCGCCGGCGCGCGGCTTCCTCAACTCGACTTTTACCGAGACGCCGACCTCGCTCAACCGCGAGCAGCGGCCGACGGTGATGATCAATTCCGACGATGCCGCGGCGCTTGGCATCTCCGACGGCGAAAAGGTCACGGTTGGTAATCGCCGTGGCGAAGTTCAATTACACGCAAAACTGTTCGACGGCGTCCGCCGCGGCGTGCTGATCGCGGAATCGCTGTGGCCCAATTCCGCCTACGCCGACGGGCGCGGCATCAACACGCTGACCGGCGCCGACTCGATCGCGCCGTTCGGCGGCGCGGCGTTCCATGACAATAAGGTATGGCTGCGGGGGGCGGTTTAGCACGACTGCGTCAGAAAATTCGGCGCCCGCGAATCGTGCCCTCTCCCCTTGTGGGAGAGGGCGGCGCAGCACGTTCAACAAACACAGTTGGGTGAGGGGTCGCGGCCCCAACCCCTCACCCATTCTTGCCGTTGAAACGCCGAGCAGCCCTCTCCCACAAGAGGGAGAGGGCACAACGTCGACCGCCGTGCTCACTGCTTGTGCGTTACCGTCGTCGGGATGTGATTGAGCTCCTCACAGCCGGTCGCGGTGACGATCACGGTGCCGCCGATATTGACGCGGTGCGTGCCGATGCAGGCATTGGGCTCGAAGGCGAACACCATGCCGGGCTGCAAAATCGCCTGGCGCTGCCGCGCCGCATTGGCGCCGGCGTAGCGCACGTCGAGCTTGACCTGGTCCTGATTGACCAAAGTGCGCCCGGCCAGAAAATGCGGGCCCACCGAATGCACCAGCGGCGTATAGCCCCAGCACCCGGCCGACTTCAGCGGCTCCTCCATCGCCGCCAACAGATCGGCGAAGGCTATTCCGGGTTTTAGCGCCTTGATGCCGGCGGCGTAGGACGCCAACGCGACGCGTTCGCATTGCTTATTGGTGTCGTCGAGCGGATCGAGCGCCACCGTCATCTGCACCTGGACTTCCTGGTTGCCGCACAGCGGCATCAGCTCGGCCTGCATCAGATCGCCGCGCTGCAGGACGCGCGGCGCCTCGCCGCTGGTGGTCCAGCGCGGCGGGCCCCAGGACAAAGTATGTGGTCCGGAGTTCATGACGATCACCGGATAGCGCACGCCGATGCCGTGCCGCAGCATCTCCGCCGTACCTTCGGCGAACACAACTTCCTCGCCGACACCAGGCGCGGCGACCTCGGCGATCACCTTGCAGGCGGCTTCGGCGGCGCGCGCGGCGTAGCGCACCTGGGCCAATTCCTCGTCGCTCTTGACCAGCATCAGATGGCTGAACTCTTCGGAAATATCCTGCCAGCGCGCCTTGGGCAGCGCCGCGGTGAGCTCGGCCCAGAAATTGGCCGGAATGGCGCCATAGATTTCGGTCGGCGCCTGCGAGCTCAAGCCCACGACGCCAAGGCTCGCCTCGGCCATTTTCATCTCGCGGAAAACTTCGGCGACGCCAGTGCCGCTGGTGGCCACGCGATAGTCGTCGACCCACAAGGTGGTGCCGCGTTCCTGCGACCAGCGCGCCCGCATCACCCTTAAGTATGCCCAGGTGATGACGACCGGGTCGCCTTCGAGCGGAAAGATCACGCAGCCTTCGTTGTAATCGTCGCTGATATAGGTCTCGTACATTTCGCGCGAACGGAAGCCGGCGACCAAGAGGCCGTCGAAACCGCGCTCGCGCATGAGCTTGCGGACGCTGGCCCAGCGGCGGTCGCGCTCGGTGAGCGAGAGGGTCGGTGGTTGCATGGGGAGATTTGGCATGGCGCGCTACAGTATCATTGCGCCCCCCGGCGGCAAGGCGGCGACGCGGAATCAATTATTTGAAGTGATCGGATGGCGGCCTTGATCGCTTGGATGCCGGTTGTTCGCGTTGACGATCTTGTCAAGGGTCGAAGACCGCCGGAGGCGGCGGCGCTTTGCGCCGCCCTTGACAAGATCGTCAACGCGAACAGAGTGCTGTCCAAGCGATCAAGGCCGCTTTCTCGGCGGTATCATATGCATTTCATTTGGCGGCGGCTGCTGACGGCGTTGCTGGCGATCTCGTGCGCCGCCGGCCCCGCGCACGCACAATCCTATCCCTCCCGCCCGATCACCATCGTCGTGCCCTATCCCGCCGGCGGCGTCACCGACAACCTGGTGCGCCTGCTCGCCGAGCGGATGAAAAATTCGCTTCAGCAGTCGATCGTGATCGAAAACATCGGCGGCGGCGGCGGCACGATCGGCGTCGACCGGGTGTCGCGCGCGGCACCCGACGGCTACACGCTGGTGCTCGGCAACAGCGAGAGCATGGTGTTTGCGCCGGTCACCATGGCGATCTCCTACAACGCGCTGACCGATTTTGAGCCGGTGGCGCTATTGCCGAGCTATCCGTTCCTCTTGGTGACGACCAACGACGTGCCGGCGCAAAACCTTGACGGCTTGATCGCCTGGATCAAGGCCAACCCCGAGAAAGTGCTGCAGGGCACCGTCGGCGTCGGCACCATGCAGCACCTGTGCGGCTTGCAGCTGCAAAAGACTGTCGGCGTGAAATGGCAATTGGTGCCCTATAAAGGCGGGCCGCCGGCGATGCAGGATCTGCTCGCCGGACAGATCAACTTCATGTGCACCACCACCGGCGGCTTCCTGCAACTGGTGCACGACGGACGCATCAAGGCCTACGCCGTGACGGCGAGGAAACGCATCGACGCCGCGCCGGAAATTCCCACAGCCAACGAATCCGGGCTGCCCGGCTTCTACGCCTCGGTGTGGAATGCGCTGTGGGTGCCGAAGGGCACGCCGAAGGAAGCCATCGCCAAGCTCAACGCCGCGGTGACCGCAGGTTTGACCGATCCGGAGCTGCAAAAGCGCATGACCGAGATGGGCTTGGATAACGTGGACGCCGACCAGCACACGCCCGAGGCGCTCGGCGCACTGCGCCAAGCCGAGATCGACAAATGGTGGCCGATCATCAAGGCGGCCGGCCTCAAGGCGGAGTAGCGGCAGCAATGTTTCTCCGGCGAGTCGGTTGAATCCGGAAAATAAACGACAAATATATGCAAGCGATGCCGAGGCGCCGTCGCTAGACTGGTATGATGCCGTTGTGACGTCATTGCCGACCGAGCCGTGAGCAGCGAAGGGTGCGCATGAACCACGTTCCAGCCGAACGCGCCGCTATCGCGGGGACGCTCATCGGCCTCCTCTTTGTCGTGCTTCGCTGCGGCGCCGCCATGGCGCAGGCCGCGCCGCCGCCGCCGGCTGTCACTGTGAGCCCCGTGGCAAGCAAGCAAGTGACCAACACCGGCAACGGTTTCATCGGCCGCGTCGTGGCGATCGACAAAGTCGACGTCGTCGCTCGCGTCGCTGGCTTCATCGAGCAGCGCAACTTCACCGAAGGCCAGCAGGTCAAGACCGGCGACCTGCTGTTTCGCATCGAGCAGGACACCTACAAGGCGGCGGTCGACCAGCAGAACGCCAATCTCGCCAAGGCGAAAGCCACCGAGGTCAACGCCAATCTGCAGCTGCAACGCAACCAAGTGCTCGTAAAAAGCCAAAACGTCCCGCAGGCGACCGTCGATCAGCTCCAGGCCACCGAGCTGGCCGCCCAGGCCGATGTGCTGCAGGCACAGGCCTTGCTCGAGCAGGCGCAGATCAATCTTGGCTACACTGAGATCCGCTCGCCGATCAACGGCCGCATCGGTCTCGCCAATCTCACCGTAGGCAATCTGGTCGGCCCGTCGTCGGGACGGCTGGCGACCATCGTCAGCCAGGATCCGATCTACGTGACGTTTCAGGCGAGCGAAGCCGACATCATCGAATACAAGCACCGGGTCGCCGCCTCGGCCGACAAGAACCCGCACGTCACCGTGCACATTAAGCTGCCCGACGGCACCATCTACCCGCATCCCGGCCTGACCAACTTCCTCGACGTCCAGGTCGAGGCGGACACCGACACCGTCGTGGTGCGGGCGCAGCTGCCGAATCCGGACGGGATACTGATCCCTGGCGGCATCGTCGGCGTCGTCGTCGAACGCGAAGCGCCGCACCCGTCGCTGGTCGTTCCGCAATCCGCGGTCCAGCTCGACCAGGCGGGGCACTATGTCATGGTGGTCGACGACGCGAAAAAAGTCGAGCTGCGGCGCATCACCACCGGCACCGAGCAGGGCCCGGATATCGTCGTGACCAACGGCCTCAAGGAAGGAGAGCTCGTCATCATCGAGGGGATTCAGAAAGTCCATCCCGGACAAATCGTGGCGGCGACCGTCGCGCCGGGACATTGACGGCGATGTTTTCCGCAATTTTCATCGACCGGCCGAGATTCGCCGTCGTCATTGCCATCGTGATCACGCTGGCCGGCGCGATCGCCATCACCGCGATCCCGATCGCGCAGTTTCCGGATATCGTGCCGCCGCAGGTTACGCTCACCGCCAACTATCCTGGCGCCGACGCCGAAGTGGTCGAGACCACCGTGGCGCAACCGATCGAAGAGCAGGTCAACGGCGTCGACAATGCGATCTATTACCAGTCGGCCAGCGGCTCCGACGGCAGCTATACGCTGAACGTGACCTTCGCGCTGGGCACCGATCCGGATATCGACACCGTCAACGTGCAGAACCGCTCGAGCCTCGCTACGCCGCAGCTTCCCGACGAGGTATCGCGCTCCGGTCTCCAGGTCCGCAAGAAATCCGCGGCCCTGCTTCAGGTCATCAATATTTATTCGCCGAAAAACACCTTCGACGCCGTTTATTTGAGCAATTACGCGACCATCAATGTCATCGACACGCTGGCGCGGATCAAGGGCGTCGGCCAGGTCACCTTGTTCGGGCCACTCGATTATTCGTTGCGGATTTGGCTCGATCCCGATCGGCTGACCGAGCTCAATCTTACGCCGAACGACGTCATTACCGCCGTGCAGAACCAAAACGTTCAGGCGGCACTCGGCCGTATCGGCGCCGCGCCGACGGCAAACCAGCAACAGCTGCAGATCAATATCAAGACCAAAGGCCGGCTGACGCAGCCCGAGGAGTTCGCCGGCATCATTTTGCGCGCCAATCCCGATGGCTCGGTGATCCGGGTGGACGACGTGGCCCGCGTCGAAATGGGCGCCAGATCGCAAGATCGTTACAGCCGCTACAACGGCGCTCCCGCCGCCGCGATCGGCATCTACCAGTCGCCAGGCTCCAACGCGGTCGATGTGGCGAAGCAGGTGCGCGACACCATGAACACGCTGGCGACGCGCTTCCCGGCCGATCTTACCTATAACGTATTTTTTGATTCAACCGTATTCGTGACCACGACCATCGTCGAAGTGGCGCGCACCCTCGTCATCGCCATCATTCTCGTCGGCATCGTGGTGTTCCTGTTTCTCGGCAAAGTGCGGACCACGCTGATCCCGCTGGTCGCGGTGCCCGTATCGATCATCGGCACCTTCGCCGTGCTGCTGCTCATCGGCTATTCGGCCAACACCGTCTCCTTGCTGGCGCTTGTGCTCGCCATCGGCATCGTCGTCGACGACGCCATCGTCGTGGTCGAGAATATCGAGAGGGTCATCGACGAGGAGCCGGCGCTTACGGTGCCGGAGGCCTGCAAGAAAGCGATGGGCGAGATCACCGGCCCGATCCTTGCCATCACCTTCGTGCTGTTATCGGTGTTCGTTCCGGTGGCCTTCATCCCCGGCATCAGCGGGCAGCTGTTCCGCCAATTCGCGGTCGCGGTCTCGGTGGCCATGCTGATTTCCGCGCTCAACGCGCTGACCTTGAGTCCGGCGCTATGCGCGGTGCTGCTCAAACGCGGCCAGAGAAGCCGCGGCCCGATGACCTACGTGCTGGACGGGATCGACAAAATCCGTGGCGGCTACGTCGCCACCGTGCGCCGGCTGGTGCGGGTGTCCACGCTCAGTGTTGTGGTCGTCGCCGGCGTGCTGGTGGCGTCGGTGCTGTTGTTTCGCGTCACGCCGCAGAGTTTTTTGCCGGACGAGGACCAGGGCGCGATCTTCGCCGCCTTGCGGTTGCCGGAAGGCGCTGCCGTCAACCGCACCGAGGCGGTGGTCAAGCAGGTCGAGGATATTGTCAGGCCGATTCCCGGCGTCGAAGGCGTGCTGTCGGTGGTCGGGTTGAATTTCATCGATTATGTCGCGGCATCGAACCAGGCATTCTTCGTCATTCGGCTCAAGCCCTACGAAGAGCGCACCGATCGGGCGCAGAGCGCCGACGCGATCATTGCGCGGCTGCGGCCGCAATTGGCGGCGATCGAGGGCGCCATCGCCTTTCCGTTCAATCTGCCGCCGATCCTCGGCTTGGGCAATACCGGCGGCTTCCAATACGCGTTGGAGGCCTTGCAGGGCCAGTCGCCCACCGACGTCGCGGCGGTGCTGCGGGGATTAATCGTCGCAGCCAATAGCCGGCCCGAGCTTGCTGGAGTGTTCAGCACATACGGTGCCGACACGCCGCAAATCTATCTCAACATCGATCGCGACAAGGCCCAAGTCCTCGGCGTCAAGATCAGCGATATTTTCAATGCGCTGCAATCGACGCTGGGCAGTTACTACGTCAACGACTTCAACGTTTTCGGCCGAACCTGGCAGGTCAACATCCAGGCCGACACGCCGTTTCGCCAGCGCCAGGACGATATCGAGCGCATCTATGTGCGCAACGCCAAAGGCAGCATGGTTCCGATCCGCGCGCTGGCCCAGGCCAAGCTCGTGCAAGGGCCACAGACGGTGGTGCGCTATAATGGCTACCGCGGCGCCGTGCTGAACGGCGCGCCAAAAGCCCCATTTAGCTCCAGCCAAGCGCTCGCTGCTATGGAGAGCATATCGGCAACGACGCTGCCGGCCGGCTACAGCTATGAATGGACCGGGACAGCGTTCCAGGAGAAAGCCGCAGCCGGACGAACCGGGATCGTGCTCGGCGTGGCCATTCTATTCGCTTATCTGTTTTTGGTCGCGCTTTACGAGAGCTGGAATATACCGATACCGGCCTTGCTGTCGGTCAGCGTCGCGATTCTTGGCGCGCTTGCCGCAGCAAAGATTGCCGGACTGAGTTTCGATGTCTACGCCCAAATCGGCCTGGTCTCGCTGATCGCACTCGCCGCCAAGAACGGCATATTGATCGTCGCCTTCGCGGTGGAACAGCGGCAGCTCGGCAAAGACACTTACGCCGCGGCAATCGAGGCGGCGGCATTGCGATTCCGTCCCGTCATGATGACGAGCTTCGCTTTCATCTTCGGGCTGTTTCCGCTGGTGATCGCCAAAGGCGCCGGCGCGGCGACGCGTCACGCGGTGGGGACCCCGGTGTTCGGCGGCATGATCGCGGCGGCTATTTTCGGAATCTTTCTGATTCCGCTACTCTTCATCACTGCCGAACGCCTGCGCGACTGGCGCAAAACCTAAGCGATCGCCTCGCGGCTCCGCCTCCTTGTTGTTCGATCGCGGATATCCGCAGGCGATGATGCGGGCGCGGCGTGCTATAGTCGTTGCGTGGCCTGGGAGCACGAGCCAATGACGCTGATCGAACAACGCGCGCGCGCGATCGCAAAGCCGGAACCCGCAGAACTCGATATCGCCACCACGCGCCCCGGCACGCCCGGCGGTATTTTCATGCGGCAGTTCTGGCACGCGCTCTATCGCAGCCAGGATTTGGCTACCGGCCACACCAAGCCGATCCGCATCATGAGCGAGGATTTTGCGCTCTACCGCGGCCATTCAGGCCAGGCGCAGGTGGTCGATTACCGCTGCCCGCATCGCGGCGCGCCGCTGCATCTCGGCTGGATCGAGGACGACGCCATCCGCTGCGTCTATCACGGCTGGAAGTTCGACTGTTCCGGGCAATGCATCGATCAGCCCGCCGAGGAAGCGGGCTTCGCCCGCAAGGTGCAGCTCAAGACTTATCCGACCCGCGAATATTTAGGCCTCATCTTCGGCTATTTCGGCCCCGGCGAGCCGCCGCCGTTCCCGCATTTTCCGCACCGCACGACGGAGGGCCTGATCCAGGTCTGGAACGTCGAGCAGGTGCCCTGCAATTATCTGCAGAGCTTTGAGAACAGTATGGACGAGGTACACGTCGCCTTCGCCCATCAGCCCGGCGGCTCGCACGCCAAACTGTCCGCCGACCTGCCAATCATCACCGCGGAAGAGACCGATTGGGGCATGCTGCGCTACGGCACGCGCAAGACCGGCAAGGTGCGGCACACGCTGCATTATGCGCCGAACCTGACGCGGGTCATCGTGCCGCCGCTCGCCGGCATGGACGGCATCGGCGGCTGGACGGAAATCTATTTCAGCTTCACCCCGGTCGATGACGAGAACCATTTGTGGCTGATCACCAGCCATGTCGCAGTCACCGGCAAGGAGGCAGATGCCTATCGCGCCAAGCGCGCCGCATACGACCACAGCGTCGCGGCAGCGCCGCCGGTGATGGACGTGGTGCGCGACATCTGGTCGGGAAAATTGCGTTTCGCCGACGTGGTCCATCCCGACCTCGCCATCGTCCAGGACATCGCCGTGCAGGCGGGCCAAGGCCGCATCGAGGATCGCGAGAGCGAGCGGCTGGGGCGCTCCGACGCCGGCATCATCCTGTGGCGAAAAATCCTGGCGCGCGAACTGCGCGCCATCGCCGAGGGCCGACCGTCGAAGCGCTGGACGACGCCGCCGGCGGACGTCGTGCCGACGCTTGGGTTCTAGGCGGTGTTCTCATGAAGCCGGCTGCGCTTTCGCATGTCTGCTTCGACGCGGACACGAGCGGACTTCCGGCGGGCGTTCCGGCGAACTGCATGCGGCCTGGAGTGATCAGGGTGAGCGTCGCGCTGGATGCGCACAACGGCAAAGAGGGAGATTACAATATGGACAATCCAGTAACGTTTTTTGGCTGGTTCGCGTTTGCTATTTTGGCTTTCATCGTGCTCTCCACGATCCTGGGAAGCTTTTTTACGGTCAACACCGCGCAGGTCGCGGTCATCACGCGATTTGGCAGATTTCTTCGTGTCGCCAATCCGGGCTTGAACTGGAAGTGGCCGTTCATCGACAGCGTGGCCGGCAGGATCAGCCTGCGGGTCAATCAGATTACCTTGACGATGGAGACCAAGACCAAGGACAACGTCTTCGTCACCATTCCCATTTCCGTGCAAAATCGCGTTCGCCCGGAAAAGGCCTTCGATGCTTTCTATAAGCTGTCCAACCCGGCCGAGCAGATTCAGGCCTATGTCGAGCAAGTCATTCTCGGCCATGTTCCCGGCATGACGCTCGACGAGGTGTTCGCCAGCCAATCGGGCATCGCGGCAGCGGTGAAACAGGAGCTCGATGCCGACATGGCCGGGTTCGGTTATGAAATCGTCAATGTCCTGGTCACCGACATCGTTCCCGACGCCAAGGTCAAGTCGGCCATGAACGACATCAATGCCGCGCAACGCGAACAGGTCGCGGCAAACGCCCGCGGCGAGGCCGAGAAAATTCTCGTGGTCAAGCGGGCCGAAGCGGAAGCGGAAAGCAAGGCGCTGCAAGGCCAAGGCATCGCCAATCAGAGGAAAGCCATCATCGAGGGGCTGCAGGGCTCGATCGAGCAATTTCAGAAAGTCGTCGGCGGCGTATCCACTTCTGAGGTCATGCAGCTCGTGCTGGTGACGCAATATTTCGATACCATCAAATCCATCGGCGAAAGCGACAAAACCAATACGCTGTTCCTGACGCACTCTCCCGGAGCCGTGAAAGATATTTCCGACGAAATCATGCGATCGATGATCGTCGCAGACAGAGCGAAGGCCTAGATCGCGCGGACGGCAGCGCGCGGTTTTCCGCAGCGGCTCTACGCCAAGCCGGCTCGGCGGAAGCCTTCCAGATAGTGCTCGCGCTCGGCGTCGTGCCGGATCGGCATTTGCTTGGCGATCCAGGAAAGCGAAATATTGGGCTGCGCGCGGCGCAGCTCCTGCAATGCGGCCTTGGCGACATCGGTTTGCCCGGCCATGCCTGCGGCGGCGGTCAGCACCCGATGCGCGCCGACAAAATCCGCGCGCTGCCGGATGCCTTCGCGCGCCAGCCGTATCGCCTCGTCGTAGTTGCGCCCGACGAACTGCGCGTAGGCGGCAATGCCGCAGTAAACCGCCGAAAGCGGATCGCGCGGGCTTAACAGCAACGCCCGCTGCGCGGCCGATACGGCCTCCTGCCAGCGCCCGCAATAGGCCAGCGCCAGGCCATAATAGCCCTGCGCCAGCGAGAAGTTCGGATTGAGCCGTAGCGCCAACTCGAACTCGGCCAATGAGTCGTCGAAGCGCCGCGCGAACAAATAAACGCCACCCAAAGCGAAGTGCGCCCAAGGGTCTTCGCTATCGGCCAGGATCGCGGACGCCGCGGCGCGCTCGGCGTTTGGCGCCGCAGTCGCCATGTTCTCCCAACCCATATGGGCGCTGAAAGTATGGCTGGTGGCGAGCACGCCGAGTGCCTGGCCGTAATGCGGGTCGATGGCGGTCGCCTTCTCGAGCAATGCTTGGGCGACGACATTGTCCTGGCGTGTCACCCGCCAATAATGCGACAGCGCCCGCATCACCAGGTCCCAGGCATCCATGCTGTCCGGCGTCTTGCGCCGGGCGCGAAAATTTTCCGCGGCATAGAGCTGCGGCTCGATCGCGGCGACGATGGCTTCGGTGATCTCGTCCTGCACCGCGAACACGTCGGCAAGATTACGATCGTAGCGTTCCGCCCAGATGTGGCTGCCGGTGGCGACGTCGTTGAGCTGCGCGGTGATGCGCACGCGCTCGCCGACCTTGCGCACGCTGCCCTCGACCACATAGCCGACGCCGAGTTCGTCGGCGATTTGCTTCAAGTGAACCGCCTTGCCCTTGTAGATGAACGACGAATTGCGCGCGATGACGAAAAACCAGCGCAGCTTCGACAACGCGGTGATGATGTCCTCGCTGATGCCGTCGGAAAAATAATCCTGCGCCGGATCGTCGGTCATGTTGGTGAAGGGCAGCACGGCAATGGCGGGCCGGTCCGGCAGCGGCAAAGCCGGGCGCCGCGGCTCGCGGCTTTCATTCGCCGGCTCGGCATGAACAGGCTCGCCGCTCGTCGGCCCGCGTACGTCGCCGACGAAGCGAAACCCCTTGCGTGCGATGGTGCGGATCAGTTTCTGCTCCTCGCCGCTGTCGCCGACCGCCTTGCGCGCGGCGTTGATACGGCTGGTCAAGGTCGAATCCGACACGATTCGGCCGCCCCAGATCGAGGCAAGCAGATCGTCCTTGCTGACGACGCGGTCGCGGTTTTTCACCAGATAGACCAGGAGATCGAACACCTGCGGCTCTACGGCGATAACCTCCGAGCCGCGGCGCAGCTCCCGCCGGTCCGTATCAAGCCTATGATCCGCAAAGATAAATTCCACGTCGTCGCCCTGCTGCCGGCAGCCGCGGACGGCCTCAAGCAATAATCAAGCCCATCTCATGGGCAAATCAAGGACCGGACAAAGTCTTTCGGCCGCGGCCCCCGCATGCTGTGCGCTTGCGATCGCAATCCCCGTGATCCCAACGGAGGAGACCATGACCCAGATCCAGACACTCAACGCCGACGCGCGCGGCCAAGGCACTGTCATCGGACGAATAATCGCGTTCCTCTATGGCATCGTGGCCTACGTCGTATTCTTCGTCACCTTCCTCTACGCCATCGGCTTCGTCGAAGATTTGGTCGTGCCAAAGACCATCGACAGCGGCACGGCGGGACCGACGGTGCAAGCCCTGATCGTCAACCCGGTGCTGATGTCCATCTTCGCCATTCAACACAGCGTGATGGCGCGTCCACAGTTCAAGCAATGGTGGACGAAGTTCGTGCCGCCATCGGTCGAACGAACCACTTACGTGCTGCTCGCCAGCCTGGCGCTCGCGCTTTTGATCTGGCAGTGGCAGCCCATGCCCGCATTGGTGTGGCAGATCGCCGATCCGCGCATTGCCATGGCGGTGACCGGCCTGTCATTCGTAGGCTGGCTGATCGTGCTGACCTCGACGTTCCTGATCAATCACTTCGAGCTGTTCGGATTGCATCAAGTGGCGAACAATCTTTCCGGCCGCCCAATGCCGGCGCCGCGCTTTCGCACGCCGCTGTTTTATCATTTCGTGCGACATCCGATTTATCTCGGCTTCATCATCGCGTTCTGGGCGGCGCCGACGATGACCACCGGCCATCTGCTGTTCGCGGCGGTGACGACGACGTACATCTTCGTCGGCATCTGGTTGGAAGAACGCGATCTGATCGATCTGTTCGGCGATCAATACCGCTCCTATAAGAACCGCGTCTCGATGCTGCTGCCGTGGCGCAAATCGGCCTGATTGATCTTCCCCCGATCGGATGCGGCACCAGCGCTAGGCCGGTGCCGTTACGCCGTTCCCCACACCTCGCGCGCGATCTCGACAACGAGCTTGAGCTTTTTGATCTCGTCCTCCACCGTCATGGCGTTGCCGCCGATGCCGCTGGAAAAGCCGCATTGCGGCGACAGCGCCAATTGCTCGAGCGGCGCGTAGCGGCTGGCTTCGTCGATGCGGCGTTTCAGTTCGTCCTTGGTCTCCATCGCCGGGCTTTTGGTGGTGACGAGGCCGAGCACGGCGATCTTGCCCTTGGGCAGGAAACGCAGCGGCTCGAAGCCGCCGGCGCGCGCCGAGTCGTATTCCAGAAAATAGCCGTCGACGCCGATGTCGTTGAACAGCAGCTCGGCGATCGGCTCGTAGCCGCCGTCGGCGATCCAGGCGCCTGCGAAATTGCCGCGGCACAGATGCATGCACACCGTCATGTCTGCCGGCTTGCCGGCGATCGCGGCATTGAGCAGCTTGGCGTAAGTTTTCGGCAGCGTCGCCGGGTCCTCGCCGATATTGGCGACCTGGCGGCGCAGTTCCGGGTCGCACAGATAAGCGAGATTGACCTCGTCGATCTGCAGATAGCGGCAGCCTGCTGCCGCGAGGTCGCGGATTTCCGCGCGATAGACGTCCGCCAGATCGTCGTAGAACGCATCCATCTGCGGATAGGCCTTGGCATCGATCGCCTCGCGGCCGCCGCGAAAGTGCACGATGGTCGGCGACGGGATAGTGATCTTCGGCACAGCCTTGGCGACCGATTTGAGGAACTTGAAATCGTCGACGAAAATGCCCGCGGGCCGCGACAGCTTGCCCGCGACCTGCAGCGACGGCGGGGTGTGATCGCGGGTGCCGGCGGCGGAATGAAACCGCACCGTGAGTTTTGACGCCATCGGCCTGACATTGCCGATCTTGAGCAGGAAATCGCGCTGCCAGGAATGCCGGTTGTATTCGCCGTCGGTGGCGAGCTTCAGCCCGATCTCCTCCTGCAGGCGCACCACGCCGCGGATCGCATCGTGCTGGATGCGGGTCAGCTCGGCCGGCGGCATCTCGCCCTTCTCCGCGGCCTCTCTCGCCTTGATCAGCGCGTCGGGCCGGATCAGGCTGCCCACATGGTCGGCGCGGAACGGCGGTTTCACTCGCTCTTGCATGGGTCACTTGTCCGTTTGAGGCGTTTTCCTGGTCATGCCATCGGTGTAGAAGGATGGCAATGTTTGCATGAGGATTGCCAATGGCGACTGAAGCTTCGGTGCCGCAGGCTTTGGGCTATGTCGGCGTGCGCGCCAAGGATTTGGGCGACTGGGCGAGCTACGGTTCGGGCCTGCTTGGCCTGCAGCGCATCGACAAATCGCGCTCGACGCTGGCCTTCCGCATGGACGACCGCAAGCAGCGCATCATCGTCAATGCCGACGGCGGCGAGGGATTGAGCTTCTTCGGCTGGGAAGTCGCCGACGCCGCGGCGCTCGACGCACTGGCGGCGCATCTGGAGAGGAACGCGATCAAGGTGGCGCACGGCGCTCGGGCGCTAGCCGACGAGCGACACGTGCGCGACCTGATCGTGTTCAACGATCCGCTGGGCAATCGCCTTGAAATCTTCCACGGCGCCGAGACCACGGCCGAGCCATTCAAGCCCGGCCGCTCAATCTCGGGCTTCCGCACCGGCCCGCTCGGCCTCGGCCATGTGGTGCTCAATGTGGACACGGCGGAAACGATAGACAAGCTGATGGCGTTCTATCGCGGCGTGCTCGG
Source organism: Xanthobacteraceae bacterium (assembly GCA_050010715.1). Classification (GTDB taxonomy): domain Bacteria; phylum Pseudomonadota; class Alphaproteobacteria; order Rhizobiales; family Xanthobacteraceae; genus BOG-931. The sequence continues at coordinate 3,371 of JBEKKM010000019.1, read as the reverse complement.
CTTCCGGCTGACCGATTATTACGACCATCCGTTCGTCGCCCGCTTCCTGCATCTCAATCCGCGCCATCACAGCCTCGCCTTCATTCAGACCGGCAAGAACGCCGTGCATCACATCATGATGGAGCTGTTCAGCTTCGACGATGTTGGCCAGGGCTACGATCTGGCGCTCGGCGAGGAGGGCCGTGTCGGCGTCACGCTCGGCCGCCACACCAGCGATTTCATCACGTCGTTCTACTCGTGGACGCCGTCCGCCTTCATGGTCGAATACGGCTGGGGCGCGCGTTCGATCGACGTCGCCACCTGGCAGGCGTCGGAACGCAAGGAAGGCCCGAGCATGTGGGGCCACGATCGGACCTGGCTGTCCAAGGAAGACAACGCCAAGGCCCGCGCGCTGCGGCTGAAAAACGCCGCCGACGGTTTCCGCCGCCCGGTGCAGGTGATGGACGGCAATTATCAGGTCATGTCCGGCGTCTGTCCGTGGTGGGACAGCGTGAAAGCCAAAACCGCCGCGCAGTGATCAGTAAATTTAGGGGCTGAGCATGGCCGCCCATGCCGGCGCCAACAACGTTCACACGCAAAAAATCGCCGAATTCGTCTCGGGGCTCACCTACGAGCAAATTCCCGCCGATGTGCGCGAGCGGATAAAACTGCTCATTCTCGATTCGCTCGGCTGCGCCATCTATGGCGCCAATCTCGAATGGTGCCGCATTTTACGCACCACGCTCGAAGCGCTCGATGCAACGCGAACGGCCTCGATCTGGGGCACCGATCGGAAACTCTCTTCGCCGCACGCGGCGCTGCTCAACGGCACCCAGGTGCAGGGTTTCGAACTTGACGACGTGCACCGCAAGGCCGTGCTCCATGTCGGCGCGGTCACCCTGCCGGCGCTGATCGCGGTCGCCGAGAGCCACGCGCAATTGTCCGGCCGCGATCTCCTCACCTCGGCGGTCGCCGGTTACGAGATCGGGCCGCGCGTCGGCCTGTGCATGGGCCAGGAGCATATCGGCCAGGGCTGGCATTCCGGCGCCACGGTCGGGATTTTCTCCGCCGCAGCCGGCGCGGCGCGCGGGCTGAAACTCGACGCCGAGAAGACCGTGCATGCGCTCGGCATTGCCGGCACCCAATCGTCCGGCCTAATGGCGGCGCAATACGGCGCCATGGTCAAGCGTATGCATGCCGGCCGCGCCGCGCAGAGCGGGCTTTACGGCGCATTGCTGGCAAAGGACGGCTTCACCGGCATCGTCGACGTGTTCGAGGCGCCCTATGGCGGCTTCTGCACCACGTTCTCGCGCTCGCAAGACCGCTTCAATCTCGACGAGCTGAGCTCGGGCCTCGGCGAGCGCTTCGAGACGATGCGCATTTCGCTGAAATTCTATTCCTGCGTCGGTTCCAACCACACCACGCTCGACGCCATCCGCGACATCCGCAGGCGCCGGCCGTTCAGCCTCGACAACATCGACGAGATCGTGGTGCACGGCTCGCAGGTCACCGTCGATCACGTCGGCTGGCCGTACCGGCCGGAAGGCCTGACCTCGGCGCAGCTCAACCTGCCGTTCTGCGTCGCCACGCTTTTGATCGAAGGCGACGTGTTCGTCGATGAGTTCACCGCCGACTGCGTCGACGATGCGGCACGTATAAAGCTCTCGCGCAAGGTGAAAGTGGTGCACGATCCCGCCATCACCGCGCTCGGCGCCGGTTCCCGGCACAAAGTGCGCGTCGATATTCGTTTCCGCGACGGCGCAATCGAAAGCGAGACCCGCGAAGCGCCGCGCGGCAGCGAGCAGTCGTTCGCCAGCTCAGGCGACATCGTCGGCAAATTCCGCAAGCTGACGCGCGGCTTCATGCGGGAAACGCAGCAGGACGCGCTGGTCGATGCAGTGCTCGGCCTGGACAAGTTGTCCGACAGTCTTACGCTGATCGAGCGATTGCGCGTCGGCAATAAGGAATAGGCAATGGAATTCGGCGTCTTCGACCATCTCGACCGCACCGGGCAAAAGCTGCCGGATTTCTACGAGGACCGTCTGAAGATCGCCGAAGCATACGACCGCGCCGGATTCTACGCCTATCATATCGCCGAGCATCATTCGACGCCGCTCGGCATGGCGCCGTCGCCAAATGTCTTTCTCGCTGCTGTCGCGCAGCGCACCAAGCGGCTGCGCTTCGGACCTTTGGTCTTCGTGCTGCCGCTCTACCACCCGCTGCGGCTGATTGCGGAAATCTGCATGCTCGACCAGATGAGCGGCGGGCGGCTTGAGCTGAGTTTCGGCCGCGGCGCCTCGCCGATCGAAGCCGAATATTTCGGCGTCGATGCCGAGGAGCGGCAGGATATTTACGCCGAGGCCCTCGATGTGATCTTGCGCGGGCTGACGCACAAGGTGCTCGATTTCCATGGCAAGTATTTCTCCTTCGACAACGTGCCGATGGAGCTCGAACCGCTGCAGAAACCGCACCCGCCGCTGTGGTACGGCGTGCACGCGCCCGACAGCGCCGAGCGCGCGGCGAAGCGCAATCTCAACGTCGTCAGTCTCGATTCGCCCGCCGATACGCGGCTGTCGATCGAACGTTATCGCGCGACGTGGCGGCCGCCGCATCCGGGCGCCGTAATTCCGAAGCTCGGGTTGGGCCGCTTCATTGTCGTGGCAAAGACCGATGCCGAGGCGCTTGCTCTCGCTCGCCGCGCCTACTTGCCTTGGCATCGCAGCTTCACGCATCTGCCACGGCTACGCGGCCGCGCGCAAACCCATCCGCGGCCACCGCAATGGGACGAACTCGTCGCCGTCGGCCAAGGCATCGCCGGGTCGCCGCAAACGGTGTCGGCGTTCCTGCAATCGCAGCTTGCCGAGACGCAATGCAATTACGTCGTCGGCCAGTTTGCTTTTGGCGATCTGAGCCGCGACGAATGCCTACGGTCGATCAAGCTGTTCGCCGATGAAGTAATGTCGGCACTGCGCGCGGCGAGCGGCGCCGAAACCGGGTCACCCCATCGCGCGAGCGCGATGGGGGCCCGGGAGCAGCGGTGAAGCGGGCAAGCGCTTCACCACCATGGACGCGTGTTAGAAGCTGAATGACGACAGCAGCATCACCCCAGCCTGCGGCTCTGTCTTGTAACGAATTACAGTTTCTCCGTTTGGCGGAGCTGCGTTCGCTGCAAAACCGTCGCCCAAAACCTGGCCCTTGGGATTAACGCGGAGACCAATCCCCAAATTCCAGCTCGTGTTATCAGCGACCGGCTTACCGCTCGCATCGAACTTGGGATGATGCAAGCCAACCATCCACCCCAACGCATACGCTGTGATCGGGCCAGCGGCGGCCGGTGTCGAGGTGCTGCCGTCCCCCACTTCGATAGCAATGAAAGGGCCATGTGCTATTTC
>JBEKKM010000018.1:0-46700 GCA_050010715.1 Xanthobacteraceae bacterium | reverse complement strand
CTGGGACGTGGTCTGAACGGGCGTTACCCGCCTTCGCCTGTCCCAGCCCAGGGATGCACCTCCCACCCCGGTCGTAATGCCGGGAGACATGATGCCCAAGCCGCCCGGGAGCGGACTGCAAACCCGCCCGCGGGCACCGCCCTCGCTCCCACGACGCAGTGTGCCTCCGCGCCATGTCCTTCACCGGAGCGAGGATTGTGGTGTAACTGGAATAGGGACATATGTCAAGAGGTCGTCTCTTAAAAAGAGACGAACACCCGTTGGTTGATGTCCGCATTACCCCCCGAAAGCGTCCAAACCAATGCGTCGCAATAAGTGACGCGATGGGCCATAAGCGGACTCATGCACTGCAGCAATCCATCTCTCGGAGCAGACCTGCGTCCAGAACCGGCAGCCGACTCGAAACGCCATCACCGCACAATCAATGCCGGTACGCTGCAGTGGGTCAGCACCTCATATGCCTTACTGCCGAGTAAGAGCCGAGATGCGCCGCGTCGGCCATGTGACGCCATGACAATCAGATCACACCCTTTGTCCTTAGCGGTAGCGACGATGCCTTCAGCCGGATGCTGATCCTTTACGTGGACGCGATCGCAGGCTACGCCGTGAGCTTTCCCGCGCTCGGCAGCGCCATCGAGAATGCGATTTGCTGCAGCAGCAGCAATGGCCTCAAACCGACCGACCGGATCGGGCAGATGTTCTCGCGCTTCTTGGGCCATGTCGAAAGCCGACCATGGCTCCGTCACCGTGACAACGGTAACCCGTGCATTGTCGCGCTTGGCGAGGGCGAGCCCATGTTCGACTGCCTTTGTCGCAAGTTCAGAGCCGTCAGTTGCAATTAAAATATGCTTGTACATCGATGAACCTCCTCTCCTATTGGCTTCCATGCGCGAAGAATAGTCGTGAAAGAGGCGGGGCCCTGACGATTAATCGCTTTGTGTCGCCTCTTTGAGTGCGCGTATCACGTCTTCGCGAGAGATCATTCCGAGCAATTTGCGGTCGGGCGCTATAACCGGAAAGCTGCGGCTCTTAAGGCTCACCATCAACTGGAGAACTCGGGTCAATGGGGCTGTCGGTTCGATATGCACGACGGCTTCGGTCATCATTTCGGCGACCGGCCGCTGCATCAACTCATCGTAATGGGGCACCATCTGACCGGTGGTGAAGGCAAAGGCCCGAAGAAAATCGAATTTTGTAACGATCCCCAACATCTTTCCTCCTTCCACTACGGGGAAGGAATTGAAATCGTGTTTCTCGAATAATGCCTCCAGCTCACGCATCGTTGTTCGGCGTGTCACGGTCGTTACTGCGCGCGTCATATATTGATCTGCTGTGCCTTCGAGAAAACGATACATGAGGTCTTCAATTCCATCTGTAGTTCGATTTCCGAAATCCGGCTCATTTGGTCAAGCAGGGTTCCCAATTCAAAGGAGATTCGAAGTCATTTTGACGCCGAATCCTTTGACATTAGCGCGATAGCGTCCTGCACCGTCGTCATAAATTGCGCGGGAAAGATGATGGTTGAGTTCTTTTCGATCGAGATTTCCGCCATTGTCTGGAGGGTGCGAAGCTGAAGTGCGACCGGATGCGCCGTAATGATGTCGGCGGCTTCACCCAGCTTCACCGCAGCCTGGAATTCCCCTTCCGCCGCGACAATCTTTGCGCGCCGCTCGCGCTCGGCCTCGGCTTCCTTCGCCATTGCGCGTTGCATGTTGTCGGGCAGAACAATGTCCTTGATCTCGACAGCTGTCACCTGCGTGCCCCACGGCTCCGTGTGCTTGTCGATGACGTTCTTGATCTGCTCGTTGATGCCCGCCGTATCGGAAAGCAGCTGGTCGAGGCTAAAGCGGCCGACGACATTTCGCACAGTGGTCTGGCTGATCTGATTGATCGCATTGTAGACATTCTCGATCACGATCACTGCATTCTCGGGATTGGAAATATGATAATAGGCAACCGCCGCGATATCGATCGAGACATTGTCCTTGGTGATGATTTTCTGCGAGGGAATCTGCATCGTGACGGTGCGCAAAGAGACACGCACCATTTGCTGCAACGGAAAGAAGATGAGCGTGATCCCCGCTCCGCGAACGCCCTCGAATTTTCCAAGAAAAAATACGACGCCACGCTCGTACTGTCTCAGCACGCGAATCGCGCCGACGAGATATAGAAGTACCGCAATGCCAAGAATGTAGATCAAATACATGGTGCTTCCCTTTGATTATTATTGCTAGCCAAATTCAAACGTCTACCTGAGCGAATCGTCGGCATCTTTTTGCTTTTATCGCTCTTCGGCAAGCGGTCCATCGGATGAACCGATCCATGTTGGCCTCTGTTCATGACACCCCTCGCCCGCAGCCTGTCTCAGTCGGAGGAGGGAGTCTGAGCAATCTTGACCACTCGGAGCCCACTATCGAACCCCGCAATCGGTCATCAGCGTCGGTTTGAGCGTGCCCTAAGAATATCCGCTTTGTCCCCCTTAGCGACCGGATCGATGCGTAGCGGCAACCGACGCGAAGGGCGTCGCGGCGCAATCGAAGAAAAAAATCTGAGGCATCTAAGTAAAGGTCCATCTATTTCCAATTCCATAGTTTCCAATCGCCGGTCGCGCACTCTGGGCATGCGGTGTGCCATTTTCCGCCGCGCTGCTGGCGCGCGTGCCAACCCCGCTTCTTGGCAGCTATCCACAACGTGTTGAAGTCCGCCCGGTCGTTGATCGTATCTTCAGCCTCAAAACGTGCACCGCACACATCACAAACGAAGGCCATCTTGCTGCTTTGCTTATCGATACTCATGATGCGGCTTCGCTCTTGGATCGGTTGGCGGCTTCTAGGATAGCGACAGCGGGAATGGGCGTCATTGCCCAAAATCGACAGATCGACGATGTCTGCGCGGTGTCCGCTTCTCCCCCGGAAGCGACCAGATCGCTGCGTCGCACTAAGTGACGCTCCGGACCATTAGCGAAAATCGCCGGCCTCACTAGTCGCCTCGTTGGCGGGCCGAGTCATGACAGCGAGATGGATACGCGGCACATTTTCATGTGCCGCCCGTGGTTCACTGCGTTGGCCCCTTCGGGTTGTCCCGCAGAGTAACGATGAATGCGACGACATCCCGTGTCTGTTGGCTCGTCAGCTCCGGGTTCGCCATGCTCAAATCCCTCGTAGCCACGGGTAGTGTTTCCAGGTGATGCCGTAACGATGCGGCCGTTAAATTGGACTGGTTCGCAATTTCCTTGAAGTCGGGTGGACGGGGCGGCCCGGTGTAGACCGGCTTGAAAGGTTGATCCGGCGCCACGACGTGACAACCGGTGCATGCTAGTAATGCCAGAGCGCGGCCGGCTTCGGCGTTGGCTTCAAGAGGCTTTGTCTGCGCATTTGTGGCAGGCGCCGCCCATACGCCGAACATGGCGATGATCGCCAAAAAGGAAAATGTGCTCGTTTTCATCTGAATACCCCGGAATTCGGATCGTCATGGAGAATTGTTCTGCAATACTCGGTCCGATCAATCGCTGCCGTAGCCTCGCTGCCTACTCGTACCGTAAAGCCTCGATAGGATCGAGGCTAGCGGCTTTGCGCGCCGGATAATAGCCAAAGAACATGCCCACGGCGGCGGAAAACAAAAAGCCGCCGGCAATGGCCGGCAGGGAGATCGGAGCCGACCAGCCTGCAATCAGTGAAATGCCGATTGCGGACGCCACACCAATCACGATACCGGCAATGCCGCCGCTGACGCTGAGAAAGACCGCTTCGGCAAGGAACTGTAACAAGACGTGCAGCCGGCGGGCGCCGATCGCCATGCGCAGCCCGATCTCCCTTGTCCGCTCGGTGACCGATACGAGCAGGATGTTCATGATGCCGATGCCGCCAACGACGAGAGAGATCGAGGCCACCGCGGCAAGCAGAAGCGCCATGATGCGGCTGCTGCTTTCAGCGGTCTCGGCGATCTGGCTCAAGTTGCGGACCTGGAAATCGTTCACGTCGCCGGACCGGATTTGGTGTCGACGCGCGAGAATCTCGGTGACTTGGCCGATCGCGGTTTGCACCTGATCCTCACTCGTTGCCTGGACATAAATCTGGTTCACATAACCAATCAACCGCGGCTGAAGGTTGTAGGGATTGGGCGGCGGCGGATAAACCCAGTTGAGCGGTATCTGTGCCGCGCTAGGCGCCGCGACGCCGAGCACCTTGCGCTCGGCAGTCGTGAACGGGATCATCACGAGATCGTCCTGATCCGTGCCGTAGTTCGATTGCCCTTTGGGCACGAATATGCCGATGACGCGCAACGGCACGCCCTTGACTTGGAGGAGGCCGCCAATCGGGTTCTCGTCGGCCGCGAACAGTTGGTGGAAGACCGTCTGGCCAAGGACGGCGACCAGCGCGGCATTATCGTTGTCATCGCGCGAAATCCCGCGTCCGCCGGCGATTTCCCAGTTGGTGATCGGCGGATAATTTGGACTGACGCCCTGAATGCTCGTCGTCCAATTCTGATTGGCATATTGAACTTGCCCCGTCTGCCGGATGAGGTAACTGACACTGACGACGGCGGATGCCTCGCGGCGCAGAACTTCGGCGTCGGCAACCGTGAGCGTGGAGGCGCTTCCCGATCCGCCGCGTATGCCGCCCATCGTGGTGGCGCCGGGAACGATGACCACCAGATTGGTACCGAGGCTCTCGATCTTCTTGAGCACCGCTTCGTTTGCGCCCTGACCGACGGCAACCATTACGATGAGCGCGGCGACGCCGATAAAGACCCCGAGCATGGTGAGCGCGGAGCGCATCTTGTTGCGGAGGATTGCCTCCATCGCAGCGGCTGCGATCATCGCTCCGAACGCCCAGAACGCGCCGGATGGCGCGCTGACCGGACCAGTTGCTTCTCGCGGCGATGGAATGGATTCGCCATGGGCCGCAAGGAGGTTGCTGGCAATGTGCGGCGGCGGCTTCTCTTTGCGCTTTCGCTCGTCGGATACGATCTTGCCGTCGCGCATCGTTACCACGCGATCTGCATAAGCGGCGATATCGGGCTCGTGGGTGACGACGATGAAGGTGACGCCGCGCTCGCGGTTCAGCTTTTGCAGCGTGTCCATAATGTCATGGGAGTTGCGCGTATCGAGATTGCCGGTCGGCTCGTCGGCAAGGAGAACGGCCGGATCGTTGATCAAGGCGCGGGCGATGGCGACGCGTTGTTGCTGGCCGCCCGAGAGCTGGCCCGGGGTATTGCGCTCGCGATCGCCTAGCCCGAGCAGGCTGAGCGCTGCCCGCGCGCGCTCCACGCGAGAGGCACCGGTTGCCCGGTTCGTCGTCGCGTAGAACAGCGGCAGCGCGACATTCTCGATCGCGCTGGTGCGGGCGAGCAGGTTGAAGCTCTGAAAGACAAAGCCCAACCGCTCGCTGCGCAGCTTTGCAAGCTCTGGCTCGCTGAGATGGGCGACATCGATGCCTTCGAAGTAATACTCGCCGCTCGTCGGCCGGTCGAGACAGCCGAGGATCGACATGAGCGTGGATTTGCCGGACCCGGATGAGCCCATGATGGCAACGAATTCGCCGCGTTCGACAACGAGGCTGACGCCTTGCAGCGCATGCACATCGACATCGCCGACGCGGTAAACGCGCGTCACGTTCTCAACTCTGATTGTCGGTTTTGACATTTTCGCGCTTTCGGCCGCGGCCTGACTCGATGCTCACAATCGCAGTTGCGGCGTTGCGGCTTGGCCCTTCGTTGTGCTTTGCTCCGCCGTGATCACCAGGTCGCCCAGCTTAACGTCGCCACTCACGATCTCGGTGAAGCTATCGTCGTCGAGGCCAAGGACGACGAGAACAACCTTTGGCTCGCCGTTGCGAAGAACCCAGACTTGGCCTTGATTGGATTGGGATCCTGAGGGCGCCGGCGCCGCGCCAGGCGGAGCGGTTGCCGCAACATAGCCTTTGGGAACGTAGCGAAGCGCCTGGTCCGGCACCCGAATGACATCACTGCGCTGGTCGACGACAATTCGGGCTGCTGCGGTCATACCCGGCTTGAGCGCCAAGTCCGAATTGTCAACGCCGATCACCACATCGTACGTGACGACGTTCTGCACCGTTTGCGGGGACTGGCGGACCTGGCTCACCTTGCCCTGGAAGGTTCGTTTGGGAAACGCATCGACAGTGAAACTGCTGTCTTGGTTTTCCTTGATGCCGCCAATGTCGCTCTCGCTGACATTGGTATCGACCTCCATTTTCTTGAGGTCGCTAGCGATCAGGAAAAGCGTCGGCGTCTGGAAGGTGGCCGCGACGGTCTGCCCCTGGGTCACATTGCGGGACACGACAGTGCCGTCCACGGGCGACACGATATTGGTATATTCGAGATTAAGCTGGGCGCCTTCGACAAGCCCCTGGTCGAGTTTGACGGTCGCTTGGTCTTGCTGGACGAGATAGGCTTGATCCTCGGCCTGCTGGCGCGCAATCGAGTTCTCCGCGGCGAGTTGCTGATAGCGCTTGAGATCCCCTTGGTCCTTTGCGAGGATGGCCTGATCGCGCAGGAGCTGACCCGAATACTGGTCGAGCGTCGCCTGGAACGGACGCGGATCAATCTTGGCGCAACTCTGCCCCGCTTTCACCTCCGTATTGTAGTCACAGGAGAGACTTTGGATCACTCCGGAGACGTAACTCCCGACGATGATTGTCAATTCAGGATTGACGGTGCCCGTCGCGGTCACGCTGAGTGTAACCATGCCGCGCGTGACCGGCGCCGTTACGTATTGCACGCTGCTTTTTGTGACTATCGCCCATAACCATATAGCGACACCCGCGACGACGATGACAGAGACCACCGTCGCGGCCAGCCAATATTTTCTGATCCCCGACCAGCTTTTCGATGCGGCGGACGGTGTCCCCGTAAATTCCACCACCTTGCCGCGGGCCTCGACTTCAGATGCGTCTAAGCTAACACTCATAGTCATGTCTCGCGTCTTGAAGCAGGCCGATGCCGAGAGGGGCATTGGTTGCCGCCCCCAAACGTAGCCACTGTCTCCTTTTGCCCGATACCGCCGACGAACGCTTTGATGTGGGTCAACGGGCGCGCCCAGGTGTAGCTCTATGTCAAATATCAGACATAGCTCAGTGCCGATTAGAAGATTCGCCGCGCTCGCCCCGGCGCCGGGGCGAACCGCAGCAGCAGTCAAGACACATGCCGCCGCGCCGACTTGATTTTTTAAACGATTGAATGCTCTACAATGGCGACAGCAAACGCCGGATGATTTGCTCAGCGCTGGGAATCCCGCGACGATACCTGCGAACGATTGTGGGCGCAGGCGCAGGCTCAACCTCCAGCGATTCCAGCCGGCTGGTCTGCTGCGGACCGATCGCTTCAAACCTCGCCTTCTGCTCGTCGGACAGCGTTCCATAGAAGTCGTTCAGCGCTGCACTCACCATCTTGACCGCTTGGAGCATGGTGTCGAGTCGTTTGCCGACCGCGGCGAGCCGCGCCGGCGGCGTGAGCGGGTCTTCGGTCACGCACGAAGTTTTGAGCAAATCCGCCGCCTGGGCGGTGGCGTTCTGCAGCGCGGCCAAGCTCGCCCGTTGCGCGTCGGTCGGTCGCACCGTCTGATCAATCTCAGCGGTCGGCCATTCCATCACGCCGGACGGCGCGGCACCGCAGATCGGGCCAAGCAAGCCGGTGATCTTGTCGGTGGTTTTGGCCTGACGCTGATCGTTGCCAAGCGCGGTCAGCCGCGCCTTCTGCTCGTCGTTCAAGAGACCGTAGAATTTTTCCAGCGGCGGCTGCACGGTCGCTACCGCGGCGATCATCGCCTCGATGCGCTGTTGCATGGCCGCGAGCCGGTTCGGCGCGGTCAGCGCAATATCGCTCGGGCAAGCGGCCTTGATGTCCTGTGCTGCTTTAACCGACGCATTGGCAAGATCGTCGAGCGCGGCGCTCTGCTCGGCGGTCGGCTGGATGGCTAGCTTGAATTGATCGATTGGCAGGCCAGCGATATCGCGACTGTCCTCGCCACACATCTGCGCCAGCTGGTCGGGCGCTGCGGCCGGCGTGCCGGAAGCGGGCGCCGTTTGCCCAGAGCCGCTCGGGTTGCTCTCGGCGTATTGCGGCAAGTAGCCGGTGAGGTCGTCGTAGCCGTAGGGCGCGAATATGCCAGCGTAAATGTCGCCATAGCCGTAGCCCCAGAACGAATCGTCGTAGCCGTTGCCCCACATCGCGTAGTCGTACATGTCGTAATAGGCGAACGGCCAATACAGCGGCCCAACCCATCCGTAGCCGCCGTTGCCGTGTCGCCACCAGCCATTGCGGCCGTCGCGACCGTTATGCCATCCCGCCGTCGCCGCGAACGCAGTGATGCCGGCGCGGCTGCCCGGATTGCGCAGTGCGCCTCTATTGCGCAATGCGCCGGCGACCGCAGGGGAGTTCAACGTGGCGCGTACGGCGTGAGATTTGAGGTTTGGGTTCACGTTCGCTTTGCGCGCTTCATTGCCGGCTGGATTCCCTGGCGTCCTTTGGCCGACGGAATTGTTCGCGGGAGTGTGGGTAGCCAAAGAGCGATTGCCGCGCGTGCTCGGCTGCGCGGTCGAACGGGATGTCGTCGGGCTGGCGCCGATGTGACGCGCGCCACCGCCGCCACCGACACGTGCGCCGCCGCCGCCACCGCCGCCGCCGCCGTGGAAGCCACCGCCGCCGCCGCCACCGTGGGCACCGCCGCCGCCACCGCCACCGCCGTGGGCAGCACCGCCGCCGCCACCGCCGCCTTTAGCCGCGTAGGCCGCGGTCGAGAGCGCGGTCGCAAGAACAATGACGGCAACCCCAAACTTGAATGTCGACATGACCTTCCCTCGCCTCTTAGGGCTTTTGCGGCCCGAATGTGTTCGAGCATATGATTATGGCGGCAAAGCCCAGTTGCATTGATCCAGATCAACTAAGTCCGATACCGGACATTGATCTTGCTACAATAACCAAAAAATCGCAGGGTTGAGCGTTCCAACGACTCTCACGATCCGACTACGGAGATAATGCCATGTCGATCGGCACCATCCTCATCATCATTTTGGTCCTCGCGTTGCTTGGAGGCTTTAGTGGGCTTGGGGGCGGCCCATTCTACGGGACCGGCTACTACGGTGGCGGAGGCCTCGGCCTGATCATCGTGATCTTGCTGATCTTGGTCTTGCTCGGCAAGCTTTGAACCGCCAAGGCCATAACCCAAGGCCGGAACGCACCGCTATTTTCGCGACACCGGATTCGCGGAAGCGGCCGAAGTGACCTCGTCAGTGATCACCTTGAAGCGTGCGAGCGTGCACGGGCCGAACGAGGTCACGATCGCGGCGTCGGTGGCATCGCACCCCGCGAGCCATCAAGATTCAGCCGACCCGCGGTGTGTTGTGGCGCGCACCGAAGGTATACCGGAGAGCACCGAGGCAGACTTCGAACCAGGCGCTGAAGTCAATCGGTGAATCGTCTGGTGGCAGCCGAACAAAAGAGGGTCCGACCGAAGTCGGAGCCTCCTTGTCAGTTCTGGTTATTTGGCGCGATCGGATAAACCTTTCGCAATGCGGCAATTGACGGTCGCAAAGTGCCGCTGTGGGTCAATTTCTGCCGCGCCATCTCAGAGAACGCGCGGCTGCTTTAGCCGCACCACACTAAGTGACGCGCTGGGCCGTACGGCAGCGGAATAACGCCGGGCGAGCACAGGCCGGCCAGGCGCGCGCCTACCGCTCGAAGCGTTCAGCGGAGCTGCGAATCCATCAAAACCGCTGCGATAGCCCCATAAAGGTTTGCAGCTTCGGCGCCGCCCTGTTCAGGCCGAAATCGACGCCGCCATCGAGCTGAACGTTAGGCGTGAGCAAATAGATCAAGGCTGTGTCAAAGGTGTAGATTGCCGGCGTATTCACATCCGTTCCGACAGACGAAAAAAATTCAATTGCGCCACTCAAATTCTTGATACCCGGGACTGGATGGTTGAGGTTGATGAGGTTGACGAAATTGGGGTGCATGCCGCTGTCGTTGGCATTCTTTAGCGCGTCGACTTCGGTCATCAAGGTCAAGCCGAAATCGTCAGGCAGTGTGAGCTGGAAAGGCGCAATCAGCCCGCCCTCGACGACGCCATTGCTGATGTAGAGATTGTCGCTCGGAATCTTAACATAGGGGATTACCGCCAAGGCGGCGGAGCCCCCGTCATTGCCGAAAAGATTGATCTTCGACTTGAGAAAGACGTCGCCAAAACCAGACCCCTTCGCCACGACAGCGCCTGTCGCATTTTCGGTCGCCACAAGATTTTGATAGCCGTTGAATTGAATCTCGAAATCCGCCCAATTGGTCAGACCCAATTTCAACACCGGATCGAAAGCCTGGTAGAGCTTTGTGGTAACGCCGCCGAAGTTGCTCTCCGAATAGTTTAAAAGGTCGGTTTCGTATTGGAAGTGCCCGGCGTCGACCGTGTAGGCGGAGTCGGCCTTCGGCGGCCGGTCGGGCGAGAAATTGCGCAACTGACTGTCGGGCGTCGGATTGAACAACGTATAACCGCTTTTATCCGGTGCCGGTGCTGTCGCGGGTGCATCCGCCGTCGGCTGCTGTTGCGAATTCGTCTGCGCTTGTTGGGCCCGAGCTGCGTGATCAGCGGTAGCACAAAAGAGGATGGCGCCGCAAAACACGCGAGCCAAGGACGATTTCCCGAAAATCGGCACGAACACACCTTCAGATTAGAGCCTCAAAGTCATCCTGCCGCATTCTTTGTACCAATGCCCGGATCGGGATAATACCCTCGATTTCATAAGGCGCGATCAAGTTAAGGCGGCTGTCGTGCGGGGCGACGCGGCCGAACTGCTGCGATGCACACTCCACTTCCGAGATGGGTCACCTCCGACCGATTTTTGATGTCCGCGCGATGTTCGCTTGTCCCCCAGTATCGCTGCACCGCACTAAGTGACGAAACAGCCCAGAAGCAGACACCCCCGTAGCTCGGAGGAGAGAGACGAGCTTATTCTAACCCTGCGTTCGGAGATGGCGCGCGCTTCACGCCGTTTGAGCCGGCATTGGGCTAGTGCCGCTTATTTGACTGCGTCAAGTTGTCGTTCGACCGTTTCATATTTCGGTAGTGCCCTATTTTGGGGTAGCGGGTCATTTCATTTCGGATCGACTTAAGGTTCGGCCAATAGTCGCCTTAACGCCGCAGTCGGCACAATAAATCTCCATATCCGGACCGATCTTGAAGCCATGTGATAAGCTTTTGATTGTCGTTTCTAGATTTCTACTTTCATCTTCTTCCCACGTTGCAGAACCGTTTAGTGCGCACTGCGGGCATGTCACATGCGTAACGAATCGCTCACGCTTCACCATCGTGGCCTCCTGCCGACGCTCTAGCACGATCGCCGCCCGCACCGCCTCTGGCCGCACCGCCATTTCAGCTCTGGCCTGGCGGTCAGAATTTCTAAGGTTATTCGCTTGGAATTTCGCCAGACGGTGGCCAGCGTACTTCCTTTGCCGGATGGAGCGACTTTTAACCAATAACGCGATCATAACAGGCCAGTCGACTCGCATTCTCCTTCACGGCTTCACACTGCCCATATGTCAGTGGGGAATGGCGGACAGCCGCCCACAAATATGGAACAACCAGCGCGGTACTGAAAGCAGTTGGCACCGCTTTGAAGTGGGTGCGTATCATTGCCCGTTCCTCGCTTTGCACAAAAAGGCAGCGACCGTGCCTTCCGATAACAAGGTTTCGAACATAAAAACAAAACTGTTATTCGGTTGCCGTAACGCGCTCTGCGGCTTTGGCCCAAGCTTCGGCGGCGCTGATTGCGCTGGCCCTTCTGACCTCGAACTGTTTTCCCCTGTATTCGCCCACGGCCATCGAAACATTTTTCGATCTCGAATACACAGCGATGTCACAGGGTATGCCTGCTACGAAAACGCGATACGGAATCATTTTGGCACTCTCGACTTTGCGCACAAGTTTCCATGCTCGAAAAGAGCAAATTCAACCCCCCCGCATAACGTTCGACACCCTCAACGGTCGATGGCATCACTTTGGCTTTGAAATTTTGGCTCACCGCCGGCGCAAGCCAAAGCTGACCTGTCAGACCGGTTGAGAGTGCCATCGTGTTTCAGACAGAACGACAAGGCACGGTCTCACGGGACTACGACCTTCCTGGACCCGTTCTATATGGAGCTAATCCTATATGGACTTAAACGTCATAAAGAAACGAGAGGAAGGGCAATGCTGTGACATAGGGATGTCATAAGGATTGATTGCGCGAAACTGAAGGGCGGCATCGGTACTAGCGATAGACGAGAACCGGAAGGCTACTATGCGTCAGCACCTTGACGGTTTCGCTGCCAAGCACCAACGCGGAAACCCCGCGCCGTCCGTGGGAGGCCATCACGATCAGGTCGCAGCTGTTCTTTTTCGCTGTGTCGATAATGGCCTGGTAAGGCCGTTCGTGCTCGGCGTGAATGACCCTGCAACGCACACCGGCTGCCGCTGCGGCATCCTTGATCTGACCAAGATATTTTTCAGCCATCGCAGTCGTGCGCTTAGTATCCGCAAAAACCTGGGACGGAGCCGTGACGGTTATCCCGGTCACCTCGGCACTTAACGCCTTTGCCAAGGCGATAGCGCGTGAAATACCCTCCGCAGCCAACTGCGAGCCGTCGGTAGGAATGAGAATATGCTTGTACATGACCCAGCCTCCACTGATTGCTCTTCCGTATCGTGCCTCGTTTCGCACCTTTAATGATAGGACATATCAGCACCAGCCGCTTATCCTCAGTTTTTGCGGGTATCTGCCTGTTTGCACTAGATGCTGCCTGGGACTGCCGATCATTCAGGGCTTCCGATTCCGTTGCTGATGATGTCCTGAACGGCTCGCTCACCGCGGAGGACCCGAATGCAGGCTCCATCTGAGGCGCTCTTCCTCGCACAGATCGTTCTGCTGCTGCTGGTAGGACGTCTGATCGGCGAGGCGATGCAGCGGATCGGGCAACCGGCCATCATAGGGCAGCTGATCGCCGGAATTCTGCTTGGACCTTCCGTATTCGGCGCTATTTGGCCGGAGGCACAGCGCGCGGTCTTTTCCGCGAATCCGCAACAGCAAAGCATGATCGATGCCGTCTCACAGCTTGGCATCCTGATGCTGTTGCTGCTGACCGGGATGGAGACCGACCTCAGGCTGGTTAAAAAGGCACGTCGTGCTGCCATCAGCACGTCGGCCGCGGGAATCATCATACCCTTCGCCTGCGGGTTTGTGCTCGGCGAGCTACTGCCCGCCGCAATGCTGCCGAAGCTCGATCAGCGGATCATCACCTCGCTGTTTCTTGGTACCGCGTTGTCGATAGCCTCGGTGAAGATCGTGGCCATGGTCGTGCGCGAGATGGGTTTCATGCGCCGAAACGTCGGTATCACGCTGATCGCCGCAGCCATTATCGATGACACGGTGGGATGGGTCATCGTCGCGATTATCACCGGCCTCGCGGTGCACGGACAGGTGGATGCGCTCGGCTTGGGTCAGAGCGTGCTCGGAACGGCAATCTTTCTTGCGATCAGCTTTACGCTCGGACGGCGTCTGGTGTTCAGCATCATCCGCTGGACCAATGACAGTTTTGTCAGCGAAATGCCGGTGGTTACCGCAATTCTCGTCATCATGGGCACGATGGCGCTGACGACGGATCTGATTGGCATAAATCCCGTGCTAGGTGCGTTCGTCGCCGGAATTCTCGTCGGCGAGTCGCCGATCCTGACCCGCCACATCGACGAACAATTGCGCGGCCTCGTCACCGCTCTGTTCATGCCGATCTTCTTTTCGCTTGCCGGCTTGCACGCCAATTTGACCATACTCCGAGACCCTACCCTGTTCCTTTTGACCGTCGGTCTGATATTGATCGCAAGCCTCGGCAAGTTTGCCGGAGCGTTCCTCGGGGGCGCCCTTGGCGGCCTGAGCGCACGAGAATCGCTGGCACTTGGTTGCGGCATGAACGCCCGCGGCTCGACCGAAGTGATTGTCGCCTCGATCGGCTTGTCGATGGGCGCGCTCAGCCAGGATCTGTTCACCATGGTTGTCACCATGGCGGTGGTCACCACGATGGCAATGCCGCCAACCTTGCGCTGGGCATTCTCGAGGCTGCCGCTGCGTCACGATGAGCGCGTGCGCCTCGAGCGCGAAGCATTCGAGGCAACAGGTTTCGTCACCAACATCGAACGCGTGCTTATCGCCGTAGACGACAGTGCGAACGGTAAGCTCGCGCAGCACCTTGCCGGGATGCTGGGTCGATCGTGTGGAATCCCGATGACAGTCCTTCATATGGGGCAGCACGAGGCGGTTCAAGGCAAAGAGACAACGTCGGCACGCCGCACCGAAACAGTAACACACGGTGCGAAAGAAACGGGCGCAATCAGCGAGACGGAGGTGCGAAACGCGAGGGCGCGATGGCTGGACAGGGCCCTGCACGTCGACTCTATCGCGTCGGAGGCAGTCGTGACCAAAGAAGCGCGAAAGGGGTACGATCTCCTGGTGATCGGTGTCGAGGGGACCATGGCGGCCCATGGCGGCTTCCACGAGCAGGTCGCTCAGATCGCCGCCGGGTTTGAGGGTCCTCTTGCAATCGCCGTGGCGCGAGGCTCGCATTTGCAGAAGCCGCTGGAGCGCCGTTTAAACATCCTTGTGCCGGTCCGCGGTAACAAGGCCTCGCTGCGGGCCGCCGAGATGGCACTCGCTCTAGCCCGCGCCGGCAGCAGCGCGGTGACGGCGCTCTATGTCATGGGCACGGTCGGGCTCGGTGCCGCACAGCGCCGCTTGAAACGGGCGACCATGAGCCGGCGCCATGAAGAAACCATTCTCAAGGACGTGGTCGAGCTGGCGGACCGCTATGACACGCCGATCCGAACCGCCTTGCGTCTTGATATCGCGCCGGAGGATGCCATCCTGCGACAGGCGCGCCTCGGGCGATATGGTCTGGTCGTGATGGGGGTCGGACGCCCGGCCGGCAAGACGTTGTATTTCGGCAAGATCGCGGCTGCGGTGCTGGAGAACTCGCAACACTCGATCCTGTTCGTGTCGAGCTGAGATTGATCGAGTAATCTTTTTTGCAGCGCGTCAATTGATGGTCGCGAAATGTCGCGATGGGTCAATTTCTGCCGCGCCATCTCAGAGAACGCGCGGCTGCTTTACCCCACAAAGCTGCCGCGCTGATCGTCCGCGATCCGCAGCGCGTCGCCGCGGCTTCGTATGCTATCGCTCGCTTTCTTGGCGCTTATGACGCTCTCCTGTCTCGAATGACGCACCGAAACCCGAGGTGGCTCGTGGACGTATCCACCGCTTCCGCGTGGCGCGCGGCCGGGCGGTAGCGGCGGCAGTAGTTCGGCGCGCACAGATGCGAGCCGCCTTTGATGACCTTGCGCGGAATCCTAATCTGCGGCTGGCAGGGGTCGTAGCTGTCCTCCTCGCCGCCGCCGCGCGGATTTTCCGGAACGCAGCACGCCTTCGGCGCATCGGCTTGGTATTCGGCCGACCACCAGTCGGTCGTCCATTCCCAGACATTGCCGATCATGTCGTGCACGCCGTAGCCGTTGGGCGGAAACGCGGTCACCGGCGAGGTACGATCGAACCCATCGCTGCAAAGATTCTCGTGCGGGAAATTGCCTTGCCAGGTATTGGCCATGTGCTTGCCGCCGGGCGTGAGTTCATCGCCCCAGGCAAACTCGGCGCCGTCAAGCCCGCCGCGCGCGGCGAATTCCCATTCGGCCTCGGTCGGCAATTCCTTGCCGGCCCATGCGGCATAGGCCAGCGCGTCGGCATAAGCGACATGCACGACGGGATGATTATCAAGCGCGTTGATCTTGCTCTTCGGGCCGTAAGGGTGGCGCCAGTTCGCGCCCTTGAGAAACCTCCACCACTCGCCCCAGTTTTTCAGATCGACCGGATGGCCCGGCGGCGTGAATACCAGCGAGCCGGCATAGAGCATGTGCGGCAGCGCGCCGGGATAATTCTTCGGATCGGGTGGAATCTCGGCGAAGGTGACGTGACCGGTGGCGCGGACGAAATCCTTGAACTGCCGGTTGGTCACCGGCGTGCGGTCGATCCAGAAGCCGTCGACGGTGACGCGATGCGCCGGCGCCTCTTCCGGATAATGCTTGTCCGATCCCATGCGGAACGTGTCGCCGGGAATGAAGACCATATTCGCACGGGCCGATTGCTCCGGCCGTTGCGCAGTTGCAATGTCGTCCATGCGCCTCCCGCCTCGAAAACGTTTCGCAGTCACGATTGTCGCGCCAAAGCGCTATCTGAGAATGAAGCGAGCCTATGGCAGAAAGATCAAATTTTAGACGTAGCGCTTAGATCGATAATCGTCTTATTCGCGCCCATCGCGCAAGCCGGCCGGTATTGCGAGATCGCCCTAGAGCGAAATCGCTTCAGATCGAAGCAATTTCGCTCTAGCATTTTGATGGAGCATGATCTTTTCGGAAAACCGGTTTCCACTTTTCCGGATCATGCTCTAGCCGCCGTGAAATGGCGCACGGTGGACCAGCCAAGACTATCGACAGTGATCATGTTTGGGTCATGACAAACCCGTGAAGTGCCATTCTTTGTGCATCGCGTCATGCGCAACAAGCGGAACCGGCGGCAAAGGCGGCTCACCAGTGTAATAAGTATGCGTCTATTCGTCGCCGATCAGCTCGCGGCGGCGGCGTTCCAGCGCCGCCGCATAGCGGCGCAGCACATAGGCTTCGGTGAGCAGTCCGATGACGTGGCGGTCGCGGAAGGAATCGACGACAGCCAGCGCTTCGGCCTCGGCGCGATCGAAGGCGAGCACGGCTTCCTTGACCGCCATGCCGGGGAGCAGCAGGTCCTCGCGATAGTGCAGCAGTTCCTTGACCGGCTTGTCGGGCGAGACTTCGGCGGAATGCGCGTCCGCCATCAGCACCAGCCCGACATAGCGATCATTCTCGTCGACGGCGACAACATAGGGCATGGCGCCGAGCGGATATTCTTCGCGGAACGCGCCGATCGTGGTCGAGGCATGCACGGTCTGCACGTCTTCGCGCATCATGCTGCCGACGGTGAGGTCGCGCATCCAGCCGATGTCGGCGGCGCTGCGGATGGTCTCGCCGCGCAGATGGAAACGCCAGGTGGCGAACGAGTAGCCAAACCCTTCGCGCGTCACCTGGGCGGCGATGATCACGGCGATCAGCACCGCGGTCGTCAGCCACAGGTCCCCGGTGGTCTCCAGCGCGATGAAGATCATGGTCAGCGGGCCGCCGATGACGGACGCCGCCAGCGCGCTCATGCCGATCACCGCATAGGCGTTGGGATCGAAATAGGCGGTCGGCCAGAACATGGTCAGCGCGGTCGCCAACAGATGACCGCCGAGTGCGCCGATCAACAGCGAGGAAAAAAACAGCCCGCCGCGGAATCCTGAGCCGAGCGAAGCGATCGAGGCGATGATTTTCAGCACGAACAATAGCGCCACCGCGCGAAACGACAGATCGAGCATGCCGGCGACGCGCAGCGCACCGTGGCCCGAAGACATCACCTGCGGCGATATGATCGCGATCAGCCCGACGACCAAGCCGCCGGCCGCCGTGCGCAGCGTCGGCCGCAGCCGCGACCGGGTAAACATCGCCTCGCAGAGCGCCACGCCGCGCATGAGAATGATGCCGAGCATCGCCGCCATGAGGCCCAGCGTTGCCGCCAGCACCAGGTCATGGGCCACAATCGTCGTCTTGTCGGGCGCGACGACGCCAATCTCGGCCGGCGAAAAATAGTTCGCCACCAAAAATCCGATCAGCGCCGCGATGCCGACCGGCGCCAGGCTGTTGGGCGAATAGCCGCCGATGATCAGCTCAAAGCCGTAGAATGCGCCGGCGAGCGGCGCACCGAACGCGCCGGCGATGCCGGCGGCGGCGCCGCAACCGACCAGGATGCGCAAGTCGCCGCGGCGCAGGCGAAAGGCGTGGCCGATGCGCGAGGCGATGCCGCTGGCGATCTGGGTATAGCCCGCTTCCAATCCGACCGAGGCGCCGACGCCGCTCGACCACATGGTCTGCGCCGCGACGATCATGCTCCCGATCAGCGACATGCGGCCGCCGTGCAGCGCATTGGCTTCGATCGGATCGACCTCCCGCTCCGGCCGCCACCGGGCGATCACTTCGCTGGCGATACCGAATATGATGCCGCCGGACAGCGGCACCAGGACCGCCAGCCACGGATCGAGCGAAAGCCGCCCCGACAGGCGCTCACCCGGCGCCAGGTTGAAGAACACCTCATGGAGGATGTCGACGCCGATGCCCATACCGGCCACGACCAATCCCGCAAGCACGCCGACCAAGGCCGCCAGCAAGATCAGGCTCGATTCTCGCGCCCGCACGATGGCGCGCAGACGCCGCGGAATCTCCAGTCGGGCTTCAGCAATCAAGGCGCGTCACCGATGGAACCGTACTAACCTGGGCCCGTTCATCTTTCGAACCCCGCCAGGAGCACGCCATGCCGCACCCCGCTCGTGACATTCTGGCGGCTACCGCCGCCGCGATTT
Organism: Xanthobacteraceae bacterium; assembly: GCA_050010715.1. Classification (GTDB taxonomy): domain Bacteria; phylum Pseudomonadota; class Alphaproteobacteria; order Rhizobiales; family Xanthobacteraceae; genus BOG-931. The sequence continues at coordinate 28,199 of JBEKKM010000018.1, read as the reverse complement.
TTGCCCTCGCCGCCATTCCGCTGTTCGCCCAAACCGGCGCCGGACTGTTCGAGGGCGCGGCCGCGTTTGGTGACTGGCACGGCGATCATCCGGGTGTGCGCCGGATCATCAGGCCGCAAGACTTGCCGGCACCGGACATGGCCGCGTCGGCGCGGAATTTCGTCAGAGAAGTGCGCCGCACCGACCAAAAGCCAATCGTCCCAAATGGCTTCGAAGTCAACCTATTTGCCTCGGGTCTCGCCGGGCCGCGCATCATTCGCGTGGCGCCGAATGGCGACGTGTTCGTCGCCGAAAGCAGCGCGGGACGCATCCGCGTGTTGCGGCCGGGCGGCAGCGGCGCAATGCAGCCGAGCCTATTCGCATCGGGCCTGCACTACCCGTTCGGCATCGCGTTCTATCCGGCCGGCGCCGATCCGCAATGGGTCTATGTCGGCGATACCGACGCCGTGGTCCGCTTTCCCTATCGCAATGGCGATCTCGCCGCGCGCGGCGCGGCCGAGATCGTGGTGCCGCATCTGCCGGTCGGCGGCCACAGCACCCGCGACGTGGTGTTCTCGCCAGACGGCAAGACAATGTATGTGTCGGTCGGCTCCGCCTCGAACGCCGGCGACGGCATGGAGAAGCTGAGCGGATCGGCGCTGCAGGCGTGGCAGTCCGATCATCCGCTCGGCGCGGCGTGGGGCGATGAGACCGAGCGCGCCGACGTGCTGGCCGTCGATCCGGACGGCAAGAACCGCCGCATCTTCTCAACCGGCATCCGCAATTGCGTCGGCATGGCGGTCGCCGCGGCGAACGGCACGTTGTGGTGCTCGACCAACGAGCGCGACGGCCTCGGCGACAACGTGCCGCCCGATTACATCACCCGCGTGCGCGAGGGCGCGTATTACGGCTGGCCCTGGTACTATATCGGCGCGCATGAGGATCCGCGTCATGCCGGCGAGCGGCCGGACCTGAAAGACAAGATCACCGTCCCGGACGTGTTGCTCCAGGCCCATTCGGCGTCGCTCGGCATGACGTTCTATGACGCGACGCAATTTCCGGCCGAGTACCGCGGCAATATTTTCGCCGCCGAGCACGGCTCATGGAATCGCTCCAAACGCACCGGCTACAAGATCATCCGCGTACTGATGAAGGACGGCGCGCCGACGGGCGAATATGAGGATTTCGCCACCGGCTTCGTGATCAGCGATTCGGAGGTCTGGGGCCGCCCGGTCGGCGTCGCCGTCGACAAGGACGGAGCGCTGCTGGTTTCGGAAGATGCCAGCGGTACCATATGGCGGATTACCTATTCGGGTACGGCCGCGCCGGCGCGCTGAGCCCCGCCGCCGGAACCGTCGGACCGCGCCAGGCGTTAGTGAGTGGGACCCCGGGCCTGGCGGCATTCAGACATGACACTTTTCGCAGGCAAGTTATTGCCGCATCGAGATTTTAACCATTGCGCCATCCCGCCTCCCGTGCGCCGGAACCCGGTGCATGACACCGCTAAAAGCCCATCGAGCGCGATCATCGCCACCGATATCCCGGCGCGCCTCGACGCTCTGCCGTTCGGGCGATTCCATCTCTTGGTGATCGCCGCGCTCGGCATCACCTGGATTCTCGACGGTCTCGAAGTGACGCTGGCCGGCGCGCTGGCCGGCGAGCTCAAGCAGAGCTCGGCTTTGGGGTTGAGCAATGCGCAGGTCGGCCTCGCCGGAAGCTGTTATCTCGCCGGCGCCGTGCTCGGCGCGGTCTTCTTCGGCTGGCTGACCGATCGGCTTGGGCGCAAAAAGCTGTTCACGATCACGCTCGCCATTTATCTCGCGGCGACCGCGGCCACGGGCCTGTCGTGGGATTCGTGGAGCTTCATCGTGTTCCGCTTTCTCACCGGCGCCGGCATCGGCGGCGAATACACTGCCATCAATTCGACAATCCAGGAGCTTATTCCGGCACGGTTCCGCGGCTGGACCGACCTTCTCATCAACGGCAGCTTCTGGCTTGGCGCGGCAATGGGCGCGGGCGGTTCGCTCGTCCTGCTCGATCCGGCATTCATCGATCCGGCGATCGGCTGGCGGCTGGCGTTCCTGATCGGCGCAACAATAGGACTTGTTATTTTGGTCATGCGACTTTGGATTCCCGAAAGCCCCCGCTGGCTGCTGACGCACGGCTTCCCGCAAGCGGCGCTCGCGGTCGTCCGCGGCATCGAAGCGCAATTTGCGCGCGGTGGCGCTACGCCCGCGCACGAGTGGCCGAAGGTGCGGTTGCGCATGCGCGACCACACGCCGCTGCGCGAGGTCGCCCATACGCTGTTCATAACCTATCGCCAGCGCACCCTGGTCGGCCTCACTTTGATGATCGCGCAGGCGTTCTTCTACAACGCGATCTTTTTCACCTATGCGCTGATCCTCACCGACTTCTACGCCATACCGGCGCACGCGGTCGGCTGGTACATCCTGCCGTTCGCCGCCGGCAACGTGCTCGGCCCGATCCTGCTCGGCCGCCTGTTCGACACGATCGGCCGCAAGGTCATGATCGCATCGACCTATGCGCTCTCCGCCATCATGCTCGCGGTCACCGCTTATCTGTTCAGCCAGAACCTGCTCACCGCGACGACGCTGACCGCCGCCTGGATGATCGTGTTCTTCTTCGCCTCCGCGGCGGCGAGCTCGGCCTATCTGACGGTGAGCGAGATTTTCCCGCTGGAGATTCGCGCGCTCGCCATCGCCTTCTTCTATGCCATCGGCACCGGCGTCGGCGGCGTCGCCGGGCCGCTGCTGTTCGGCATGCTGATCTCGACCGGCTCGCGCTCGAGCGTCGCCATGGGTTACGTGATTGGCGCGATCCTGATGGCCGCTGCCGCCGTCGTCCAGGCCCGCTGGGGCATCGCTGCCGAGCGCAAATCGCTCGAAGCGGTGAGCCGGCCGCTTGCGTTTATCGATTGAATAACGGATGTCAGACGTGGACATGACCCTGGAAATCTCGGATCTCGACATGGAGCTTGCGGAAATCTCGCTCGTCCCCGACTTGCGGAAATGCGCGATCCTGCTCGACATCGACGGCACCATCCTCGATCTGGCGCCGTCGCCGCAGCAGGTTTGGGTGCCGCCGGGCCTGCGTCGCACGCTGGCGCGGCTCGACGACTTGACCGGCGGCGCGGTGGCGCTGGTCTCGGGCCGCTCGCTCGCCGACATCGATTTGATCTTTTCGCCCTTGCAACTCGCCGCGATCGGCGGCCATGGCGCGGAGTTGCGCGTGGCCGCGGATGCCGAGCCGCTGATGCGCGCGGGACCGCTGAGCACTGATTTGAAGCGCAAGCTCGCCAGCGTCACCGAGATCGGCCCCGGCATCCTCGCCGAGAACAAGGGCTATTCGCTGGCGATTCACTATCGCCTGGCGCCGGACAAGGAAGACGAAGTGCGCGCGGCGGTCGAAACGATCTGCGCAGGCGCTGAGCCGGGCTCGGTCGAGATCCTGCCCGGCAAACTGGTCGTCGAGATCAAACCGGCCGGCATCAACAAGGCCGACGCGGTGTGCGAGCTGATGAGTTTTCCGCCGTTCGCCGACCGCAATCCGATCTTCATCGGCGACGACACCACCGACGAGCCCGTCTTCGGCATCATTTCCAGATTTGGCGGCCTGGGTTTTTCCGTCGGCCGCGTCTTTGCCGACGCCAACGGCCATTTCGACAAGCCGGAATCGGTGCGCAGCTGGCTTGCGCGCATCGCGGCCGAAGGCACAGGCACGGCAGAATGACCGATCACGGGCTTGATCTCGCCGTCATCGGCAACGGCCGTACGGCCGCATTGGTCGATCCGCACTCGCGCATCGTCTGGTGGTGCTATCCGCGGTTCGACGGCGACCCGATCTTCTGCCGGCTGGTGTCCGGCAAGGAAGAGAAGGGATTTTCCGACGTCGTGCTCGACGACATAGCGGAGTTCCAATCGGAATATGTCCGCAACACCGCGATCGTTTCGACCGTGCTGACCGACCGCAACGGCGGCAAAGTGAAGATCACCGACTTCGCCCCGCGCTTTCGCCAATTCGGCCGCGTGTTCCGGCCGCCGCAGCTGTTCCGCATCGTCGAGCCGATTGCCGGCCTGCCGCGCATCACCATCCGGATGCGGCCGACCTATGATTACGGCAAGCCGCTGGTCAATCGATCGCCCGGCAGCAATCACATCCGCTATTCCGCCGACTCGACCGTGATCCGCCTGACGACGGATGCGCCGCTAACGCTGATCGAAAGCGAATCTCCGTTCGTGCTGACCCGCCCGCTACACTTGGTGTTCGGACCGGACGAGCCATATTTAGGCGATCTGCAGCAAACTTGCCGCGAATTTGTCGACCGCACGCATGATTATTGGATGGAATGGGTCCGTCGTTTGTCGATTTCATATGACTGGCAAGAGGCCATCATCCGTGCCGCGATCACGTTGAAACTGTCCAATTTCGACGAGACCGGCGGCATCATCGCCGCGCACACCACGTCGATCCCTGAGGCGCCGTCGTCGGGCCGCACCTGGGATTACCGCTATTGCTGGCTGCGCGACGCTTATTTCGTCGTCCAGGCGCTCAACCGCATCGGCGCCACGCGCACCATGGAAGAGTTCATTTCGTTCACGCTGTCGATCGCGTCGAAACTCGATCACGAGCTGCGTCCGGTCTACAGCATCGTGCCGACGACCAGCATCGAGGAACGCACCGCGCCCGACCTCGAAGGCTATCGCGGCGACGGCCCGGTGCGCATCGGCAATGCCGCGGTCGATCAGGTCCAACACGACACCTATGGCAGCGTCATTCTCGCCGCCATGCCGATGTTCTTCGACCGCCGCCTGCCGCGGCCGGGCGACGAGGGATTGTTTCATCTCCTGGAATCGCTTGGCGAACGCGCCGCGCGCAAGGCGCTCGAACCCGACGCCGGCATCTGGGAATATCGCGGCCGCTCGCGCATCCACACCCATTCGGCGGCGATGTGCTGGGCCGGCTGCCAGCGGCTGGCGGCGATCGCCAACCGCATCGGGCTTGCCGATCGCGCCAAATATTGGAATTCGATCGCCGAGCCGATCCACGCAGCCCTGATCGACGGCGCCTGGAACGAGAAGCGCGGCGCGTTCACCGCGGCGTTCGGCTCCGACGATCTCGATGCCAGCGTGCTGTTGCTCGCCGATCTCGGCGTCGTCGAGGTCGACGACCCGCGCTTCGCCTCGACCGTGGCCGCCATGGAGCGCGAATTGATGCGCGAGAAGCACGTCATGCGCTACGCCAATGCCGACGACTTCGGCTTGCCGGTCACCGCGTTCCTGATCTGCCGGTTCTGGCTGATCGACGCGCTGTGGTCGCTCGGCCGGCGCGAGGCGGCGAAAGACCTGTTTACCGACGCGCTCGCCCATCGCAATCGCTACGGACTGTTGTCCGAAGACGTCGATCCGCAGACCGGCGCGCTGTGGGGTAATTTCCCGCAGACCTATTCGATGGCGGGATTGATCCTCTCCGCCATGCGGCTGTCGCGCAGCTGGGAAGACCGTTATTGGCGCGGGTGATTAACGCTCACTGGAAGCGTCACCGCTTCGGCGATTGAAAGCCCGAGCCGGAGCGAAATGATTTCGCCATCCGCGCCACGATCGGGTCGTAGGTCCGCTTGAGCGCGGCCGGATAGGACATCACAAAACCCTCGACAAAACCCTCGGCCATCTCCTTGCCGTGCGACAGCATATACCGCTCGTAGAAGATGCCGTCGCCTTTGGCGCCGGAGATGACGAACCAATTGTCGCCGTGGGCCTGAAAGGTGACGGCGTTGCCGGGATCGAGTTTCTCCAAGATGTATTTCTGATATCCGGCGAGGTCGTAATCGAGCGCCCCGTAGGAAGCAAAGACCGCGAATTCCGCGCCGTCGGCGCTCTTGAAGCGCCGCCCGTCATCGTTGTCCGGCGGCGGCTCGGCTTTGAAAAGTTCGGGATAGTCGATCGTCGTGCCGTAGCGGTCGTTCTGATAGGTGTGCCAATTCGGCGCACCGAACGTTTGCGCCACCGCCGGCGCGGCGGTGGCGAAACAAAAGACGACCGTTACAAGCCAGACGATGCGCGTCGTCATCCCGTCGGCGGCGCGATCTCGTCGAGGCTCTTCTGCCGCGCTTCGGGGCCGAGCTGTGTCACCGCAGCCGCGGCGATCAACAGCAGGATCGCCAGGCAGACGAACACCGTGGTCAGGCCCCAGCCATTCTGCACCCACAGAATGGTCGGCATGATGAACGCGGTGGCGAGCCGGCCGACGCCCGAGGCCAGACCGAAGCCCGAGGCGCGCGCGTTGGTGGGAAACACCTCCGAGGTGAAAATCTGCATCGAGTTGCCGGCGACCTGGACGAAGAAGACCATGATGAAGCCCGCAACCATCAGCTCTATCGGCGTTGCGGCATTAGCAAAGACGATGGCCATCAAGCCAGCGGCGACGAAGGCGCAGACCGAGGTGATCTTGCGGCCGTATTTGTCGAGCGCGTACATCATGAAGATGCTGGCGCAGGGCACGGCAAAATTCATCACAAGCGTGTATTGCAGCGACTTGGTGATGGTGAAGCCCTTGGCGCCCATCATGTTCGGCAGCCATGCGCCGAGTCCGATCGCCACGCCGAAGAACGCCGTGAAGCAGATCATGCCGGCAACGACGCGAACCGGGAACATGCGGAAGACGATGCCGATCGGGTCGCTCTTGGTATTGCTCGCGGCGTCGGAGGACAACGGCTCGGTCGGTCCCTTGATGCCGAGGCGTTCGAGAACCTTGATCGCCTCGTCGCCTCTGCCGTGAGTCGCCAGAAAGCGCGGCGATTCCGGCAAGGTAAAACGGAACACCCAGACGATCAGCGCGCCGACGCCGATGAGCAGCCAGACGCCGCGCCAGACATATTCGGGCGTGGTGGCGAAGTTGCCGAACAAGAGCACCAGTGCCGTGCCGATCGGCCACACGCAGGCGCCACCGATGAAATGGACGATGGCGAGGATTCGTCCGCGGATGCGCTTGGGCGAATATTCTCCGGCATAAGCGAACGCGAGCGGCTGCTCGGCGCCAAGGCCGAGCCCGGCAATAAAGCGGCAAACAACCAGCAACGTCACACTCGGGGCGAAGGCGCCGAGGATGGTGAAAGTGCCGAACAACAGCAGGTTGAATTGATAAATGAAGCGGCGGCCGAACCGGTCGCTGAATTCGCCCTGGCCGGCGGTGCCGAAAAACATGCCGAAAATAGTGGCGCTGCCGATGGCGGCAACCTCCGGTCCGGTCGCGAATTTGGATTGCAGCAGGAACGGCACGAGCGCGCCGAACACCGTGAAGTCGATGACGTCGAAGAAATAGCCCGCGGCGATCAGGCCGACGACCCGGCGATGCAGCGGCGAGATTTTCGCTTCATCCAAGGCGTTGCCGACAAAGGCTTCGATTGTCTGCGCCATTTCCATCCCCTCCCCTAAGGCCGCTTGAGCGGCTCTGAGCGGCGTACTTTGGTGGGGTGAGCTTCCACTGTCAATGTGGATGCGGCGGCAGCGGCACCGCGTCACGCCGGCGCGTTCACGCCCCCTCGAACTGCAAAATGTACAGGCCGGCGTTGGAATCGGTGACGTACATCCGCGCCTCCGCATCGACGAAGCAATCGCAGGACTGGATCACCTGCGGCCGGTTCGGTCGCGGATCGAACATGCGCGCGGGCGGCGGCGGCACGAAATAGCCGACCTCGCGCGGGGCGAACGGATTGGCGATGTCGTAGGCGCGCACGCCGGCATTGTGCAGGGTAGCGAAGATGAAGCGCGAGCTCTGGAACGCGCCGGGCCGGTTCTCCCACAGATTATGCGGGCCGAAATGGCCGCCCTTCTTGCAAAAATCCATCTCGTCGGGGACCGGCATGGTGGCGATGCTCACCGGATTGGCGGGCACGCGGACGTCGAAGACCCAGATATAGCGCAGGCCGAGGCTGCAATTGGCGAAGTTGGCCTCGTCGGCGACGACCAAAAGATTGCGGTCCGGCAGCGGCAGCGGCGAGTGGGTGCCGCCGCCGAATGGCGGATCCCAGTTGCGGTGGCAGACGAGTTTCGGTTTTGCCGGATCGCCGACGTCGACGATGGCCAGCCCGCCGTCGCGCCACGCCGTATAGGCAAGATTGCCGGCGACCAGCCCGTGATGCAACGCGTAGCGCCGGCCCTTCGGCCAAGTCGGCGTCTCGCCACCGCCAGTCCACATGCCCGGCAGCCAGAACTTGCCGACCACTTCCGGCTTCGTCGGCTCCTTCATGTCGACGATGACCAGGATATGGTCGGAAAATTCCGGCAGATGCACCGAGACATAGGCGTAGCGCTCGCCCACATACCAGATGCGATGCGGCCCCAAGCCGCCCAGCGGCAGGAAGGCAATCTCGCGCGGCGCCTCCGGCTTCGACAGCTCGAAGATGCGCAGTCCGCTGGTGAATTGCTGCCCTTTGAGCGCGTCGCCCGACGTGCCGGCGAAATAGGCCTCCTGGCTTACCTGCATGGTCCAGACGCTCGGGCCATTGACCGCCAGCAAAAGGTCGCCGTGGGTCTGGATATGGTGCGCCCGCGTATTCGGCGGGCAGGCCAGGAAATTGACCGTCTTCGGATTCTTCGCGTCGCGCACGTCGATGACGGTGATGCCGTTGGAAAAGCCGTGGCCGATGTAAGCATGGCCGCGATTGACCATGACCTGGACGCCGTCGCCGCGGCCGCCCTGGTCGCTGTGGCTGAGGAATTTGATGTTCCGGCTGGAAACGGCGTTCATCGGTTGGCTCCAAGACTTTGTTGTCTCAAAAAAGACTTTGCGGCGGCCTCAGGCGTCGGGCGGGACAAACCCAGGCCTGCCACGGTACATTCCTTCGCTGACGATGAAGGGACAAAACGATGGCCGCCGGAGACAATTCACACGGAATGATCGCAGTCGACAAGATGGGCGGCAAGGTGCTGTTCCTCAATCCCGACACCTACGAGACCGAGGTGGCGATCGACGGCTTTCCGCGCACGGTGCACGAGTTGCTGGTGGTGCCCGAGACCGGCATGGCTTACGTGCCGATCTTCGGCGACGGCATCCATGGCCGCAATCCGAACCCACAGCATTTCCTCTGCGTGTTCGACCTGCACAAGCGCGCCCACGTCGCCACCATCGACCTGCGGCCCTATATCGCCCCGCATACGCTCAAGCTCGGCCCTGACGGGCTGATCTACATCACCTGCGAGAACAGCGCGGTGGTGGCGGTGATCGACCGCAAGACCAACAAGGTGGTCGAAGCGATCGATTCCGGATCGACCAACGGCCACCGCCTGATCATCGCGCCGGACGGGCAGCGTCTCTACACCGAGAACGAAGAGGACGGCACGGTTTCGGTGATCGACCTGCCGAAGCGCAAACTCCTCGGCAAGATCAAGACGCCGCGCCCGCTTGCCGGCATCGCCATCTCGGCCGACGGCCGCACCGTCGTCGCCGTCGACGACGCACAGCCGACATTATTCCTGATCGACACCGAAGCCGGCCAGGTGCGCGAGGAGATCGTGCTCAAGGACGTGCCGAAGGCGGCGCAGATCGCGCGCTACGCGCCGGACAACAGCCTGATCGGGGTCACCAGCCTCAATAGCGACACTGTGAGCCTGATCGATCCGACATTCCGTGAGCAGACTGCGATCAAGGTCGGCTCGCAGCCGATGGACATGGCGTTCCGTGGCGACGAATTGTTCGTCGCCTGCCAGGGTGACGGCTCCATGCACGTTATCGATATTCCGGGCCGCCGCGCCAAGGGCAGCTTCGAGGCCGGCACCGGTTGCGAATCCGTCGGCTTTTTTTAGCCGCGGCCTTATGGCAAGCTGCATGGTGCACAAGGAGCTTGGGCACCAGGAGAAGGGTGAGAGGGGTGAATGTGGCACGGCAAGACTGACGCGAGGGCTCGCTCGCGTACGCTTACGTTTCTCATGCGATTTTCCGTACCGGCCCTGATCCTGGCCTGGGCGGCGGGACCTTGGACGGACACACTCGCCGTCAAAGGCGCCGCGATGAATTTGCAGGCGATAGCAAAAATCTCGCAGTCACGGATGTTTCGCTGGCGCGACGCCAAGGGCATGCCGCTCTCAGGACCAAGCAACGAAACCCTGTCGAACAACTGGTCGGGCTACGGCATAAACGGCGGCGGCACTTACACCACCGTGCAAGGCAGCTGGACCGTTCCCGCGGTGTCGTACCAATCCTATTCAGGCTCGCCCGACGTCGAAGCATCCTCGACCTGGATCGGGGTCGGTGGCCAGGACAGCGACGAGACGCTCATTCAAATCGGCACCATGCAAGCGGCCGCGCCGAACGGCGACGCCGAATATTTTGCCTGGTACGAGGTTCTCCCCGCGACCGAGGTCCCGATCAGCCGCAAGCAATATCCGGTCAAGCCGGGCGATACGATCACTGCCACGATTCAATGCACGGCGGCATGCGCGCCCTACGCGCTATCGACTTGGGTCCTCACATTGACCAACACGGGCAACTGGCCGCAGCCCTACACGCTGACCTTGCAATACGCATCGAGCCTGACTTCGGTCGAATGGATCATGGAAGGCCCGTGCATCAAAGATTGCGGATCCTCGTCGCCCGGGTTCGCCTATATGCCCAATTACGGCTCGACCACGTTCAGCGCGATCAGCGTCAATAACACCACGCCAAAGCTTGAGCGCTCGCCGAACGGCATCATCATGAAGGACCCGAACGGCAATGCGACGTCGATGCCGTCCGACCCGAACGGCAGTTCGTTTACGGTGAATTTCACCATCTGATTGCCGGCGCCAATTCCCTTTATCGGCGTGCGCAAGCGCCGCCGCGCCGATAATCGCTATCGCTCGGCGCCGTCTTCGTGAGATTATCCACGCCCGGGATGGCCTGATTCGCCTATTTGTTTCTGTTAGGTTGCTGGCCAGTACAACCGCGGCAGCCGACCGACACATGCCGGATAAAACGGGGCTTTCCAATATTTTCGCGGCCGCCGTGCATGGCCGGTCGTCGACCGCACCGGATCAGTTCCGTGTGCCGGCGACCGGCGACGGGGCTGCCATCGCCGAGACACCTTCCAGCCGGGAACCGGCGGATCTCTCGCTTGCCGGACACGTGTTGCTGCCGGCCGCGATTTTCGTGGTCACGCTATTGACCCTCGACTTTTTGCTCGGCGCGAATTTTGTCGCAACGATCTGGCCTGCAAACGCCATCGTCCTGGTCGCGCTGCTCCGTCACACCCGCAATCTGCGCAACTACGGCTCGATCGTCATCGGCAGTATCTGCGCCATTGCGCTCGCCAACGTCGTCGTAGGCAATAGCGCGGCAACTTCCGCGATCTTTGGCCTGGCGAATATTTTCGAAGTCGCGGTAACGCTGGCTTTCCTCTCGGTCTTGCACATCAACGCCGCCAATCTCACGAGCTTCAAAAATCTGCTCATTTTCATCGTCATCGCGGGCGGCGTGGCGCCGGCCGGCAGCAACGCTGTCGACGCGATGGTGATCGGCGCGGCGCACGGAATTCCGTGGCGCACGATCTGGCTCCAAGCCTATCCGGCCCATGCCTTGGGCATGATCGTCGTGGCGCCGTTTCTCATCAGCATCACGTCGCGGGAGTGGCATGAGCTACGCGTGCGGCAGCGGCTCGCCGAGGCGGCGGCGATTTTCGCACTCGTCATTGCCGTTGGAATTTGCGCCGCCTATTTCCGTCCCTTCGCCTTCCTATTGGTTCCGGCGATTCTGTTTTCGACGCTCCGTTTTGGCCTGATCGGCGCTACGACGGCTAATCTCCTCACCGCGCTTTTCACCTCGAGCTTCGTCCTCTTGAACATCGGCGAGCCCATTCTGTCGCGGTCGGATTCGTCGGAGCGGATCCTGGCGATGCAGGTGCTACTGACCTTCACCTCGCTGTGGTGCCTGCCGATCGCCGCTCTTCTGACCGAGCGCGACCGCCTGCTGGGCGACCTTTCCCTCGCCAATGCGCAATTAAAGACTGAAAGCGAGACGAAGTCCCATCTGGTGGTCGGCTTGCGCCGGCACCTGTCGATTGCCGAGGAAAGGGAGCGCCTGCGCCTGTCCTACGAGCTGCACGACCAGGCCGGCCAGGGTCTGATCGCGGCGATTCTCGAGCTCAACGAGATCGATTCGCTGATCCAAGGCCCGGCCCGCGAGCGCCTGCACCAGGTGCGCAAGAATATGGAGGAGCTCGGCAAAACGCTGCATCGCATCGCCTGGGAATTGCGGCCGCCGGCGATCGACGAGCTAGGTTTAAGGAAGGCTCTGGCGAGCTACATCGCCGATTGGGGCGAACGCTACGGCACCGAGGTCGATTTTCACTGCGACGATCCCAACCTCGACGAGGTGCCGAACGAGATCGGCACCACCGTCTATCGCATCGTGCAGGAAGGCCTGACCAATATCCTCAAGCACGCCCAAGGGCCGTCCGACGTCAGCGTCGTCATCCGGAGCGTCGGCGCGACGCTGCAGGTCATCATCGAGGATAACGGCTGCGGATTCGACGTGGGCGCCATGGTGGCGAAACCCGGCGGCTATGGCGGCCTCGGACTCGACGGCATGCGCGGGCGCTTGATACTGATCGGCGGAACACTTGAAGTCGAATCCGCGGTCGGCGCCGGCACCACGATCTTCGCCCGCATCGCGCTCGACGGCCAAAGGTCAGCGGCGTGATCGGGAAAATTCGCATCGTCTTGGCCGACGACCACCCCATCGTGCTCGATGGCTTGCGCAATCTCATTCGGGCGGAACCGGATTTCGCGCTGGTCGGCGAGGCCGTAAGCGGCCTGAGCGCGCTGAAAATCATTCGCGAGCAGCGCCCGGACGTCGCCGTGCTCGACATATCGATGCCCGAACTCAACGGCATCTTGCTCAGCCGCCGCCTGGCCGGCGAAATGCCGGCGCTGCGGCTTCTCGTGCTCACGCTGCACGAGGACCGCGCCTACCTGAACCAGGCGCTGGAGGCCGGCGTGCGTGGTTACGTGCTCAAGCGCTCGGCCGTGGAAAATCTGGTCCAGGCCATTCGCGCCGTGATGGTCGGCGGGCTCTATATCGACCCGGCGATCGTCGGCCGGGTATTCGAGAGCAAACAAATCAACAAGCGGCTGGCGGCGCGCAAGGGCGTTTCGCCAGCTTTGACCGACCGCGAGGCCGACGTGCTGAAGATGGCCGCGTTGGGCTTCACCAACAAGGAAATCGCGTCGCGGCTCGACGTCGGCGTGAAATCGATCGAGACCTACAAGGCGCGCGGCCTGGAAAAGCTTGGGCTGAAGACGCGCGCCGAATTGGTCCGCTACGCATCCGGCCAAGGCTGGCTGGATTTCTGATCTCCCGACAGGGTAACGGCTTGGTTAAGACGTCAGGCAATCTCTGACAGGTTGAAGCCGTATTCTTAAGCCTGCCGCGGCGCAAATTGCGCTATTGCTTCATTGCGGGAGGCGGTGGCCGGCGAAGGCTTTTGTAGGCCAGCCATCGGTTAATGTCAGGGGACAGTGCATGACAAGAACGGCGAAGAAAAGCGAGCTTAGCCGCGAGCCGTTCCGCAGACTTTCCGACAGCGAGATTCTGCTGTTCGTGACGCGCACGCTGCAGCCGCAATTGGACAACGCCGATGCGCCGAATGTCTTCGCCAAATTGCAGAGCCTGAAGGACAATCTGCGGCAACAGGAGATGACGCTGCCGGACTGGCCGGACTGCGCCGGCAAAGACCGCATGCGTGGCGCTCTCGCCGTCGCCGCGGACCTGATCGTGCAAATTATCGACGATTTGGCCGGCGCGGCCAGGCGGGACTCCGCCGCACGCACGACCGAATCCGCATGAGCCTGTGGCGCTGACGTGGCGGCAGCGCTTACCACGCGTCCATCCGCCGGCGGGCATTCGTTCCCGCTGGATTTTGCATCGATCAGCTTCCTGATCGTCGACGACCAGCCGTTTACGCGCCGCCTGGTGCGAACGATGCTGCACGGCTTCGGCAGCCGCGAGGTTTTCGAAGCCGCCAGCGGCGCCGAAGGACTGGAAACGGCGCGCACCGCCATGCCGAACATCATCATCACCGATCTGATCATGCCCGATTGCGATGGCTTGCGATTCGTCAAGATGGTGAAAGCGCCGAGCTCGCCGACCAGCCGGATTCCGGTCATCGTGCTGTCCGGTTATCTGACCAAGACCGCGACGCTGGCGGTGAACGAGTCCGGGGCGGACGAGCTCTTGGTCAAGCCGGTTTCGCCGAAAGCGCTTTATGAGCACGTCTCGCGCATCGTGCTGCGCAAGAACCAGGCGAACCCGCCGATGGCGTTCGTGCAGAACCAACGGCGCCGCGCCGAGCTCCATAAGAAGAAGACCGGCGACGTGGCGCTCCTGTAACGCTTCACCGGGCCGCATCAATCGGTGACTGCCGCCGCCTCTTTTGGCGGCGCGGTCTCTTCCTGGGCACGCTGCTGCACCGGCATTCGCTCCCGCGTCAGATTGTAGGCGCTGTTGATCAGCGCCAGATGCGAGAAGGCCTGCGGGAAATTGCCGGTCAGGCGTTCGGCGCGCGGATCATATTCCTCGCTCAACAGGCCGACGTCGTTGCACAGGCCGACGAGACGGCGAAACAGCCGCTCGGCATCGTCGTAGCGATCCTGCAGCATATAGACGTCGACCAGCCAAAAACTGCAGGCGAGGAACGCGCCTTCGCCCGGCGGCAACGCATCGTCGACCGCATCGGTGCTGTAGCGCATGACGAAACCGTCGCGCACGAGATGCCGTTCGATCGCCGCGATGGTGTCGGCGATGCGCCGGTCGCTGACCGGCAAAAAGCCGACGCAGGGCAACAGCAGCAGATTGGCGTCGAGCTGGTCCGAGCCGTAAGCCTGCACGAACGTTCCCAGTCTCTCGTTGAAGCCATGCTTGCAAACATCCGCGCAAATCTCGTCGCGCAGCCTGCGCCAGTCGTCGAGCGGCCCTTCGAGCCCAAACGTCTCGATGCTCTTGATGCCGCGATCGAACGCCACCCAGGCCATCGCCTTCGAATAGGTGAAATGCTGTGGCGCCCCGCGCATTTCCCAAATGCCCTGATCCGGCTCGCGCCAGATCTCGGTAAGATGCTCAAGAAATTTCAGCTGGATGTCCCAGCCGGATTCGTGGGTCGAAAGCCCGCTGCGCCGCGCCTGGTAAGCCACATCCATGGTCTCGCCGAACACGTCGAGCTGCCGCTGCGTATGCGCGGCATTGCCGATGCGCACCGGCACCGACTGCTCATAACCGGGCAACCAGTCCGCGACCCATTCGACCAGCCGGCGTTCGCCGCCGATGCCGTACATGATCTGAAGCTGCTCCGGGCTGCCGGCGACGGCGCGCAGCAGCCATTCGCGCCAGGACTGCGCCTCTTCGTAGTAGCCGGCATGCATGACGGTGAGCAGCGTCAGCGTCGCGTCGCGCAGCCAGCAGTAGCGGTAATCCCAATTGCGCTCGCCGCCGATCTGCTCCGGCAGCGAGGAGGTGGGAGCGGCGACGATGCCGCCGGTCGGCCCGTAGGTCAGCGCTTTGAGCGTGATCACCGAGCGGCGCACCGCTTCCGACCACGCGCCGGCCGGCCGGCATATTGCCGCCCACTCGGTCCAGAACTTTTCGGTCGCCTGCAGCGCCGTGGTCGGGTCGTGCGTTTCCGGCAAGGTCCTGTGCGAGCGCGAATAGGTCAGGACGAACGGAATGGTCTCGCCCTCGCCGATGACGAACTCGCCGACCGTGGTCATGTCCTTGCCTTTGACGTGCACCGGCGTGCGCAGCACCGCCATGTCGGGACCGGCGATCGCACGTAGCGCGCCATTCTCGAGCCGGGTCACCCACGGCACAACGGCGCCGTAGCCGAAACGCAGGATGAGCTCGGTGTGCATTTTCAGCTTGCCGCGCGTGCCGACGACGAGGCGCACGATCTCGGAATGCTCGCTGCGGAACGGCATGAAGTCGATCAAGGTGGCGGCGCCGTCCGCGGTCTCGAAATGGGTTTCGAGAATGAGCGTGTCTGGCCGGTAGCGCCGCGTGACGCGCGCCTCGTCTTGCGCGGCGATAAGCCAGCGGCCGTGATCGCGCGTGCCAAGCAGCGCGGCAAAGCATGCCTCCGAATCGAAACGCGGCCAGCACAGCCAGTCGATCGATCCGTCGTGCGCGACCAGCGCCGCACTCTTGCAATCGCCGATCAGGGCATAATCTTCGATCCGGGTCGACATGGCGCAGGAAGTCACCTTGGTCAGGAAAAATCCACGACGACCTTGATGTCGTCCGGTTGGGAAACAAGCGATTGCGTCCACTGCTCGACCGGTACGCGCCGCGTGATCAGGCGGGCCAGCCACGTCGGATCGGCACGTTCGAGCGCCGCGACGGCGTCTTCGTAATGCCGGCGGTTGGCGTTGACGCTGCCGAACACCGTGTCGTTGTCGAGCACCATGGTGCGATTGAGGCGGCCGACATCGATATCGAGATCGTGTCCAGGCGACGACACGCCGACGAGGCAGACGATGCCGCCCGGCGCGGTGCGGCCGAGCGCATCGCGCACCACACTGGGCGCCCCGGTGCACTCCATCAAAATGTCGGGCTTGAACGAGCCCAGATCCGTGAGTTTTTCCAAATGAAACGTGCCACCGAGCCCGCGCACGATCGCGCGCTTCGCCGCGCCGTCATGATGGTCGAGCACATGGACGTCGAGGCCGCGTTGCGCGCCAAGCAATGCGGCAAGAAGACCGATCGGCCCGGCGCCGGTGACCAAGAGCGTCTGCGGCTGCCAAGCGCGCGACCGCCGGCCGATGCGCTCGGTGTGATCCCAGGCCTTGGCGACGACACTGGTCGGCTCGACCAGCACGCCGGCGTCGCCGAGCGCGCGATCGACCTTGACCAGAAAGTCAGGCTCGATGCGAAAATAATCCGCGCCGTAGCCATTCCGCTCCTTGATGCCACGCTCGGTATAGCGGCCGTTGCGGCACATATCCCATTCGCCGACAGCGCAGGCGGGACACGGCACAGGATCGGGCCGGCGCACGATGCCGACGACGCGATCGCCGGGGCGAAATCCGCTGTCGGCGGGCGCCTCGCACACTTCGCCCAGCGACTCGTGGCCGATCACCAGCCGTTTCTCGCCTGGCGGCGCCCAGCCGTAAGACCCCGACACGATTTCACGGTCGGTGCCGCAGACGCCCAGCGCCAAGGCGCGCACCAGCACGGCGCCGTCGGCGCGCGGCGGCTCGGGGACGTCTTCAACGCGCGCTGAATTGGCGATACCAGGCGCGACAGTCAGGGCGCGCATCATCCTGTTCCGTGATTGCAATGTTCAAGGCTGCCGCCCCGCGCAGCCGCGGAAGTAATGTCAGAGCGGTAAAGCGTGCGGGATGAAAAAGTTCCAGCGATGGAACCTAGCAATATCTTCGTCGCACCGCCGCGCCGGCCGCACTGCAACATAACGGCCCAAAGGCCTGCGCCAGCGGTACGCGGAAGTTCCACCAAACCGGGGCAATGAATTTGGTTTTGAAATCAAAGGATTTTTCGCTGCACCGCACCGTTAATGGAACAAAGCGCGGCCAAACCGGTTGTCGAAACAGCCGAAAAAAGTGGTGTCACCGTGAAAGTCGTCGTCGTTTCCAACCGCGTCGCGCGGGCGCAACCGGATGAGCCGATTGCCGGAGGACTGGCGGCAGCCCTGATCCCGATGGTCAAGGAGTCCGGCGCCATCTGGGTCGGCTCCAGCGGTCATGTCGGCGACTCAACGCAAAGCAAGAATTCTTTCGCCAAGATCGAGGCGCTCGGCACCGGCGCGCTGGCGACGGTCGACATGCCGGCGAAGCATTATCTCAGTTATTATGAGGGCTTCGCCAATTCGGGCCTGTGGCCGGCGCTGCACTCGCGGGCGGACCTGATCCAGGTTTCACACGAGAACTACGCGTCCTATCGCGAGATCAACGCGTTCATGGCGCGCGCGCTGCTGCGCTTCAACTCGCCGGAAGCCGTGTTCTGGGTCCAGGACTATCATTTCCTCACCTTGGGCGTCGAACTGCGCCAACTCGACGTCGATCGCCCGATCGGCTTCTTCTTGCACACGCCGTGGGCCGAACGGCGCACCATGACGGCGGTGCCGCATCTCAACGAGATCGTTCGCGACATGCTGGCCTACGATCTGATCGGGTTCCAGACCGTCGAGGACCGGCAGAATTTCGAAAACTACCTGCACCACGAGCTTGGCATCACCGCGGTCGATGGCACGATCGTTTCGCAATGGGGCTGGACCCAGCTCGCCACCTTCCCGATCGGCATTGATGTCGAGGAATTCGCCAAGCGCGCCAACAAAGCTGTGGTGCGTCCGGAAATCTCGCGCCTGCGCTCAAGCCTGCAGGGTACCAAGCTCGTGCTCGGCGTCGATCGGCTGGACTATTCGAAAGGTCTCGCCAACCGCGTACGCGCCTTCGATCGCTTGCTGGAAATCGAGCCGTCGCTCAAGCGCGAAGTCGCACTGCTGCAAGTGGCGGTGCCCTCGCGCGGCAACATCCGTGCCTATCGCGAGCTCAAGGCCGAGCTCGCCGCCCTGGTCAGCGAGGTCAACGGCCGCCATGGCGAGGTGGATTGGACGCCGATCCGCTATCTCAACAAGGGCTTCTCGCAGCTCACGCTGGCCGGCTTCTATCGCACCGCCCATGTTGGGCTGGTCACGCCGCTGCATGACGGCATGAACCTCGTTGCCAAGGAATATGTCGCCGCACAGAACCCGTTCGATCCCGGCGTGCTGGTGCTCTCGTCGTTCGCCGGTGCCGCCAAGGAGCTCGACGCGGCGCTCATGGTCAATCCGCACGACATCGACGGCATGGCGCGGCAGATCGCGGCCGCGCTCGCCATGAGCGTCGAGGAGCGGCGCGAGCGCTGGCAGAGCATGGTGACGAAGCTGCGCCGCGCATCGGTGCAGAACTGGTTCACCGATTTCCTGCACACGCTGTCCGAGGTGCGGAGGGCGCCGGCAATCCCGGCCAATCTGCCGCAGATGCTCGATCTCGCTCACAAAACAGTCGCGCAGCGCTGATGAGCGAAATCGATTCAGATTGAATCGATTTGCGCTCTACCATTTTGGTGGAGCATGATCTTTTCGGAAAACCGGTTTCCACTTTTCCGGATCATGCTCAAGCCGATCACCGCCGCAGCGTCTTGGGCGTTTTGGCGCGCACCGAGCGAATGGTGTCGCGGCCGGCCTTTCTGGCCGCCTCCTGCAAGGCATGGCGGATTTCGTCGCGCTTCTCGTGGATCGAGGCGATCACCGGACCGGCGGGAACGCCCATCCCAACCAAAGCGGCTTCGGAAAGCTGCAAGCTCGCTTCGATGGTCTCAGGCACGGCATCGCTGGCGCCGAGCGCATAAAGATGACGGGCATGATCGGCGTCGCGGGCGCGCGAGACGATCAAAATGTCGGGCCGCAGCGCGCGGACGTGCTTGACGACGTCGTCGATGAGGTCGTGGGTATGGATGGTGATGATGACGCCGGCCGCCGTCGCCAGGCCGCAGGCTTCTAGGAATTTCGGATCGGTGGCGTCGCCATAATAGACGTCGTGGCCGTCGCGACGGTCGCGCGTCACGGTGGGTGCATCGAGATCCGCCGCGATATAGCGAATGCCGTGTTCCTTGAGCAGTGCGCACACGACCTTGCCGACCCGGCCATAGCCGACGACGATGGCATGGCTCTGCCCCACACCCGGGCGCGCGGTCAGCTCGGTGTCCACGGGCCGGCTCGACCGCAGCCACGAGGCGAAGCGCCGCCCGGCAAAAGATAAGACAGGAGTGAGCGCCATCGTCACCGAAGTGACGGCGAGCGTGAAACTGGCAATCCGCGGCTCGATCAATGCCGCGGAAGACGCCAAGCCGATGCCCACAAAGGCGAATTCGCCGCCCGGACCGAGCAGCAAGCCGGCCTCGACGGCGACCGGCCACGACAGGTGGAAAATCCGGGCGAGGCAGATCAGCAGCACGGCCTTGATGACGATCAGGCTTGCGACGCCGCCGGCGAGCAACAGCGGATCGCGCAACAGCTCGCGCACGTCGATATCCATGCCGACGGTGAAGAAGAAGATGCCGAGCAGCAGCCCCTTGAACGGCTCGACGGTGGCCTCGATCGCCTTGCGGTATTCGGTCTCGGCCAGCAGCAGGCCGGCGACGAACGCGCCGAGCGCCATGGACAGGCCGGCCTCATAGGCAATGACACCGGCCGCGACGATGACGAACAGAATGACGGCGATGAACAGCTCGGTGGAGCGCGCGCTCGCCACCAGCCGGAACAGCGGCCGCAGCAGTACGCGGCCGAACACGACGATGACGGCAACCGCAATCACGGCCTGAAGTAACGCCGTGCCGAGACTCTTGAGAACCGAACCGCCGGAACCCGCGGCCAGGATCGAGATGAACATCAGGATCGGAATGACGGCGAGGTCCTGGGCGAGCAGGACGGAAAAGCTGGCGCGGCCGACGGTGGTGGTGAGACGTTCCTGGTTCGACAGCAACTCGAGCACGATCGCCGTCGACGACAGCGACAGGCAGGCGCCGAGGGTCACCGCCTCCGAAGCCGATTGGCCGAGCAGCAACGCGACGCCGGCAAGCAGCGCCGTGGTCAGCAGCACCTGCGATCCGCCAAGGCCGAATACCAGCCGCCGCATCGCCAACAGCCGCTGCAGCGACAGTTCGAGGCCGATCAGGAACAGGAGGAAGACGATGCCGAGCTCGGCAATACCGTCGACGTTCCTGGCGTCGCTGATGGTGAACCAGAACAGCGCCGGATGTTCGTGACTGAAAGTGCCGAGCCCGAGCGGCCCCAGCAGCGCGCCCGCACCGAGATAGCCGAGCACCGGACTCAAGCCAAAGCGGCGCACCATCGGCACCACGACGCCCGCCGTGCCGAGGACGATCAGCGCATCGCTGTAATTGGTGATGTTGATGATCGTCGAGGCCAAAAGTTACTCCCGCGCGGGACGTTCGCGAACACTACTTGGCGCGGCCATGCGTGCGCAATCGCCGGCATTGCATAGGCCGGCAATGCCTTGCAGAATTCCCCCTCAATAAGGCGAAAGACCATCCGAGCAGGAGCGAAACGCACCCATGAGCGACATGACCATCACAGCCGTCCGCACCACCATGCTGCGCGTGCCGTGGCCGCAGACGCCGTGGCTCAAGGGCCATGCCTTCGGCGACGCCCGCAACTTTCTGGTGGTCGATGTCGAGACCAAAGGCGGCATCACCGGCATGGGCTATCTGTTCCTGTTCCGGCCGGGTATCCGATCCATCATCGCCTGCCTCGACGAAGTGATCATCCCGCGCGTCATCGGCAAGGATGCCAGCGCCGTCGAGGCGATCTGGCAGGATTTGTGGAAGACCACCATCACGTTCGGCCGCGGCGGCATCGCCACCATGGCGATGTCGGCGCTCGACATCGCGCTTTGGGACGCGCTCGGCAAAGCGGCCAAGCTGCCGCTGCATCGGCTGTGGGGCCATTACCGGTCGCAATTGCCGGCTTACGGCTCAGGCTGTTTCCGCGGCTCGGGCGGCGACGGCATGATCGCCAAGGCGCTGCACTACAAGGAGCGCGGCTACAAGGCGATCAAGATGCAGGTCGCCCACACCGCCGACCTGCGCACCGATCTCGACAACGTCAAGCGCATGCGCGAAGCGGTAGGGCCTGACATCGACATCATGATCGACGTCAATATGGGCTGGACCGCCGACGTCGCCATCCAGATGGGCCGGAAATTCCAGGACTACGACGTCTACTGGCTCGAAGAGCCGGTGGTGCCCGACGACTTCGCCGGCTATCTGCGCATCGCGCAAGCGCTCGACCTGCGCATCGTCGGCGGCGAGACCCATTTCACGCGCTTCGATCTAAAACCGTTCTTCGAGAATCCGCGGCTGCCGATCCTGCAGCCCGATCCGATGCGCGGCGGCCTGACCGAGTTGCGCAAGATCGCCACCGTCGCCGACACCTGGGGCATGACGATAGCGCCGCATCTGTTTCCGGAACTGAACGTGCAGCTTCTCGCCTCAATTCCGAACGGGATTTGGATCGAGGACATGGGGCTTGCGGAGGATCTGTTCGTCGATCCCGTGCCGGTGGTGAAAGGCATGATCACCGCGCCGGAACGGCCGGGGCATGGGCTTGAGTTCAAGCCGGAGATTTTGCGCGATTGCGCCGTCAGGTAGGATGGGTAGAGCGAAGCGAAACCCATCCTTCGGCCAATTGCCATTGTAAGGAGCCGCCGTGAAAGTCTGCATGTTCCATCTGATGCCATATCGCGATCTGCCGGCGGATTTCGACAAGCAATACAAATCCGCCTATATCGATCCGGTCTGGTTCGACGTCGCCGATCCGAAGAAGGTGGGCCAGTACTACAACTGGACGCTCGACGAGTTCATCCACGCGGCGCGCTCGGGCATGAATGGGGTGTGCACCAACCAGCACCACCAGAACGTCTACGGATTCATGGCCAATCCGAGCCTGATGGGCTCGGTGCTGGCGCGCGCCACCGACGGCATGAAAGTGGCGATCGTGCAGCTCGGCTCAACCTTGCCCTCGACCAGCCCGCCGACGCGGATCGCCGAAGAATACGCCATGATCGACTGCATCAGCGGCGGCCGTTTGGTCGCCGGCTTTCCGGCCGGCCTGCCGACCGACGCCACGATCTCCAATGGCATCGTACCGGTCGAGCAGCGCGAGCGTTACCGCGAGGCGCTGGCGCTGGTGCAAAAGGCCTGGAGCGCCAAAGAGGTCTTTGCCTGGAACGGCAAGCATTATCAGCTTCCCATGGTGAACCTGTGGCCGCGGCCGCTGCAGCAGCCGCATCCGCCGATCTGGATTCCCGGATCCGGCAGCGCCACCACGGTCGATTTCGTCGTCGACCGCGACGACAGCTTTTGTCACCTGAGCTATTACGGCGCGCAGAATGCCTACAGTCTCGGCGATTTTTACTGGGACCGGGTGACCAAGCGCGGCCGCGATGCGAATCCCCATCGGCTCGGCTTTTTGCAGTTGATCGGGGTGTCGGAGAGCGACGAAGCGGCGGAAGAATATGCGCCGCATGCCGAGTATTTCTTTCATAAGCTGCTGCGCACCGCGCCGCAATATCGCGACATTCCCGGTTATCAGGATCATGCCAGCCTGGTGCATGCGATGAAGACGCCGCTGCGCGAGCGCTTCGACGTGCGCGATCTGCGCTACAAGGACTTCGTCGACCGCGGCTTTGTCATCACCGGCAGCCCGGCCACGGTGCGCGATCGATTGATCGAAGGGGTCAAGCGGCTGCGCATCGGCCACCTGCTGACGCTCTTGCATTTCGGCTCGATGCCGCACGAATTGTGCATGAAGAACATCACCCTGTTCGCCCGCGAGGTGCTGCCGCATCTGCAGGATCTGTGGGACGACGAATGGGAAGACCGCTGGTGGCCGGAAAGTTTACGGCAAAAGCGTCCCGTCGCCGCGGCTGCCGTCGCATCCTGAAAGTCAAGAACAAGGAAAGCTCACAATGGCGGCGATGCCGATGCGCAAGCTTCGACTATGGCAGGACAAGATCGAGACCGAAGTCGCGATCTTCGGCGATGGCCCGCCGCTTGTCTTCCTGCACGGCTCGTGGGGCCTGCGCAACGACCAAGAATTTCTCGAATTGCTGGCGCGCACCCATACGGTCTATGCGCCGAAACATCCCGGCACCAGCGAAGGCGATTCGGAAGCCGTGCACCAGATCGACGACTGGTGGGACTTGATCGTCTATCACGGCGAGTTGCTCGATCGGCTCGAGCTCAAAAGTCCCGTGCTGGTCGGCCATTCGTTCGGCGGCCTGGTCGCCTGCGAGATCGCCGCCGCCATGCCCGAACGTGTGAGCAAGCTCATTCTGATCGACCCGGTCGGGCTGTGGCGCGAAGACATGCCGATCAAGAACTGGATGCTGCTGTCGCCGGCCGACCTGCGCGCGGCTTTGTTCGCCGATCCCAAAGGTGAACATGCGGAAAAATTCTTCCAACTGCCGAGCGAGACCGCCGAGCGCATCGACGCCCAAGTCGGTTTTATCTGGTCGCAGGCCTGCACCGGCAAATTCGTCTGGCCGCTGCCCGACAAAGGCCTGAAAAAACACATCCACCGCATCGCCGCGCCGACCTTGATCGTCTGGGGCAAAGCCGACGGCGTTATCGCGCCGGCTTATGCGGAAGAGTTCGCGCGGAGCATCGCCCATGCGCGCGTCGCGATGATGGATGGCGCCGGGCATATGCCGCATTTCGAGCAGGCGCGGAGCGTGGCGGCGCTGGTCGGAGAATTTCTCAGGAATTAAGAAAGCCGGCGCGATTACCGACGCAACGATGAGGCCGGTAGTTTCTTAACGGTATAGCAGGGGCCGCACAGGAGGCAGCAATGTCCGTCACCTACTACGTAGCCCTGCCGTTTGTGAGGACGGAAGACGGAGTTGCGCCAGGCGAGGCGCAAGAGATGCCAAACGAAGCGGCCGCGATCCGGCGGGCCGAGTCCATGTCGCGGGATTCTGCCAATGCCGGAGCGCTCGCGTTTAAACGGAGCGGTGATCCGAATATGGGAAATTTCGGCGACGCCACGATTTTAAGATCGTTCGGCGAAGTGCCGAAGAACTTGGATGAGTTATGACGGCTTGATTCCAGTGCCGCCGCACCTCTGGCATCTCACGATTTTATCTTCCTTCTTGAGAGTGCCTTTTCCTTCGCAATTTTTGCAGGGTTTTTTCTTCTCTTCGGCGTTTCTCCGCACGATTCCCTCTCGATCAATCACGGCTCTATTTAATGGGAGCCAAATAGGAGCCGAAACCAAAAGGCAGCACACCTAAGCGCTTAAAATACTGGTAGCGGAGGACGGATTTGAACCGCCGACACGCGGATTATGATTCCGCTGCTCTAACCAACTGAGCTACTCCGCCATCACCAAGACGTCCGGCCCTTGTATCTGGCCCGTGAAACTGGCCCATGGAACCGGCCGGACATCGCGCCGACAGAGGGCAAAGCCGCCGCCGGCCGGGCGAGATTTAGGGTAGTTCAGCGCCCTTTCCAAGGGGCTAAATTCCGCCCGAACGCGCAGCCGCCAACCGCTCCATCATATATGTTCACTCCGCCACGCCCGCCGCCGCGAAATCGCCGCCCAGCCGGCCGAAGCGGATCAGCGAGAAATGGCCGAGCGGCGGCATCGGGCGGCGCTCGATGACGTGGACGCCGCCGTGGCGCGCGGCCCATTGCGCCAGGCGCTCCCAGCGGAATTCGGGCCGCCAGCCGAGCCGGCGCGCCAGCGGCGCGAACCATTGCTCGAACACCGCGCGCATGCCGGTTTCGGCGCCGAGATGGTTCACCAGAACGATCTCGCCGCCGGGTCTGAGCACGCGGGCGAACTCGTCGAGCACCGCCTCCGGGTCCGGCACCGCGGTGATGACGTATTGCGCCACGACCACGTCGAACACGCCGTCCTGGAAACCGAGATGCTGCGCGTCCATGACGGCGAGCCCGTCGACATTGGTGAGCCGGTGCTCGACGACGCGGTCCTTGGCCCTTCGCAGCATCGGCGCCGAAAAATCGACGCCGATGAGCCGGTTGGTCCAGGCATATTCGGGCAACGACAGCCCGGTGCCGACGCCGACTTCGAGGATGCGGCCGCCGATGCGCTCGGCCGCCGCGATCGAGGCCTTGCGGCCGCGGTCGAACACCGAACCGAACACCAGATCATAGACCGGCGCCCAGCGCGCATAGGCTTTGGCGACGGTGGCCTTGTCGAGCTCAGCCGCCATCAACGCGCGGCGGCCATGGCGACGGCGGCGCGTTGGGTCTTCGCAGCCGCGACCGTGCTTGCGATCATGCCGCCGCCGAGCACACGGGCCTGACCCTCGGCGGCGTCATAGAACGCGCAAGCTTGGCCGGGCGACACGCCGTCTTCGCTGCCGATCAGCTCGACTTCGATGCCGCCGCCCGGAGAGGCGCGAAGCCAGGCCGGCTGCGGCTGCCGCGTCGAGCGGACTTTGACGAACACCTGGCGCTCCAGCGCCTGTTCGATGTTGCCGTCGCCGAGCCAATTGATATCGCGCAGCGCGATACGGCTGGTGCGTAGCGCCTCGCGCGGGCCGACCACGACGCGGCGCGAGCCGGCGTCGAGGCGCACTACGTAAAGCGGCGCGCCTGCGGCGACGCCGAGGCCGCGGCGCTGGCCGATGGTGAAATGGATGATGCCGTCGTGATGGCCGAGCACGCGGCCGTCAAGATCGACGATCTCACCGGGGCCGGCGGCGCCCGGCCGCAACCGCTCGATCACTTCCGCGTAATGCCCGGTCGGCACGAAGCAGATGTCCTGGCTGTCCTGCTTGTCGGCAACCGACAAACCGAAGTGCCGCGCCAATTCCCGCGTCTCCGCCTTGGTGCGGTCGCCGAGCGGAAAGCGCAAGTGGTCGAGCTGCACCCGCGTCGTGGCGAATAGAAAGTAGCTCTGGTCGCGCTCGGCTTCGCGGGCGCGATAAAGTGCGCGGCCGCCGCCGGGCAGGGCGCGAGAGGCGACGTAATGGCCGGTCGCCAAAACTTTTGCGCCGAGCTCGCGCGCGGTCTCGAGCAGGTCGCGGAATTTAATCGACTGATTGCACTCCACGCACGGCACCGGCGTCTCGCCAGCCACATAGCTCGCGGCGAAGCGGTCGATCACCGCTTCCTTGAAGCGGCCTTCGTAGTCGAGCACGTAATGCGGAATGCCGAGCCGCGCGGCCACCGCGCGGGCATCATGGATGTCGCGGCCGGCGCAGCAGGCGCCCTTGCGGTGGGTCGCCGCGCCATGATCGTAGAGCTGCAGCGTGATGCCGACCACGTCATAGCCGGCTTCCGCCAACAGCGCCGCCGTGACCGAGGAATCGACGCCGCCCGACATGGCGACGACAACGCGCGTGTCGGCCGGCCGCCCCTCGATGTCGAGACTGTTCAGCATGGCGATCGGGCCGCGCTCCTTTTTCCAGCCATTACTATAAGCGCCGGGCCGCAGCTCCGCCATGGTACGGCCTTGGCGCCGGTTGCGGTGGCGAACGACAGGGAAGCGGCAAAATTTGCCGGGCGGGCGCAAGGGCTGCCGTGCGTGGCTATCGTCCAATCTTCTTAAGCTATTGAATTTGCGCGTGTTTCCATGTGGTCCGGGCTGGCCCGCCGGTTGCAAGCAGGTCACTGCGCCAGAGATCGCAGAGGTCCCGCAGTGTCGAGTACAGCGTCAAACGTCAGTGCCACGCCCGCAGTCGCGTCTTCGCCATGGCCGCAGACGCCGGCGGCGACCCAAGATAACGGTGACGGCCCTTTTGCGGCCATGGTCGACGCCGCCGCAACCGCCCCGGACACCACCAATACGCAGCCGGCGCCGCAACCGGCCGCCCCGCGCACGGCCACGGCGACAGATCAGCCCACGGCGAAATTCCCCGTGCGCCGCACCAACGGCACGACCGGCACGGCCCAGACCACGACGCCGGACGCGCAGGCACCCGCCGGCGCGACGAAAAACGCCAATGCCGCAGCGACTCCCGCCGCAAGTTCAAATGCAGCCGTAAATCCAAGCCCGGCCCAGAACGCGACGGCCAATCAGGCCGGCGCTACCGCGCCGACCGACACCACCGGCGACGGCACCACGCTCGACGTTTTTACCGGGGCAACGGCAACCATTGTCACTGACGCAGCGGCCAAGGCCACCACACCGGATGCCGCGACAAAAACCTCGTCGGACAACGACAGCGGCACTGAGACCGACACCGGCGCTGCCAGCGCTGCCGTCGCCGCCGCGGCGACCGACGTCCAGGCACAGCCCGTTGCGGCGGCCATTGTCGCCAATGCGGCCATCAACACGCCGCCGGCAGCAGCCGCGGCGGCCACGCCGGATACGGTGATCGACGGTTCGGCCAAAGCCAGCGCAAAGCAGGCGCTGCCGTTTGTCGATGCCAAGACTATCGCGTCGAGCCAGGATGCCAGCGATCCTTCGACGACGCCGGACACCAATAACGTGCCGGTGGCGCAAAACGTCAAAGATGCAGCGCCGGTACAGGACGTGAAAATCTCTGCCGCGGCGCAAGACACCAGGGCCGCCGCGTCGGCAAAAGACGCCAAGATCGCGACACCATCCGCCAAGCTCGCCACGCCGGCGCAAGGCGCCAAGGCAACCGCGTCAGGCAAACAGGCGCCGTCGACCGGCAGCAGTGCGCCAG
>JBEKKM010000017.1:0-48982 GCA_050010715.1 Xanthobacteraceae bacterium | reverse complement strand
GCGAATTGGCCGGGCTCATTGCCCTGCGCGATCTCGTAGAAATATTTCCGCACGATCGGCTCCGGCCCGTCCGGCATGCGCGGATCTTTCCTGACCACCTGCTCGCGGATGAAACGGCCGATCAGGAACGGCAGCGTGCCGCCGCTATGCGACCAGATGAATCGGATGTCGGGGCATTGAAAGGTGGTCCCGGCCTTGCCGAAGATCAGGCTGGCGATGGTGCGCGTGGTGTCGGTTGCGAACTCGATCGAGCTCGGCCCGACGCCGTCGGCCAAATGGGTGCAACAGGCCGGATTGACCGGATGGGTATAGACCATGGCCTTGCGCCGATTGAGCTCCTCGAACACCGGCACGAAGGTCTCGTCGCCGAGATATTTTTCGCCGTAGCTCGTCAATATCGCGATGCCGTCGGCTTTGAGCACGTCGAGGGCATATTCGATCTCGCGCAGTGAGCCTTCGGTATCGGGCAGCGGAATGGCGGCGAACAGTCCGAAGCGGCCGGGATTGTCCTTGCGCAGCCGCGCCCCATACTCGTTGCAGGCGCGCGCCAGCGAGCGACCCTCATCGACATCGCCGAACCAGACACCGGGCGGCGCCAGCGACAGGACGGCAGTCGTCACGCCGGCCTTCTCCATGTCGGCGAGAGAAGACTGCAGCGTCCACTTCGGCGCCTGACCGCCGTGCATCGCCATCGCCTCGCCCTGCACCGGCGGAACGTAGTGGTGATGGACGTCGATGCGCTTCTTCTCCGACGCCCCTTGAGCGGCCGCCGGCGCCGCCGAGGCGCCGAGACCAAGCGCGGCGAGGCCGCCGGCGAGAAAATTTCGCCGCGCCAGATTCTCCGGAAGAGCTGTCGGCGGACAACAGGTGCAAAGTCGAAAAGTGCTGTGCCGCAGCAGTTTCTGCGCTGTCGAATGCGGTCGTGCGAAGCTCGTGTTCATCCCTGGTCGTCCGTTTTTGGTTCTAGCGTCGCCTCGAGCAAGCTTAGCGAGCATCGCAGCGACGGCAAGTCGGCTCGCGCGTCTTTCCAGCGCGTATCGCAGCGTCGACAAAGCGTCTTAGCGTGCGACGAACGGTGGAACGTGACGAAGCATTAAAGGTTTTCTTGCAGAATCTTCTTGACTCCCCGCTGATTGCATTTATGTGGGGAATTTGCCGCTGTTGGTTGGTTCGCGTGGACTGATCGGGCGGCATTCGCATTCCGCGGCGCCGGTAATCCGGCATCTCGGGTTCTGGTCTCTGGTTGGAGAGGAAGCATGGCACAGAATGCCCTCTTGCGATCGGTGAAGGGCTTGGGGGTTCCAGGTACCGCCCGAACGGAAGCAAGAAAGACCAAGCTCAAAGTCGCGCCGCCGCCGGCGGACGAGCGCTTCGATCATTTCGCCGTCCGCAACGGCGTGCGCTGCGCCGGCGCGCACCTGATCGTCGACCTGCACGGCGCCAAGCGGCTCGACGACATCGACCATATCGAAGCAACGCTGCGCCGCTGCGTCGATGCCGCCAAGGCGACGCTGCTGCATATCCACCTGCACCACTTCCAGCCGAGCGGCGTCTCCGGCGTGGCGGTGCTGGCGGAGAGCCACATCTCCATCCACACCTGGCCGGAAGTCGGCTATGCCGCGCTCGACGTATTCATGTGCGGCTCGGCCAATCCCGACGCCTGCATCCCCGTGCTGCGCGAGGCATTCTCGGCCAAGCGCGTCGGCGTCAACGAGCTGCTCCGCGGCCAAGACGCTTAAACGCTGCGCTTAAAGCGCGGCAGCGAATCTGCGACGATCAAGCGGCCGGGCCGGGTCCCGGCCGTTTTCCGTACGGGCTCTATCTCACTTTAAGGCTTGGGAGGTGTCATGGCCGAGAAACGCTGGATACCTGAGACGCTGTTCGACGATCTCGGCTTCCGCATGACCTTTGAGGTCGAAAAGGTACTGTATGAACTGCACACCGAGCACCAGCATCTCATCCTGTTCGAGCAGCAGTATTTCGGCAAAATGCTGATGCTCGACGGCGCCACCCAGATCTCGAAGCGCGACGAATTCATCTACCAGGAGATGATGTCGCATGTACCGCTGTTCGCCCACGGCAACGCCCAGGACGTATTGATCATCGGCGGCGGCGACTGCGGCATCGCGGAAGAAGTACTCAAGCACAAGACGGTGAAGCGCCTCACCCAGGTCGAGATCGACGCAAAGGTGGTCGAATTCGCCAAGGAGCACTTTCCCGAATTCACCGGCCCGGTATTCGCCGACAAGCGCTTCGAAAGCGTCATCGACGACGGCGCCAAATATGTCGCCAAGACAGACCGGCGCTTCGACGTGATCATCGTCGATTCCACGGACCCGCAGGGGCCGGGCAAAATCCTGTTCGGCGAGAAATTTTATAGCGGCTGCCGGCGCTGCATGAAAAAGGGCGGCGTGCTGATCACGCAGAACGGCGTGCCGTTCTTCCAGAAGAACGAGCTGACGTCGACCATGACGAAGTTCCGAAAATTGTTCGCCGACGCCACCTGCTATGTCGCCGCCATCCCGGTCTATGTCGGCGGACACATGGCGATCGGCTTTGCCACCGACAACAAGACGCTGCGCGCCACGCCGGCAAAAACCATCGCCGCGCGATACCGCAAGGCCGGCAGCTTCACGACAAAATACTGGAGCCCCGAGCACCACGTCGCCGCCTTCGCCCAGCCGCGCTTCATCGCCGACCTGGTGGCGAAGGCAAGACCGCGGCGCTGAGCCGGCCGATCTCGCGCTAAAGCAAATGTGACTGGCAGGCCCGACGGGGAACTTTTAGGCTCCTCGCAGTTGGCGCGCGCACTATCCTGCAGGAGAAATGCGTCATGGCGGCGGTCGCAACACGCATTAGGACTTTTGCTCCGCAATTGCTCATCGACGACCTCGATCGGGCGATCAAGTTTTATACCGACGTACTCGGCTTCTCGTTCAGCCCGACCTGGGGCGGATTTTATGCCATTGGCGAACGGGACGGCTTTGAGGTTCACCTCAAATGCGCGCCGAAAACGGTCGCGGATCGCACCAATCGGCGCGAGCACGAGCATTTGGACATTTATGCCGGCGTTGTCGGCGTGGATGCATTGTATGAGACATGCAAAGCCAAAGGGGCGACAATCACAAAGCCGCTCGCCAGCACCCCATGGGGCACGCGCGAATTCTATATTATGGATCCGGAAGGCTATATCCTCGCCTTCGGCGAGAGCGAAAATTCTAACTGAGACTTTCCGTAGTCGACGGAGGAAATCATGAGCTTTTTCCCCGGCAAAGACCCCAATCTCGGCGACGCCCAATCGAGCGACGCCATCGAGCAAGTGATCGTGCCGCGCTCGGTCGACCTCGGCGGCTTCCAGGTTCATCGCGCACTGCCGTCGGGGCGCTCGCGCATGGTCGGACCGTTCATCTTCTTCGACCATTTCGGGCCGGCGGTGTTCAAGGCCGGCGACGGCGTCGACGTGCGGCCACACCCCCATATCGGGCTCGCCACCGTCACCTACCTGTTCGACGGCGAGATCGTGCATCGCGACAGTCTTGGCACGGCGATGCCGATCCGTCCCGGCGCGGTCAACTGGATGACCGCCGGGCGCGGCATCGTGCATTCCGAGCGCACCGCCGCCGACCGGCGCGACGGCGGCGAGCCGCTGCACGGCTTGCAGCTGTGGGTGGCCCTGCCAATGCAGGACGAGGAAACGGCGCCGGCCTTTGCCCACACCGCCACAGCCGACATCCCCGCGCTCAGCGAGGACGGCATAGCGTTGCGGGTCGTCGCCGGCACGCTGCACGGCTTGCGTTCGCCGGTCGTGACCTCGTGGGACACGCTGTTCGCCGACGCCCGCCTCAACGCCGGCGCGACGCTGCCGCTCGATGCCGCCCATGAGGAGCGCGCCGTCTATGTGCTCGGCGGCGAGATCGAGATCGGCGGCGACCGCCATGGGCCGGAGCGGCTTCTGGTGCTCAAGCCTGGCAATCCGGTTGCTATCCGGGCGGCGAGCGATGCCCACTTCGTTATGGTCGGCGGCGCCGCCATGGACGGGCCGCGCCATATCTGGTGGAATTTCGTCTCCTCGCGCAAGGAACGGATCGACGCCGCCAAGGCCGACTGGAAGGCGGGCCGTTTTGACATCGTGCCGGGCGACACCACCGAGTTCATTCCGCTGCCGGACTGATGTGTTAGCGATTCCGCAAGGAGGGTACGATGCCGCGTCGCGGTGTCCTATTGATCGGAGCGCTTTGCGCGCTGCCGATGGTCTTCGCGCCGGCGCAGGCACGGGACCAATCGGACCTGGCGCTCGCCTATCGCATCATCGCCGCAAAAACCTTCGTCGATCTCACCCACAGTTTTGGCCCGGAAACGCCGGTCTGGGCCGGGTTCGGCCAAGCCAAATTCTCGCCCGCCGCCGATCCGAAGACGCACGAGCCCTACACCATCGCCAAGGACGGCTTCCGCACCACCTTTTACGAGATGGTCGGGCAATATGGCACCCATGTCGATCCGCCGGCCCATTTTGCGCCAGACGGCATCACCATGGATCAGATTCCGCTCAAGCAGATGATCTTGCCGCTCGTCGTGCTCGATGACACGCCTTATCTCAGCAAGGACCCGAACCACGCCTTCTCGGTCGCCGACCTGCAAGCGTGGGAGCGCGCGCACGGCCGCGTGCCCAAGGGCGCCTTCGCGGCATTGCGCACCGACATGTACAAGGATTGGGACTCAAACCCCGAGCGCTTCAAGCGCCAGCCGTTTCCGGCCTGGGCCTTCGAGACCATCAAATATCTCTACGAGCAGCGCGACGTGACCGCCACCGGCCACGAAGCCATGGACACCGACACCACCGACAAGATGGATTCGGAAACCTACATCCTGCAGCACGGCCATTATCAGATCGAGGTCATGGCCAACCTCGACAAAGTGCCGGCAACCGGCGCGGTCATCGTGGTGACCTGGCCGAAAGTGGAAAAGGGCCTGGGCTTTCCGGCGCGGGCATTCGCGATTTTGCCATAAGTGTTGCTATGCCGCGTGGCGTTGGCAGCGGATCCAGGCGCCGATCTCGCGCTCGGCCTCCGATCGAGCAAAGCCGTACCGCTCCTGCAGCCGGGCGGCGAGCTCGTCGCGGCGGCCGTTGATGCGGGTGACGTCTTCGTCGGTAAGCTTGGCCCAGTTGTGCCGCAGCCGGTCTTTGAAGTGCAGCCAGTTGCTCTCGATCTGATCCCAGGTCATCGTCATCTCCCGTGCCGTCGGTGGAAGCGCGGCACGCGCCGCCGCACCTTGGCTGCGCGCGATGTCAGCGGCGCGATGCGGCCTGAGTTCGACCACAACGCGGTCTTTCCAAGACCAATGTTGGCGTTGCTCTGGCGGACTTCGATTGTCAATTCAGAAAGATGCTATTCCCGGCGCTGCAAATTTCTTAGCGTCGGCGTGGTTGCGATCCACTAAATTACTGCACAGAAACATTGGGCCCAGTGTAGACTATCTGCATTGGTTCGCAAGTTTTTCAGGCCATGACGCGGGCACCATGAACAAAATTTCATCCCGACGCGCGCGTCGTGCGACCCTTTGGCTTGCGCTCGCGAGCCTCGCGCTGCTGACCGGCTGCATTTCGTCCAACGAGCCGCTCTTGACCGATGGTCAGCCGCTCCTAGGCAAGAAACCGCGCTTACAGTTTTACGTTTTACGCGATGGTGCGGTGCGCGAGCCGAGCGCCGAAACCTTCCGCTGGCAGGACGGCCGCTACGTCCCCGTGGGCGGCAGCGCCAAGGATATCGGTCCGTTCACGCTCCACGCCTTCGATGGCTCAGACCTCATCGTGCAAAGCATCCGCCCCGGCAAGCCTGTGGAATATGGCATTGCGCGCAAGCTTGCCGATGGCGTTTATCTCTTGATCGCGGTCGACGAAAGCGACGCCGACGAAGCGACGCAGGATAAATTTTGCGAGAAGGCGGCGACCGTCGCCTGCCGCGTGAAGAGCCGCGAGGCGGTACTGGCCTTGGCGCGCGCGAGCGCCGCAAGCCCGCATGCCGGCGGCGGGCTCGCATTGCTGATGGAGCATTGACTTGACGGACCAAGCGCGCGCCGCGATGAGACAGCATGGCATCGCCCTCCCCAGCCTCTGATGTCGAGCGCCTGGCGCAAGGCATCCGCGCCGGCGACCGCACCGTGCTGTCGCGTGCCATCACGCTGATCGAGAGCAAGCGCGCCGATCATCGCAGCACCGCAGCCGCGCTCACCCAGGCGCTCCTCGGAGCGACCGGCAGGGCGGTGCGCGTCGGCATCACCGGCTCGCCCGGCGTCGGCAAATCGACCACCATCGACGCGCTCGGCGCGATGCTGACGCGGCAAGGCCACAAGGTCGCGGTGCTGGCGGTCGATCCGTCGTCGCGGCGCACCGGCGGCTCGATCCTCGCCGACAAGACGCGCATGGCGCGGCTTGCAACCGATGCCAACGCCTTCATCCGCCCCTCGCCTGCTTCCGGCACGCTCGGCGGCGTCGCCGCCAAGACCCGCGAGACCATGCTGCTGTGCGAGGCCGCCGGCTACGACGTGGTGCTGGTCGAGACCGTGGGCGTCGGCCAATCGGAAATCGCGGTCGCCGACATGACCGACTTTTTCCTGGTGCTGGTGCTGCCCGGCGGCGGCGACGAGTTGCAAGGCCTCAAGAAAGGCGTCGTCGAGCTTGCCGACATGATCGCCATCAACAAGGCCGACGGCGACAACCTGCCGCGCGCCAAGCTGACGGCGGCCGAATACGGCGCGGCGCTGCATATCCTCAAGCCGGCTTCCGCGAACTGGTCGCCGCCGGTGGTCACCTATTCGGCGCTCAAGGGCGACGGCATCGCGGCGCTGTGGACCCACATCCTCGATCATCGAAAAAAGCTCACAGCTTCGGGCGAGCTCGCGGCGCGCC
Organism: Xanthobacteraceae bacterium; assembly: GCA_050010715.1. Lineage (GTDB taxonomy): Bacteria > Pseudomonadota > Alphaproteobacteria > Rhizobiales > Xanthobacteraceae > BOG-931. Next base: position 42,075 of record JBEKKM010000017.1, on the reverse strand, counting down.
GCGGCGAACAGCAGGTGAAGTGGATGTGGGCCATGTTGGAAGAACGGCTGTTCGCGCCGCTGCGCTCCGACCGCGCGCTCAAAGCGGCGCTGCCAAAACTCGAAGCCGAGGTCGCGGCCGGGCGGTTGGCGCCGGCCACCGCGGTCGAGAAGATCGCCGAAATGCTCGGGCTCTGATGCGTGTCCTCATCACCGGCTTCGGCCCGTTCCCCGGCGCGCCGTTCAATCCGAGCGCGGCGCTGGCCGAGACGTTGGCGCGCCGGCGGCGGCCGGCCTTGGCCGGGATCGAACGCGTAGTGTACGTGTTCGCGACGACTTATGCGTCGGTCGATCGCGATTTGCCGAAACTCTTCGCGCAAAAACCCGACATTGTGCTGATGTTCGGCGTGGCCGGGCGACGGCGTCAGCTTTGCATCGAGACGCGGGCGCGCAACGCCGTCTCGGTGCTGTTTCCCGATGCCAGCGGGCACCGGCCGCGCCACGGTGTCATAAAACTTCACGGACCGGCGGCACTTGCCGGCAATGCGCCATTCGCGTGCCTCGCCGGCGCGGCGGGAACGAAGGCACGGCTGTCGCGCGATGCCGGCCGCTATCTATGCAACTACGCTTACTGGCGGGCCCTGGAACAGGTGCGCGGCACTCGGCCGCTGGTGCAATTCGTCCATATCCCACCGGTCAATACTACGCCGCGGCCGCGGCGACGCTCGAAAAAGCCACCGATGCCCGCCCAACTTCTGAAAGCCGCCGAGGCGCTCCTCATCGCGCTCATCGCCGCAAGCCGCCGTTAACCGTTAACGCGAGAACGTCGCGTGTGCCGCACTGAAACGGTTTAGTGGCACACCATGTGATAGGCGTTGCGCAGCGCTTAACGGAATTTTGCGATGAACCTCGACCGCCGCCGCCTGTTTGCCGCCCTCGCCGGCGCCGCCACGGCCGGCGCTGCGGCGCCGGCGCTTGCGCGCGACGCCGCGGCGCGATCGACGACCGACGCCACAGCGTTCGGGCTGCGGCCGGACGCGCCGGACGATCAATCGAAGGCGCTGCAGCGCGCCATCGACCAGGCCGCGGCCGCAGGCACGGTGCTGCATCTGCCGGCCGGCTTTTACCGCGCCGGCGCGCTGAATTTGCCGACCCATGCGGCCATCGCCGGCGTCGCCGGACTGACGCGCATCGTCATGGCCGGCGGCCCTTCGATGCTGTCGGCCACCGGCAGCGACAACATCGCGCTCTCAGGCCTGATCCTCGACGGCGCCAGCATCCCGCTGCCCGAGCGGCGCGGGCTCGTACACCTGACGCAAGGCCATGCGCTACGTATCGCCGATTGCGAGATAGTCAGCGCTGGCCGCAACGGCATTACGCTCGAGACAATCGACGGCGAAGTCACCGGCACTACGGTCAGCGCCGCCGACATAGCCATCTTCTCGATCGACGCGCAGGGCTTGCGGATCGCCGGCAACACCGTGCGCGGCGCCGGCAATGGCGGCATTCTGGTCTGGCGCACAACGGCTGGCGACGACGGCACGCTGGTGGTCGATAATCGCATCGACAATGTCGCCAACAAATCCGGCGGCTCGGGGCAGTACGGCAACGCCATCAACGTTTTCCGCGCCAACAACGTCATGGTGCGCGGCAACCGCATTCAAAACGCGGCATTCTCCGCGGTACGCGGCAATGCCGCGTCCAATCTGCAAATTCTCGGCAATACCTGCAGCGCAATCGGCGAAGTCGCGCTCTATGCCGAATTCGGCTTCGAAGGCGCGATGATCGCAAACAACATCGTCGACGGCGCCGCAGTTGGCGTCTCGGTGACCAATTTCAACGACGGCGGCCGGCTCGCCGTGGTGCAAGGCAACCTGATCCGCAACCTCGTGCCGCGCCGGCCCGCCGGCGCCGATCCGAACAACGGCGCCGGCATCGGCATCGGCGTCGAGGCCGACACCGCGGTGAGCGGCAACGTCATCGAGAACGCGCCCTATATCGGCATCGCCGCCGGCTGGGGCCAATATCTGCGCGATGTCACCGTCAACGCCAATGTGGTGCGCGGCGCCGACTATGGCATTGCAGTGTCGGTCGCGCCCGGCGCCGGCGCCGCCGTGATCGCCGACAACATGATCTCCGGCGCCCGTCTCGGCGCCATCGTCGGCATGGAATGGAAAAAGCCGGTGACCGGCGACCTCAGCGAGAGCGGCGCCGAGCGCTACGCGCAATTGTCGGTGGTCGGCAACCGGGTGCGGTGACGATCGATCGCCTCATCGCGATCGCGGCGCAGTGCTCGTAAAGCCGTTACACGCTATTTCCGGCTATTCCCCGCAAGGCGAATATTCGCCGGCACAAGCGGCAAGTTTGCTAAGAGACAATAGCAGCGCAAGATAAATGTCCGGCATCGGATAGAGTTGACGTTGATCAAGGCAATTCAACTTTATTCGACGCGAACATAAGCGTTGAGGATATTCCAGCGACAAAACGAGGCTTATCCTGATGAGCTACGTCGCGCTTACGCATTTCGTGAAGATATTGTTCATTCAACGGTTCGGATTGAGTTAGATGGCCGCTTCGCCCTGGGACTTGCTGTCGCTGGCGGACGTCTTCGTCTGGCTCGGCATTGCGCTGTGCATTGTGCAATCCGGCATTTTTTCCGGCCTCAATCTGGCGATTTTCAGCATCAGCAAGCTGCGGCTGGAGGTTGAAGCGGCAGGAGGCAATCGCGATGCGTCCGGATTGCTCGCCTTGCGCAAAGATTCCAACCTCACCCTGGCCACGGTGCTGTGGGGCAATGTCACGATCAACGTGCTGCTCACGCTGTTGTCGGGTTCCGTCCTGACCGGCATAGGAGCGTTTGCCTTCTCGACGGTCGTCATCACGCTGTTCGGCGAAATCATTCCGCAAGCCTATTTTTCGCGACACGCAATGCGCATGGCGGCGCGGCTCACGCCGCTGCTCAACGTGTACCGGGTTGGGCTTTATCCGATTGCGAAGCCCACGGCGATCGTTCTCAATTGGTGGCTCGGAGCGGAGGGAATCACATTCCTACGAGAGCGCGACTTTCGGGCGCTGATCACGCGGCACGCCGGCGTCGCCGGCGTGGACGTAAGCCATTTGGAGGCTCTCGGCGCGCTGAACTTTCTCGACCTCGACGATATCCTCGTGGCGGATGAGGGGGAGCTGGTCGACCCTCGCAGTGTCATCGCGCTGCCCATCGCGAACGAGCGGCCTGTGCTGCCGAAGTTCGCGCGGTCGCCCGACGATCCGTTCCTGCGACGTTTAAACGCTTCCGGGAAAAAGTGGATCATCATCGTCGACGCTTCGGATCGACCGACCTTCGTGCTCGATGCCCACCATTTTCTGCGCGATACGTTGTTCAGCACAACCTCGGTCGACCCGGAAATCTACTGGCATCGCCCGATCATCATCACCGATATGCGCACCCCTTTGGGCAGCGTGATCGGCCGCATGAAGGTGAAGGCGGAACATCCCGAGGACGATGTCATCGACAACGACTTGATCCTGGTCTGGGGTCACCAAAAACGCATCATCACCGGAGCCGACCTTTTGGGACGGCTCTTGCGTGGAATCGTCACGCTGGATGCAAATCAAAACAGGCCGGCTCATCCGGTCGACGTGCAGAACAGGCAATAAGGGCCGAGCCGGAGAGTTAGGGAATCGCGGGCCCCCCCGGTAAATCTTCAGCGTTTTATGTAACCGCAAGCGTGCTCTATCATGCTGTCCCAGCATCCGCTGCGGACACAGTTTGAAAAGACCTCAGTACATCCCGGACGGCAGCGCTCGCCGTGGGGGCACACGCGAAGGCAAGTTCGGTATCTGCCGGAGCAAGTTGTTGCTGCCGAAGCCGGCGCGATAGCGGCCGTAATAATGCCGGATGCTCCCAGGAACATGATAGCGAGTGAGAGTTTGCGCATGGCCCCCTTCCCGGTGCTGTGATGCCGTTTAGCCTTCGACGGCGCGTCGCTGAAGCCCGCCATCCACATTTTCATTTGAGGGTTGCGATATATGCCGCAAGATCCGCCGCCTCCATCCGCGATAGTCCCATATCCGGCATCTTCGGATGAGGATCGAGCAGGAACAGCGCGATCTTGGCGGCATCGAAGCCTGGTATTTTTGCAATAGTCGCGAATGGCGGTGCCTGGTCGGTCGTGGTTTGACGCTGCGTCGCCGAGACGACGTGGCAAGCCGCACACCAGCGTTGGGCTAGCCGCTCGCCATTGTCCGGGTCGGCGGCGTATGCGGGTGTAATCGCCAGGGCCGCAGCGACGATCAAACCGTGACGGATGTGACGGAGCGTGCTCAGTGCAGCCATTTGGGACGATCTCCACATAGTCGCGGGAGGCAAAAATCCGGAAACCGGAACTGGCGTAGTCAATTCCGGCCTCCAGTCGTTGTAGCGGTGGTCGCTCAGGATCAAGCGGCCTTCTTGGGCGCAACGCCCGTCGTGGAAGGAGCGCCAGTCTTGATATCGATCGTCTTGGTCGACTTTATGGCCTTGGCGGGCTTCTTGATCGTCAAATGCAGCACGCCCTTATCGAAATGTGCGTCGACGGAGCCGTCCTCCGGCTCGAATGGCAGGGACATCGACCGGTAGAATGAGCCGTAGCTCCGCTCTTCGACATGCCAGTCCTTTTCTTCTTTGGTGCTTTCCGCTTTTTTCTCACCGGCAATGACCAGCTGGTTGGCATCCAGGCTGACCTTGATATCCTTCTCGTCGACGCCGGGAAGTTCCGCCGTCACTTCGAAGGCATCCTTTGTTTCCGCCACGCTGATAGCCGGCGCTCCGGCCCCAATCTCGGGGGAGGACGCATTCTGATCGAAAGCGCGAAGCGCGTTGTCCATTTCGCGCCGCATGGCGCGGAACGGATCCCACGGCAAATCTTGGCCCGTGGTCCACAATCTCGGAAGATTCATCTGTTTACTCCCATCGCAAGTTAGAGAAAATGTCGAAGGGCTTTTTTGCCCTTGGCTCGTGTACATTCGACTTTCCCGCCCCTGCCGGCCTTGATCTATCTCAATAGCGCCAAATTATTTCGAGGCATAAGAAGCGGGCAACAAGCGCCGACGAGGGAGTGCTTCCGCAAATCGCCATTTGTCCGCAAATATACAGCAACGCCAAGTCGATCAAATCGGATCGCCCGCGTCTTTTTGCTTTTCCGCTCTTCGGCAAGCAGATCGACAATTTTCTGCCGGTCTGGCGGCTCGGTCACGCGCTCGAGAAGACGAAGGTAGCGCTCGACATTCTGGCTCCGGATGAACCGATCTATTTGGCCTCCAAGAACCCCTCCCTCGGCAGCGTGGAACCGCCGGAGAAGACAGTCTGAGCAATTTTGCACACTCGGGACGACTGGAATGCTTCGTCGCCGCGCGGTTCACACTGGCGGCTGCAAATTCCCATCCACCACCCGCAACGAGCCGACCTCGAAACCTTTCCAGTTGCGCAGTGTCGGGTGCATGAAGTGCGCCAGCGCCACGCGCTCGGCATCGCCGAGCGGCAGGAACCGCGCGATGAGCGCCGCCATGATGGCCTGCGCGGCGCGGCCGGCGCCGTCGTCGCATTTGACGGCGATGCCAAAACCCTGTTCCGGCAGCGCGCCGCAATAGACGCCTTCGGCGCCGGTCTTCACGAACACGCGCGCGCCGAACAGCTGCATGATCTCGGTGCAGAACCGGCCGGTGCCGGCGACGTGCCACGGTCTTTGCGTGCAGGCTGCGCGCAGTCGTGCGGCGGCGCGGGCGCGCTCGGGCGCCAGGCCGCGGCCGGTGGCGAATTTGGCGAAGCCATAGGCGAGATTTTGCAGCGGGATCGCCCAGGTCGGCACCGAGCAGCCGTCGATGGCGCAGCGGTCATCGCTCAACGCGGCGCCGGTCAGGTTTTCCAGCACCGCCCTGACCTCGCGCTGAACCGGATGCTGCGGCCGCCAGTAGTCGGCGTGATCGATGCCTTTGGCGCAGGCGACGCACAGGAAGCCCGCATGCTTGCCGGAGCAATTGTTGTGCAGCGCCGACGGCTGGCCGGTGCGCGCCAGTTCAACGAGCGCCGGCTGCGCGATCGGCCAATGGGCGCCGCAGCGTAGCGCCGCGGCGTCGAGCCCCGCCTTCGCCAACATGCCCGTGACGCCCGCGACATGCCCCGGCTCGCCGGAATGCGAGGCGCAGGCCAGCGCCAGCTCCTCGTCGCCGAAGCCAAAGGCGTCGGCGGCACCGGTTTCGACCAGCGGCAGGGCTTGCAGCGCCTTGACGGCGGAGCGCGGGAAAATCGGCGTCGTCACATCGCCTATGGCCAGCACCGCTCCGCCATCGGCATCGGCCACCGCGACGGCGCCGCGATGCCGGCTCTCCACCAGGGTACTGCGTAAAACTTCGACCAGAATCGGGTTAGTCATCGTCGATGCTTGCGCGGTCCTGCCACGCTCCAGCCCAACAATCCTGTAGCATGCCCGGCGCCATGGGTCGGCTGACCATTGTCGTTCCAGTGCTCAACGAGGCGGCCATCATCGTTGCCGCCTTGCAGGCGCTCGCGCCGCTGCGCGCCCGCGGCGCCGAAATCATCGTCGCCGACGGCGGCAGTCGCGACGGCACCGCACAGCTCGCCGAGCCGTTCGCCGACCGCGTCATCACCGTGCCACGCGGCCGCGGCGCGCCAATGAACGCCGGCGCCGCGCTGGGCATCGGCGACGCGCTCCTCTTCCTGCACGCCGATACTGCGCTGCCGGAGGACGCCGACCGGCTGATCGACAAGGCGCTGGCCCGCCGCGCCTGGGGCCGCTTCGACCTGCGCATTGCCGGAAGCCACCCGCTGCTTGCCGTCGTCGCCCGCATGATCAATCTTCGCTCGCGCCTGACCGGCATCGCCACCGGCGACCAGGCGATCTTCGTCAGCCGTGAAGCGTTCGCAGCGGTCGGCGGCTTTCCCGATTTGCCGCTGATGGAGGACATCGCCATCTCGCGGCGGCTCAAACGCCTGTGCCGGCCGTTCTGCATCGCTACGCCGGTCGTCACCTCGGGGCGGCGCTGGGAGCACAACGGCGTCCTGCGCACCATCCTGCTGATGTGGCGGCTGCGGCTTTCCTACTACCTTGGCGTCGAGCCGGCGCTGCTCGCCAAGCTCTACGACGCGCCGCGGTCACCCGCGTAAAGCCGTGCCCGGCCATAGCTTTGGCGCCGTGCGCGCGTATTGCGGCGGACGCGTCACCTCGGCGCCCAGCACCTGCGCCGCGTGCCACCCCCAATGCGGATCGTCGAGGAAGGCGCGAGCCATCGCCACCATGTCGGCCTTCCCCGACGCAACGATGTCCTCGGCCTGCCTGGCGCCGGCGATCATGCCGACCACGCGGGTCGCAATCCCGGTCTCGCGGCGCACCCGCTCGGCGATCGGCACGTTGAAGCCGGGATCGGTCGGCCAGCGGCTGTCGGGCGTGATGTTGCCGGACGATATATCGATGTAGTCGAGGCCTTCCTGTTTCAGCGCCTTGGCCATGGCCACCGCATCGTCGCCGTTCAAGCCGTTGTCCAGCCATTCGGTGCCGGTGATACGGGCGCCGAGCGGCACCTGACGCGGCACTGCGGCGCGCACCGAGCGCACCACTTCGAGCGGAAAGCGCATGCGGCCCTCGAACGAACCGCCATAGGCGTCGTTGCGCTTGTTCGACAGCGGCGAGACGAAGCTGTGCAGCAGGTAGCCGTGGGCGAAGTGCAATTCGATGGCATCGAAGCCGATGCGCAGCGATCGCTTGGCGGCGTCGGTGAACGCCGCATTGACCCTCGCCATGTCGTCCTCGGTCATGGCGGCGGGCGTATGCCAGCCCGGCCCGAACGGCAGCGCCGAGGGTCCGATGGTCGGCCAGGCATCCTCTTCAGCCGTCAGTGCCTTGGCGCCTTCCCAAGGGCGCGCCGAGGATGCCTTGCGGCCGGCGTGCGCCAGCTGGATGGCGATCTTGGCGGTGCCGATGTGATGGCAGTGATAGACGATGTGCTCCAGCGCCGCCTCGCAGGCGTCGGAATAAAGCCCGAGGCAGCCATGGGTGATACGGCCGCGGCGCTCGACATGGGTCGCCTCGATCACCAGCATGCCGGCGCCGGAATTGGCCAGCATGCCGAGATGGGTCATGTGCCAATCGTTGCCGACGCCGTCGTCGGCGCTGTACTGGCACATCGGCGCGACGACAATGCGATTTGCGAGTTCAAGGCCGGCAAGGCGGATGGGCGAAAACAAGGCACTCGTCATGGGTCACCACTGATTGGCTGATCGGATATTGGGGGCTGAAATGGCTGGCTTGGTGCGGTTGAGTGGGCCGCACGCCGCACATTTTACGCGCAGGTCCGGTCTGTGGATAACACGCCTTGGGGTGGGTCGAACACGCGCTCAGCAGCGATGCCCCAGCACAGGACAGTGAGTCAAGCGGTGCGAAAGCACGTTTGGGCGACGCGTAAGAGCGTGAAAAGTCAGCCAGTGACGGGCCTATTCGGCCGGCACTTCCTCGTCCACCAGAATGCCCGCGATCCTTGCCCACTGGTCGCGCAAGAGCGCCGCCTTGCGCATTTCGGCGTTAAGCCGCTCCGGGGTGAAATAGTGCCGCCAGCGGCCACTATCGATAAGTTCGACGAAATGGGCCTGCCGACGCTCCGCCAAGGCGAGCCATTTGCGCGCGATACTGTCGTACGGACCTTGTTGCCGTTCCGACATGGAGAAGCCAGAAGCGCAAAACCTTCAAACGCCTTTGGAATCGGCGCTTCTGCATACTCATCGGCGTGTTTGATTCGAGCAATCAAATTACTTTGTTTGTTTGATGGCCGGACTTATTGACAATGCCCTTTGTGGATAATTGCGTGCAAATGTGATTCGGCGCCGCGCGCGATGCTGCGGCGCTTACGGCTTCACTGCGACGAGACCCTCGATCTCGACCGAGATCTGGTTCGGCAACATGACATTGCCGACCGCCGAGCGGGCATGGCGGCCGGCGTCGCCGAACACTTCGACGAACAGGTCGGAGCAGCCGTTGATGACTTTCGGCGAGTCGTTGAAGTCCGGCACGGCATTGACCATGCCCAAAAGCTTGACGATGTAGTCGACCCGGTCGAGCGAGCCCAGCGCGTCGCGCATGGCGGCAAGGAGGCCTAAGCCCACCAGCCGGGCGCGCCGGTAGCCCTCCTCGACACTGATGTCCTTGCCGAGCTTGCCGGTAAGCTGTTTGCCGCTCTCGTCGCGCGGTCCTTGGCCGGCGAGATACAGAATATTCCCGGCGAGCCGGTACGGTAGGTAATTGGCGACCGGCGTGCCCAGCGACGGCAGGACGATGCCGAGCCCTTTCAAACGCGCTTCCGCACTCATGGGTTCCTCCTTGATGTGTTGAAATCCGCGCCCGCGCTCACAGCTTGACGCGCAGGAAAGCAGCCAATTCGCCGATGATGCCGCGGCGGAACATCAGTACACAGACGACGAAGATGACGCCCTGGATCACCAGCACCCATTGGCCGAACGGCGCCAGATAGTTCTGCATGGCGATGACGGCGAAAGCGCCGACCACCGGCCCGAACACGGTGCCGAGCCCGCCCAACAGCGTCATCAGCAGCACGTCGCCGGACATGGTCCAGTGCACGTCGGTCAGCGAGGCGAGCTGAAACACCAGCGCCTTGAGCGAGCCGGCGAGACCGGCCAAGGTTGCCGACAACACGAAGACGACGAGCTTGTAGCGGTCGGTGTTGTAGCCGAGCGAGATGGTGCGCTGCTCGTTCTCGCGGATCGCCTTCAAAACTTCGCCGAACGGCGAATTGATGATGCGGTAGATGAACAGGAACGCGGCCAGCACGACGACGAGGACGAAGACATACATCGTCATTTCGTTGGACAGATCGAAATAGCCGAACAAACGGCCGCGCGGCACCGCCTGGATGCCGTCCTCGCCGCCAGTAAAGGGGGCGCGCAGCGCGAAGAAATACATCATCTGCGCCAGCGCCAGCGTGATCATGGCAAAATAGATGCCCTGGCGGCGGATGGCGATGCCGCCGGCGATGATGCCGAGCACCGCGGCGGTCGCCGTGCCAACCAGCACCGCCAAAGCAGGCGATTGGGCCGGCAATGGGATCGACAGCCAAATCAGTTTGCCAAACCAAAACGGAAAGCTGATCGTGCCATGCTTGGCCACGTAGGCTGAAAGGTAACCGGCAAAACCGAAATAAAGCGCATGGCCGAACGACACCAGGCCGACATAGCCGATCAAGAGGTTGAAGGCGCAGGCGAACAGCGCGAAGCACAACGCCTGCATCAGAAACACCGGATAGGCGACGAACGGCAGCAGCGCGAACAACGCCACCATGACGGCGAAGGCGATAACGAAACTCGCATTCGTCTCGCGGCGACGCTGCAGGATGAGCGGATCGAGGACGCGCTCCATCATGCGGTCCGTCCGAACATTCCGGCCGGGCGCACCAACAGCACGATGACCATGATGACGAAGATCACCGTGTTCGAGGCTTCCGGAAAGAACACCTTGGTCAAGCCCTCGACGATGCCGAGCACGAAGCCGGTGATGATCGCGCCCATGATGGACCCCATGCCGCCGATCACCACCACGGCGAATACGACGATGATCAGATCGGAGCCCATCTGCGGCGAGACGTTATAGATCGGCGCCGCCATGACGCCGGCGAGCGCAGCGAGGCCAACGCCGAAGCCGTAGGTCAGCGTCACCATGCGCGGCACGTTGATGCCGAAGGCACGCACCAAGGTCGGATTTTCCGTCGCGGCGCGCAGATAAGAGCCGAGCCGCGTACGCTCGATGGCGAACCAGGTCGCCAGACAAATCAGCAGCGAGAAGGCGATCACCCAGGCGCGATAGTTCGGCAGGAACATGAAGCCGAGATTGCGGCCGCCTTGTAGCGCCTCGGGCACCTGATAGGGCTGGCCGGACGACCCGTAATAATTGCGAAAAAGGCCCTCGATGATCAGCGCCAGGCCGAAGGTGAGGATCAGGCCGTAGAGATGATCGAGCTTGCTCACGTGCTGCAGGAACAGCCGCTCGATGAGAATACCCAGCACGCCGATGACGATCGGCACGATGACGAGTGCCGCCCAGTAATTGATCCCGAAATATTGCAGCAGCAGATAAGCGCAGAACGCGCCCATCATGTACTGCGCGCCGTGGGTGAAATTGATGATGTTGAGCATGCCGAAGATGACGGCGAGTCCAAGACTCAACAGCGCGTAGAACGAGCCGTTGATCAGGCCGAGCAGCAATTGCCCGAACAGCGCCTGCGACGGAATGCCGAAGATTTCGAACATCAGCTACCGCACTCCGTATTTACAAATTCCCCTCCCCCACGAGGGGGGAGGGAAGATAATTTCAGTTCGTCACCATCGGGCAGTTGTCGTCTTTCATCGGCCGGAACGCTTCTTCGGCGGGGATGGTGGCGCGCAGCTTGTAGTCGTCGCCGGGATATTTCGATTCTTCCGGCGTCTTGACCTCGAACAGATAGGCCGGGTGGATCTTGCGACCGTCGGCGCGGATATAGCCCTTGCCGAACAGCGGATCGTCGGTCGGCATGTCCTTCATCTTGGCGACCACGGCCTTGCCGTCGGTGGCGCTTTTCAGCGCTGCGACCGCTTTGAGGTAATGCATGGTCGCGGCGTAAACCCCGGCCACCGTCATGGCCGGGAACTTGCCCGGCCGCTCGACCTGCCAGCGCTTGGTCCAGGCGCGGGTGGCGTCGTTCATGTCCCAATAAAAGGTCTCGGTCAGCACCAACCCTTGTGCGGTCTTCAAGCCGAGCGCCTGCACGTCGGTGATGAACACCAGCAGGCCGGCAAAATGCTGCCCGCCTGCGGTGATGCCGAACTCGGCCCCTTGCTTGATGGCGTTGTCGGTGTCGCCGCCGGCATTGGCTAACCCGATGATCTTTGCCTTGGAGGCCTGTGCCTGCAGCAGGAAGGACGAGAAGTCCTGGGTATTGAGCGGATGGGCGACACTGCCGAGTACCCGGCCGCCATTGGCCAGCACGACCGCGGTGGTATCGCGTTCGAGCGCGTGGCCGAAGGCATAGTCCGCGGTGAGGAAGAACCAGGTATCGCCGCCGGATTTCACCAGCGCCTTGCCGGTGCCGTTGGCGAGCATCCAGGTGTCGTAGGTCCAATGCACGGTATTGGGTGAGCATTTCGCTCCGGTGAGATCGGAGGTAGCCGCGCCCGAGACCAGGAACACCTTGTTCTTCTCGCGGACGACTTCGTTGACCGCAAGCGCAACACTGGAGGTCGGCACGTCGAGGACGGCGTCGACGTGGTCGACGTCGAACCATTGCCGCACGATGTTGGAGCCGACATCCGGCTTGTTGAGGTGGTCGGCGCTGACGATCTCGACCTTCATGCCGTGGGCGGCAGGATTGAAATCCTCCACCGCCATCTTGGCGGCGATAACGGAGCCCTGCCCGCCGATGTCGGCATAAAGGCTCGACATGTCGTTGAGCACGCCGAGCTTGACGGTGAGGTCCTCGGCGTGCGCGGCGCTGGTGAGCGCAGCGGTAGCGGCCAAGGCCAATGTAGCGATCAGTCTCATGACGAGCCTCCCTGACTGCGGGCTCAAGGCCCGCATTTTCTGTAGCTTCTATAGCAAACTCCAAGGTCGCCGTGCAGCGACTGCACCTTGGCCTTTAGTTTAGCGGCGGCCCCCGTATGCCCACTCGGAGGCCGGCAAAGTCACCTCTCCCCAGCGTGGACAGAGGTGAATTGCGTCAATTGGTCACCAGCGGACAGTTGCCGTCCTTGAGCGGACGAAAGGCTTCCTCGGCCGGAACGGTGTTGCGCAGGATGAAATCGTCACCCGGATATTTGGAGTCCTCGGGCTTCTTCACCTCGAACAGATAGGCCGGATGGATCTTGCGGCCGTCGATGCGGATATAGCCCTTGCCGAACAGCGGGTCGTCGGTCGGCATCTCCTTCATCTTGGCGACCACGGCTTTGCCGTCGGCCGCGCTTTTCAGAGCGGCGACCGCTTTGAGGTAATGCAAGGTCGCGGCGTAGACGCCGGCCTGGTTCATGCTCGGGAATTTGCCCGGCCGCTCGGCCTGCCAGCGCTTGGTCCAGGCCCGGGTGCCGTCATTCATGTCCCAATAGAAGGTCTCGGTCAGCGACAGGCCTTGCGCCGTCTTCAAGCCGAGCGCCTCGACGTCGACGATGAAGACCAGCAAGCCGGCGAAGCGCTGGCCGCCGGCGGTGATGCCGAATTCGGCGCCCTGCTTGATGGCGTTGATGGTGTCGCCGCCGGCATTGGCCAGCCCGATGATTTTGGCCTTGGATTGCTGCGCCTGCAGCAGGAACGACGAGAAGTCCTGGTTGTTGAGCGGATGGCTGACGCTGCCGAGAACGCGGCCGCCATTGGCCAGCACCACCGCGGTGGTGTCGCGCTCGAGCGCGTGGCCGAACGCGTAGTCGGAGGTGAGGAAGAACCAGGTGTCGCCGCCGCCCTTCACCACCGATTTTCCGGTCGAGTTGGCGAGCATCCAGGTGTCGTAGGTCCAATGCACGGTATTGGGCGAGCATTTCGGCCCGGTGAGATCGGAGATCGCGGCGCCGGAGACCAGGAACACCTTATTTTTCTCGCGCACGACTTCGTTGACCGCGAGCGCCACGCCGGAATTCGGCACGTCGAGAATGGCGTCGACGTGATCGACGTCGAACCACTGCCGCGCGATGTTGGAGCCGACGTCAGGCTTGTTGAGGTGATCGGCGCTGACGATCTCGACCTTCATGCCGTGCGCTGCCGGATTGAAGTCCTGCACCGCCATCTTGGCGGCCGCGACCGAGCCCGGGCCGGTATTGTCGGCATAGAGGCTCGACATATCGGTGAGCACGCCGAGCTTGACGGTGATGTCCTCGGCCTGCGCCGCGGTGCCGAGCAACGCGGCGGCGGCAAAGGCCAGCGTACCTGCATATCTCATGACAACCTCCCTCTGTTTCCCTTGGTGTGGGCTTTTCGCCCTAAAACCTATCAGACGCCGAGATAGTCGTGCAGCTTCTCCAAGTTGTTCTTTAGTTGAGCATTGGAGAAGTGATCGACGATGCGGCCGTGTTCCATGACATAATAACGGTCGGCGACGGTGGCGGCGAAACGGAAATTCTGCTCGACCAGGAGGATGGTGAAGCCTTGCGCCTTGAGCGTGCCGATGGTGCGGCCGATCTGTTGAATGATGACCGGGGCGAGCCCCTCGGTCGGCTCATCGAGCAGCAGGAGCCGCGCGCCGGTGCGAAGGATGCGGGCGATCGCCAGCATCTGCTGCTCGCCGCCGGACAGTTTCGTGCCCTGGCTTTTCAGCCGTTCGCGCAAATTCGGGAACAGCGCAAAGATGCGATCGAGATCGAGGCCGCCGGGCCGCACCTGGGGCGGCAGCAGCAGATTCTCCTTGACGTCGAGGCTGGAAAAGATCCCCCGCTCCTCCGGGCAGAAGGCGATGCCGGCACGGGCGATCACGTTGGAGGCAAGCCTGGTCAGCTCGCGGTCCTCGAAGCGCACCGAGCCGGTGCGGTTCTCGACGATGCCCATGATCGCCTTGAGCGTCGTTGTCTTGCCGACACCGTTGCGGCCGAGCAACGTCACCACCTCGCCGGCCTGCACGTCGAAGGTCACGCCATGCAGCACGTGGGACTCGCCATACCATGCCTCGAGATTGTCGACGGCAAGGAGCGGGCGCGTCTCAGGCATGGCCGGTCCCGAGATAGGCTTCGCGCACCGCCGGATCCTCCGACACCGTTTTATAGTCGCCCTCGGCCAGCACGTGGCCGCGGGTGAGCACGGTGATGCGGTCGCACAGATTGGCGACGACGCTGAGATTGTGCTCGACCATCAGCACGGTGCGCTTGTCGGTGAGCGATTTGATCAGCGCGCTGATGCGGGCGATGTCGTCGTGGCCCATGCCGGCCATCGGCTCATCGAGCAGCAGCATTTGCGGCTCGAGCGCCAGCGTGGTGGCGATCTCCAGAAGCCGCTTGCGGCCATAGGGCAATTCGACGGCAAGCGAATCCACATAAGGCGCGAGCCCGACATCGGCGATCAGCGCCGAGGCCTCGTCGTCCAGCGCGTGCAGCACGCGCTTGGACCGCCAGAAATCGAACGAGCCGCCGCGCCGGCGCTGCAGCGCGATGCGCACGTTTTCGAGCACGGTGAGGTGCGGAAACACCGCCGAGATCTGAAACGAGCGAACCAGCCCGAGGCGGGCCACCTCGGCAGGCTTCAGCGCGGTGATATCGCGGCCGTCGAAGGTGATGCGGCCGCGGGTCGGGCTCAAGAACTTGCTGAGCAGATTGAAGCAGGTGGTCTTGCCGGCACCGTTCGGGCCGATCAACGCATGAATGGTGCCGCGCACGACGCGCAAATTGACCGAGCGCACCGCGACGAATCCGGCAAATTCCTTGGTCAGGTCCTCGGTTTCGAGGACGATCTCGCTACGCACCACATTCCCCCACGCCGGCCATTGTCGACGTGTTCCGGGGGGCCGTAAAGAGAAACCCCACCGCCGCGACTCTTTTCCCAATGACGTGAATTTGGCCGGTCGGGGCGGGCAAATTTGCGCGCACCCGCAAAAATAAGGACCCGCCCGGGGGGACGACCGGGCGGGTCTAAGAGATCGGCGCCAGCGTCGGGGGAGAAGCGCGCCGATGGCGACTTGAAAATCCGTCACCACACATTGGTCGCAGCTACCCCCGCCGAGGTTCACTGGGCGACCGCGCATTTCACATTCGGCGTTAATTATTTTTGCGGTACTATAATACCTTAGAGCGGCAGCACAATGGCCAGCCGCTGATATCCTTCATAATAACAATGGGAAATCAGTCAGTTAGCCGACACGGCGCGGAATCTAATCGGCGTCGCCCGCGTTTGCGGTTTCGACGACCCGGTCCTGGCGCATGCGCGAGACGATGCGGGTGAGTTCCTCCTTCGCCAAGGTCTTCATGGCGATCCGCACCCGATAGAAGCCGCCAGGCTTGGGCCCATCAACCAGGGTGGCCTGGTAATCCTCGAGAAAGCGGGTGATCTCGCCGGCGCTGGCCTCGCGGGCGAAACGGACCATGGCGAAGGTGCCGTGGCCGGTCACCGTGGGGTTGACGCTTGCGGTCTCGAACGGTGCTCGCGGCTTGGTCGCCATGCTCACCAGAAGGAACGCCTGCAACGCGATCGCCGCCACGGCGAAGGACGCGGCAACGGCGAGCGTGCGCGGCGAGAAACCGGCAATGAAGGAGGAGAATTGGGCAGCGACAGCGCCAGCCGAGTTGCGCTTGCGCGCGGCCGTGGTTTCCGCGTCGATCGCGGCCATCAGCCGGTCCATGCAGCGCGCCGAAGGCACGCCAAGGGATTCGTTGAAAGAAATCGTCTCGGCGAGCTCTTCGCGCACCAGATCGGCATGGCGGGCAAGCGCCGGATCGTAGCGCAGTGCATCCTCGACGCGCTGGCGGTCGCGTCGACGCAGCGTGCCCGCGGCATACCATGGCAGAAGGGTCTCGATCTCTGTGGGCTCTACACTCATGCGCTTATCCTCGCGCTCCGTTTCTCATTATGGCCAACCTCGATCAATTCCCGCCATTCTGCACAACTCTCCCAGCTTCTTGCGCGCGTAGAACATGCGCGTCTTTACCGTGTTCTCCGGAATGCCGATGATCTGCGCCACCTCTTCGACAGATTTCTCGTGGTAATAGACCAGATCGATCACTTCCCGGTGCTCCCGCGTCAGCGCCGCGAGGCACTGTCGCAACTTCTCGCCCTTGTCGAGCTTCTCAATAGAAATCGCTGGATTGTCTGAAGGTTCCTCGATTGCTTCCATCGTCTCTTCATCGAGTCCTTCTTCGCGCCGCTTGCGTAACGTCGACAGCGCCTTGAAGCGGGCGATGGCGATGAGCCAAGTCGAAACGGCACTTCTGCCTTCAAATCGACTGGCCTGGCGCCAGACGTCCAGGAACACCTCGCTTATCACGTCCTCCGCCGCCATCTCG
Source organism: Xanthobacteraceae bacterium (assembly GCA_050010715.1). Taxonomy (GTDB): domain Bacteria; phylum Pseudomonadota; class Alphaproteobacteria; order Rhizobiales; family Xanthobacteraceae; genus BOG-931. Next base: position 25,101 of record JBEKKM010000017.1, on the reverse strand, counting down.
TCACGCAACAGGCGAAGAACGAAACGATAGATTCGCACGTGATGCCGGGCGAACAGCACCTGCATCGCGAGCCGATCGCCGCGGGCGATACGGCCAATCAGCAATTCATCTGCCGGTGCCTGCATCGCCCTAAGGATCAGCTCATGGATTGGTCGCGGACCGATGCCGCGGGGTTCAAATGCCCGTGAAGAAATTACCGGAACATTAAATGGCTGCGGGAAAGGTGAGAAACTCTTTTATTTTCAGCCCCTTAGCCGCTTGGCGCGGGCTGTGTGGCCCGGCGCGGCTACGGCCAGTCCCTAATGGCCCGAATGCCGCCCAGGCGCAAGGCTCCGGATTGTCGCTAGGCCCGGCCACGCGGCAGGGTCGATTCCAGCGGTTTCTCCTCCACTAGGATCATGGCCAATTGGGCGATCGCAAGCGTAATCGCGGCGGCGAAGAACACCTCGGTAAAGGTCGCCACCGAGGTCCCCGCCAATACGCGCTGGCCCAACGAGTCGCCCGAGGCGCCTATGGGAACCGCCGCGAGCACGATGGCGCCGAACACCGCGACCAGAATCGTGCTCATCAGCGTGCGCACGAAATTCATGGTGCCGATCGCGGTGCCGAGATGATGGATCGACACGGTGTTCTGCAGCACCACCTGAGTGAGCGGCGCCGTCGGGCCGAAACCGATACCGATCAGGAATAGAATGATCTCGAATTGCAGCGTGGTCATGGTCGCGGCCGACAGCGCCAGCGCCACCACCGCACCGATGCCGACGAACAGAAAAATCATCGGCAGAAGCTTGTAATGCTTGACCCGGCCGACGAGTTGACTGGACAGGCCGGCGCTGGCGTTGAGCGTGACCATCAGGACAATCAGGCTCAGTCCCGACGACGTCGCCGACCAGCCGAGCACGGTTTGCAGATACATCGGCAAAAAAATGTTCAGCGCCAGGATCGAGCCCCAGCCGAACGAGTGCGCCACCATGGCAAGCCGCGCCGTCCGATCGGACAGGATGGCGAGCGGAATAAGCGGTTCCTGTGTCGTGAGCTGGCGCACGACAAAACCGCCGCCGAGCACGAGTGCGCATCCGACCAGCGCCAGAACCGGCGAGGAGAACCACGGATAGCGCACGCCGCCGAGATTGAGCGCCAGCATGAACGACGAGCTTGCCGCCATGACCAGCACCGCGCCGAAGAAATCGAGCTTGTGCGGCCGGTCATGGCGCGGCAGCCGGCGCAGCATGGTCAAGGTCAGGATCACGGCGCCGACGCAGAGCGGAAAATTCCACAGAAAGATCACCCACCAATAAAGGTGATCGCAGATCCAGCCGCCCAGCACCGGCCCGGTGCCGCCCGCGGTGGTGAAGGCGATGGAGAAATAGGCGTAATATTTGGCACGATCTTTCGGCGCGGCGACGTCGCCCAGGATCATTTGCGAGATCGCGGTCAGGCCGCCGCCGCCGCAGCCTTGCACGATGCGCCCGCAAATCAGCATCAGCATGCTGGTCGACGACGCCGCCAACAGCGAGCCCGCCATATAGACGCCGAGCGCGATCAAGAGCGCCGCGCGCCGGCCATGGATATCGGCGAATTTTCCGTAGAGCGGGGTCAGGGCGGTCGACGCAATCAGGAACGAGGTGATCAGCCATGGCAGATTGTGCACGTCGCCGAGCGCGCGGCCGATGGTCGGCAGCGAGGTCGCCAGGATCGACTGATCGATCGAGCCGAGAAAGACCGGCAGCATCATGCTGACGACGATGAGCCGCCTGTCCTTGTGCGTAAGCGGCGCGGCGGCCGCCGGACTAACGCCAGGCTCGCTGACTTTGGCGTCCATGAACGTTCAATCCGCTGCGACCACGGCTGCGCAGCGCTCCCCCGGCGGAACGGCTTTTTTATTTGAATACCGGCAAACTTCGCCGCTGTCATTGACGGCTTGGCGCATGGCAGACCTGCCAGACGCCAAGCCGCTCGACACAGGGATTAAGTTCTCAACGCACTTTCAGCTTGAGCAGCGCATCCGCCGTGCCGTGGCAGAACTTCGCCATGTCGGCCGGCGCCATCCAGATCTTGTCGAGGAACTGACGGCCCATCATGTGCGTCGAATACGGATAGTCGATCGAGAACATGACGCGGTCGATGCCGAAGGTCATCAGCGCGGCATAGAGCGGCGGCTCGTTGAAGATGCCGCTGGTGGTAATCCAGACCTGGTCGAGGATAGTCTGCGGTACCGAGCGCTTGAGATGCTCGATGTCGGCGGAAAAAACCTGGCTGGCGCGGTCGAGCATCATCGGCAGCATTTCGCCCATGTGCCCGATGATCAGCTTGAGCTTTGGATGCTTGTCGAGGCTGCCGGCGACCACCATGCGCAGCACGTGCACCGCCACTTCGGAGTGCCAGCCCCAGCCGGCGGTTTCCAGGACGCGGCCGGCGCCCTCGGGCAGGCCGGAGAAATAAGCCTCGCGGACCGCCGCCGGTGGAATGTGCGGATGGATGTAGATCGGGACGTCAAGCTCTTCTGCCGCTGCAAGGATGCCGTCGTAACTCGGATCGTCGAGGAATTTGCCTTCCGTCGTCCCGTTGACCATGGCGCCGACGAAGCCGAGCTCTTTTACGGTACGCGCCAGTTCCTTGGCCGCGGCGTCTGGGCTTTGCATCGGCAGTGAGGCAAATCCGGCAAAGCGAGCGGGATATTTGGCGCAAGCCGCGGCGAGATGATCGTTGATCTCGCGCGCCATCGCCACGCCATCCGGGCCCGGTACCAGATCCGGTCCGGGGCCGCTGTTCGACAGCACCTCGACCGTGATGCCGGCCTCGTCCATCGATTTGAGCCGCTGCTCGCCAAGATCGGGCAACAGCGCCAGCGGATTGGGCACGTCCTTGCGCAGCGCCCTCGGCTTATAGCCGCGGCGCGCAATGACCGCTTTGTCGACGCGGGCGGATGCCGCGGGCAGCGAAAAGTGTTCTTCGAGTATGACCGTACGCATGGGCGCTTCTCTCCTTGTGCGAAGGGGTTGTTGCATCGTTTGCCGGTTGCCAGCAAGCGGGTAGATCACGGGCCGGCCTGGGCCGGACGATACCCAGGCGCCGGACTGAACCGCGGCGCCGGCTGCCGGCGACAAATGACCGCCGGCATGAGGCCTGCGGGAGCTAATCCCATGATCATCAAAGTCGTGATTGCAGTCGTGGTGCTGCTGGTCGGCGCGGTCGTTGCCTCAAACTATCTGGATTTCAATCCGACCATCCCGATTTTCATCATCCTGATGTCCGGCATCGTCTTGGTCGCCCTCAACGGCGGCCAGGGCGGTCACGTCCAATACCGCGGCGGCCACGGCATTTATTTCAACCGCGACGATCAGTGGGTCGCCGGCCAAGATTCGCGCGACCATTCGCGCGATCACGGCGACGGCGACACGCATCCCTGATCGGCGCGACGCGTTGTGCTGTCGCGCCACGTTCGCTATGATACAAACGGACTGTCGACGCGCCGTAAGCGCGTCGTCACATCCGGAATGCGCTTTCGGAACGGTCGCTCCTCAAAACGACAATTCACCCGCTGGCGCGGCGCTGCCGCGTTGCACATTTTATATTGAAGGAACGCCATGAAACTCAGCGCGCGCAATCAGCTCAATGGCAAGATCGTGGACTTGAAGAAAGGCGCCACCACATCCCATGTCCGGCTCGAAATCGCCCCCGGCCAGGTCATCACCTCGTCGATCACCAACGAAGCCGTCGACGAGCTCGGCTTGAAGGTCGGCGCCACCGCCACCGCCATTATCAAGGCGTCAAGCGTGATGATCGCCGTCGATTAGGAATTGCCCGTGAAAACAGCATTCATCGTCATTGCCGCCTGCGCGGTGGCCGCGCCGGCAATCGCACAAGAGCCGGTCGGCTGCGACAAATTCAAATGGCCGCTCGACAAGGAGCGCGCCACCCTCAACGGCACCGATCTGCCGAAGATTGTCTCGGGCGATCGCGTGACGTTTCCGATCCCCTTCGGCACGATCGTCGCGCTGGTGCCGTTCGCCGACGCAAAACTGCCGACGCCGCCGGAGCGCGCGCCGAAATCGCCCGACAGCTTTGCCGGTTATTTCCAGGCGCCGGCTCCCAAGCAACCCGGCAGCTACAAAATCACCTTGTCGGCGGAAGGCTGGATCGACGTCGCGCAGTCGGGCAACGCGGTGAAATCGACCGCGTTCAGCGGCGCGCTGGGCTGCGAAGGCGTCCGCAAGAGCGTAAAATTCGATCTCGCCGCAGCGCCGTTCACCGTCGAGCTCTCTGGCGTCAAGGCGGATTCGATCAAGCTCGCGATCAGCGGCGATTGAGGCGTGCCCAGAGCATGATCCGGAAAAGTGGAAACCGGTTTTCCGAAAAGATCATGCTCACCTAAAGTGTTAGAGCACAAATCGGTTCAATCTGAAGCGATTTGTGCTCTAGCCAGATCGATCATGCCGCTTTAGCGCCGCCGCTCGCCAGCGTCGGCCTTGTCGTCGCGCGCATTCTCGGCCGGTGCGACCCGCTCGGCCGTATCGGTCGTGGAATTTTCCGGCACGCCGCATGCGGGAAACGCCGTGCCCGGCAGCAATAGTCTCCATAGGCCGTGAAGGTCGGAACCGGGCTTGCATGGACGTCCGGTCATGACCGGCTATTGCTTAAGCGTATTCGCGACTTTAAAGCTCGCCTGCGTGTTCGCCTTGATATCATCGAGCGTCACCTCGGGCGCGAGCTCGATCAAGGTCAGGCCACCGCCGGTGCGGTCGACGGTGAAGACGCCGAGATCGGTGATCACCATGTCGACCACGGCCGCGCCGGTGAGCGGCAGGTTGCAGCGGTGCAGGAGTTTCGATTCGCCCTTGGCCGAATGCTCCATGACCACGACGACCTTCTTGACGCCGCCGACCAGATCCATGGCGCCGCCCATGCCCTTGACCAGCTTGCCGGGGATCATCCAGTTGGCGATGTCGCCGTTCTCCGCCACCTGCATGGCGCCCAAGATGGCGAGATCGATATGGCCGCCGCGGATCATGCCGAACGAGTCCGCCGAGTTGAAATAGCTCGTGGTCGGCAGCTCGGTGACGGTCTGCTTGCCGGCATTGATGAGGTCGGCGTCCTCTTCGCCCTCGAACGGGAACGGGCCGGTGCCGAGCATGCCGTTCTCCGACTGCAGCTGCACGCTGATGCCGCCCGGAATGTAGTTCGACACCAAGGTGGGAATGCCGATGCCGAGATTAACGTAAAAACCGTCCTGCAGCTCTTTCGCGGCGCGTTCGGCCATTTGGTCGCGGGTCCAAGCCATTAGACATCTCCTCCGGTTCCGGCCGGCGCGTCGGATTTGGTGCGTTTCCGGACGGTACGTTGCTCGATGTATTTGGTGGCGTTCGGCACGTGGATGATGCGCTGCACGAAAATGCCCGGCGTGATGATGTGATCGGGATTGATGTCGCCGGGCTTCACCAGTTGCTCGACTTCGGCGACGGTCACCTTGCCCGCCGTCGCCATCACCGGATTAAAATTGCGCGCGGTCTTGCGGTAGACCAGGTTGCCTTCGGTGTCGCCCTTGTAGGCGTGGACGATGGACAGATCGGCGACGATGCCGCGCTCCATGACGTAGCGCTGGCCGTCGAATTCGCGCACGTCCTTGCCCTCGGCAATCTGGGTGCCGACGCCGGTCTTGGTGAAGAAGGCCGGGATGCCGGCGCCGCCGGCGCGGATGCGCTCGGCGAGCGTGCCCTGCGGGTTGAATTCGATCTCGAGCTCGCCGGCGAGGTATTGCTGCATGAAGGTCTTGTTCTCCCCCACATAGGAGGAGACCATCTTCTTGGTCTGGCGGCTGTCGAGCAGGATGCCCAGCCCCTTGCCGTCGACGCCGGCATTGTTGGACACCACGGTCAGGTTTTTGACGCCGGAATCACGGATCGCAAGGATCAAGGATTCTGGGATACCGCACAGGCCAAAACCGCCGGCCATGATGGTCATGCCATCCTTGAGCAACCCGGCCAACGCGGATTTGGCATCCGCATAGACCTTGTTCATGACCGCTCCATTTCCCCCGGCAAAGAATTACGAATAGCGGGACCGGCGGAAAGGTCAACTGGCTAGGGCGCGGACGCCAAGTCTTACCCTATCCAAAGTCTTGCCCGATCCAAGTCGCAGGCTATTTGGCGCTGGTCGGCAGCGAGCGGACCGCGTCGGGCAGGTTTTCGCGCGGGTAATAGGTCCAGAACACGAAGGCGGCGGCGAACAGCACCGCGGCAATGATGGCGGCGGCGAACTTGTTGCGAAACGAGATGATGCTGCCGAGCAAGGTGGCGACGAACACAAAGCCCGCCAATATCGAGACATAGGTCCAGTTCACCGTGGAAAGATCGATAGGCATCGTGTGCTCCCAAATTGCCGCCCGCTTCGAATATGGGTCGCAGTCTAGCGCAGCGCAGGGCTTCGCGCGACGCCTTCGCGCGACACCTTGGCGGGGCGTCGCGCGAGAGGATATAAGGCTGGTCCCTCACCCACCCTTTGCCGCCTCACATACGGCTTCAGTGTCTGCCCGCATGACAAATCTGCTGATCCTCCTGACACTGACGCCGGAGCTCAACAACCAGTATCGCGATCGCCTCAAGGCGAAATTTCCGGAGCTTCATGTCGATCTTGTGGATCACCATTCCAGGGTCGGGCCCTATATCGCGTCCGCCGACATATTATTGACGTTTGCGCCGCGGCTGAGCGACGACGTGCTGCGCGCCGGCACCAAGCTCAAATGGGTGCAGGCGCTTGGCACCGGCGTCGACAACCTGATCGACCGGCCGGTGCTGCGCAAAGACGTCATCGTCACCAACATCCACGGCATTCACGGCGCGCCGGTGTCGGAAGCCGCCATCGGCTCGATGCTGGCGCTGGCGCGCGACATTCCCCGCGCGCTGCGCGCGCAAGGCGCCCGTGAATGGGCGCGCTTCCCGGCAAAATTGCTACACAATAAGACGGTCGGCGTTTTCGGCATCGGGGCCATCGCCGAGGAGCTGGCGCCGAAATGCAAGGCGTTCGGCATGCGCACCGTCGGCATAAGCTCCGCGCCACGCACAGTTGCCGGCTTCGACCGCATGCTTTCGAGCGTAAAACTTGCCGAAGCGGTCGGCGAATTCGATTTCTTCGTGCTGCTCACCCCGCTCACGGAAAAAACCCGCAACAGCGTCGATGCCAAAGTGCTGGCGGCAATGAAGCCGACCAGTTTTTTGGTCAACCTCGCCCGCGGCGGCGTGGTCGACGAGCCGGCGCTGGTGGATGCATTGAAGTCGGGGCGCATTGCCGGCGCCGCGCTTGACGTATTCAACGAAGAACCGCTGCCGGCCGATCATCCGTTCTGGGCGATGGAAAACGTCATCATCACCACGCATCAGGGCGGCTTCTGCGACGTCTATATCGATTACGCGCTGCCGACGGTGGAGGCGAATATGCGCTGCTTCCTTAACGGCGACATCGGCGGCATGATCAACGTGGTTCCGCATTAGGAGTTCAAGAAATGGAACAGCTTTCCGAACGCCTGCAGACGCCGATCTCGACGGCGGAGCTTGAGCGCCGCTGGGCCGCGGTGCGCGCCGCCATGGAGCGCGACAAGATCGACGTGCTGTTGATGCAGAACAACAGCGATCAGATGGGCGGCTATGTGAAATATTTCACCGACCTGCCGGCGACTAATGGCTATCCGCTCACCGTGGTGTTCCCGCGCGACGATCTGATGACCTTGGTGAGCCAGGGCCCGTTCGGCGGCGTCACCGAGCTCAACGGCAAGAGCGACGGCACCCGCCGCGGCGTCAAGCGGTGGTACACCACGCCGAGCTACTCGTCCTGCTATTACACCGCGCCCTACGATCCGGAGCTCGCCGCGAAGGCGCTTGAGCCCTATGCGGGCGGCACCATCGGCCTGGTCGGCACCTATCAGATGTCGTTCGCCATGGTCGACTACATGCAGAAGGGCCGCTTCTCCAACAGCAAATTCGTCGATGCCTCCGACATGGTCGACCGCATCAAGGTCATCAAGAGCGCCGAGGAGCAGGCGCTGGTCAAGCGCGCCGCCGCCATGCAGGACGGCGCCATGCGTGCGGCGTTTGCCGCCGTCGAGCCCGGCATGCGCGACCGCGATATCGCGGCAATCGCGCAATGCTACAGCCAGCGCCACGGCAGCGAGCACGGCATCTATCTGTGCGCCTCGATGCCGCCAGGCAAGCCGGCGCAGTTTTCCGCGCGCCATTACCAGAACCGCATCATCCAGGAAGGCGACGCTCTGGCGCTATTGGTCGAGGATGCCGGCCCCGGCGGCATGTATACCGAGCTCGGCCGCACCTGCGTGGTCGGGCGCGCGTCGCAAGAGATGAAGGACGAGTACGCGTTCGCGCTCGAAGCGCGCAAATTCAATCTCGGCCTGCTCAAACCCGGCGCCGCGTGCAAGGACGTCTTCGCCGCCTACAACGATTTCATGCGCAAGAACGGCCGGCCCGAGGAGAAACGGCTGCATTGCCACGGCCAGGGCTACGATCTCGTCGAACGTCCGCTTATCCGCAACGACGAGCCGATGAACATCGAAAAGGACATGAACATCGTCGTGCACCCGACCTATATCAAAGGCGGCATGCTGACGTGGTACTGCGACAATTGGCTGATCGGGCCGAACGGCCCGGGCGAACGGCTGCACCACTTCCCCGAAGAAATCACCGAGCTCGGGTAAACTCCAAATAAACAACCGCGATGCTGCGGAGAACGGACCGGTTGTCCCGGCCTTTTCGTCGATGCAGCACTGCGGCAGCGGAGGAAACAATGAAAATGAAAACACTCGCGGCATTGGCCGCGGCCACGTTTGCACTCACCGTCTCGGCGCAGGCAGACGACTACCCGTCTCGCTCGATGACCATGGTGATTCCGTTCGCCGCCGGCGGGCCGACCGACGTGCTCGGCCGCATGGTCGCAGGCCGCATGAGCGAAATTTTGCACCAAAACGTCATCGTCGAGAATATCAACGGCGCCGGCGGCCAGACCGGCTCGCTGCGCGTCGCCAATGCGACGCCCGACGGTTATGAATTCGTGCTCGCCACCGTCGGCACCCATGCGCAAGGCCAGACGCTGTACCAGCACCCGCTCTACAACGCGGTGACCGATTTCACGCCGGTGATCCTGATCGCCAATATTCCGCTGGTGCTGGTCGCGCGCAAGGATTTGCCGGTCACCAATTTCAAGGAATTCGTCGCCTACACCAAGGAAAACCAGGCGAAGATGCAGTTCGGCTCGGCCGGCACCGGCTCGGCGACGCATCTCGGCTGCCTGCTGATGAATTATCTGCTGCAAGTGAACGTCACCCACGTGCCGTATCGCGGCAGCGGGCCGGCAATGCAGGATCTGCAAGGCGGCCGCATCGATTATCTGTGCGACGTGATGACCACGGCGAAACCGCCGATCGACAGCGGCGCGGTCAAGGGGCTCGCGGTACTCGACGCCAAGCGTTCCCCGGCTCTGCCTGACGTGCCGACCGCCGTCGAGCAAGGCACGCCCGACCTGATCGCCTATACCTGGAACGCCATCTTCCTGCCGAAGAACACGCCGGCGGCAATCGTCCAAAAACTGCACGACGCCGCCCTCGAGGCCATGCACGCGTCGGCGGTGCGCGACCGGCTCACCGCGCTCGGCGCGGCCATCGCCACCGACGAGCAGGCCACCCCGCAATATCTCGGCGACCTCGTCAAAAGCGAGATCGCCAAATGGGCGGTGCCGATCAAGGCGAGCGGCGTCACGGTGGAATAGCGCCCGCCGCCTGGCAGGGCCGGCTGCGACGAGGTGCCGTAGGTCGCGGCGTCGCTTGTTTGCTAACCTTCGCTCACGCGCTGCATGTCCGATAAGGCATCGGCGGTTTTCTTTTAAAGCCGTCCAGATCATCGCCGCATCACAACAGATGCGCCGGACCAGCGAGCGGAGGAAGCCATGGTCGAAAACTTTACGCGCGGCCGCTTCGTTGCCGCACTCGCTTTGGTCCTTGCGACATTCGGCATCACGTCGGTCGCATTAGCCGCGTCAGCAACGCTCACCGTCGGCAAGGCGGCGCCGAACGCCGACCCGATCATTCCGGTCGATATCGGCGAACAGCTCGGCATCTTCAAGAAACACGGGCTCGACCTGAAAATCGTCGATTTCACCGGCGGCAGCAAAATGACCCAGGCCATGGCCGCCGGCGCGCTCGACATCGGCGATGGCGCCGGCACGGAAATGGCGCTGGTCGCCAAAGGCGCGCCGATGATCGCGATCTGCGAAACCGCGGGACCGATTCCGTTCATTGGCATCGGCGTGCCGTGGGATTCGCCGATCAAGACGATCGGGGAGCTCAAAGGCAAGAAGATCGGCTATTCCAGCGCCGGCTCGCTGACCGATTGGCTGACCCGAGAGCTGGCGCGCAAGCAGGGTTGGGCGCCGGCGGACGTCACCGGCGTGGGGATCGGCAACGGCGCATCCAGCATCATCGCCGCGTTCCGCGAGCATCTCATCGACGCCGACGTCGCGGTGACCTCGCTGTTCCTCGCCATGGAGGAGAACAAGACCGGCCGACTATTGTTTCCGGTGACCAAATACGAGGGCAAGCTCGCCGCCGGCACGCTCTATGCGTCGCAGCATATCATCGACACCAATCCCGACGCGGTCCGCGCCTTCGTCGCCGGCTGGATCGAGACGGTCGACTATATGCGCACGCACAAGGCGGAAACGGTGAAGATCGAAAGCGCCATCACTGGATTTCCGGAAAGCGTGATGGCGAAGGATTACGACCTCACCGTCGGCATGTTCACCAAGGCCTGCAGGTTCGACGCAGAGTCGCTTGCGACCTTGAAGAATTCCTTCGTCGAGCTGAACCTGCTGCCGAGCCCGCCGGATATGTCGAAGCTCTATACCGAGCAATTCCTGCCGAAGTGACCGCTCGTCTATGACACCGAGCGGACGCGGGGCTCGCCCTTCGCCTTCAGCGTCTTGAACAGGTCGAAGGCGTCCTTCGGCTTCATGTTCTTGTGCACCACGGCGGCTACGGCTGCGATCATCGCCTGCGGCGCGTCGGACTGGAAAATGTTGCGGCCCATGTCGACGCCGGAGGCGCCCTGCTGCACGGCGTTGTAGGCCATGGTCAGGGCTTCGAGCTCGGGCAGCTTCTTGCCGCCGGCCATCACGATCGGCACCGGGCACGACGCGGTGATGGTCTCGAATCCTTCGTCGACGTAATAGGTCTTGACGTATTGGGCGCCAAGCTCGGCGATGATGCGGCAGGCGAGCCGGAAATACTTTGCGTCGCGCACCATGTTTTTGCCGACCGCGGTGATGCCCATCACCGGAATGCCCATGCGCAGCCCGGCATCGACGAGCTTGGTCATATTGTGCACCGAGCGAGTCTCGAATTCACCGCCGATGAACACCTGGATGCCGACGCCGGCGGCGTTGAGCCGCATCGCGTCGTCCATGTCCATGGCGATCTGCTCGTCGGACAGCTCCTCGCGCAGGATGCTGGGGCCGCCGCTGGCGCGCAGCACCATTGGCTTTTGGCACTCGGCAGGGATTACCGAGCGCAAAATGCCGCGCGTGCAGAACAGCGCGTCGCAATTCGGCAATAGCGGCACGATGGAGAGATCGATGCGCTCAAGGCCGGTGGTCGGACCCTGGAAATAGCCGTGGTCGATGGCGAGCATCACGGTGCGGCCGGAAACCGGATCGAACACCCGCGCCATGCGGTTCTTCATGCCCCAATCGAGCTGATGGGTGCCTTTGAGGAAAAAGCCCGGCGTCTGCTGCGGCTGGTCGACGGAGTAACGTTCACCTTCCTTGTCGGCTTCCGGCATGATGCACCTTCCTGCTGCGCTATCCGCGCTCGTGCCCGAGTCGGCAGACGTATGCGCCATCGTCCGCGCACCATCAAGAGTAACGGTCACGTTTAAAAGTTCGACGACGCGCTAGCGCTGCGCGTGGTGTTTCTTGCGCGGAGCCACCGGGGTAGCAGCTTGCGGGCCGGGCCCGGCCGGGTTGAGGTTACACGAGCCCTTATTGCCGGCGAGCACGTTCGGGTAGCACTCCTCGAAGGTGCGATAGTTGCACTCCCAGGTGACGCCGCCGTCGCCGTAATCGATCACCGCGCACCATGGATTCTCCCGCCACGCGGCGGCATGGCCGGCTGGAACATCGAAGCTCAGGACCGCCGCCAGCGCGGCCGCCGCAAAGATCAGGGTTTTCACCACGGCCATCTCTCCATTGCGTCGCCATCCGCGCGCCAACCGACAAACACCGGCAGCGGCTCATTCTTTCTTCTCTCCGCGGGCGAAAGCTCGGAAGCGGTGGCTTTTTCGAATGGCCGCACAAGACCTTGATCGCTCAAGATAATAACTATCGAAACAATTCCAGCCTTGGCATTGTTCGTGTTTTGTTCTATAATTTTTGGCAAGAACATACAGTGAATATCCCATGGGCTTTGCACAGCCAAATCCGGTACCCATCGCTGCCTTGGCGCGCAACCGCGCCGCGGTGATGGAGGAGCTGCGCCGCCTCATTCCCCGGATGGGGGAGCAGCGCAAACCCCTGCCCCTCGGCTTGGCGGCAATCGATTCCCATCTGCCCGACGGTGGCCTCGTCTGCGGCGCCCTGCATGAGATCGTGCCCGAAACGGAAAGCTGCATCGCCGCCGCCTTCGGCTTCATCGCCGCGGTTCTCGCCCGCATCTCTTCCCCTCCCCCACCCGGGCCGCGCTTGCGCGCGCCCGAGTGGGGGAGGGAGCAGCAAGCTCGCCTGCCACGCACTCCTCCATTGCTCTTCGTCACGCCCGCCCATGGGCTGCGCCCCTACCGCCCGCACGGCCGGCTGCACGGTCATGGCCTCAACGCGCTCGGTCTCGATCCGGCCCGCCTGATCCTGGTCGAGACCGCGCACCGCAAGGAGACCCTGTGGGCCATGGAGGAGGCGGTGCGGTCGGCGGCGCCGGCCGCCGTCGTGGGCGCCATCGACACGCTGGATCTGAAAATGAGCCAACGGCTGCACCTCGCCGCCACCGATGCCGGCGTGCCGCTGGTGCTGTTGCGCCCCGCGTCGACGCTGGAATCGAGCGCGGCGGCGACGCGCTGGCGCATTGGCGCCGCGCAAGCCGCTCGCGACCGCTTCGGCCTCGTCACGCAGCCGCGCTGGCACTTGCAACTCGAGCGCTGCCGCAATGGACGGCCGGGCCAATGGGTAGTGGAGTACGATCATGTCGCGCATTGTTTCAGTTTGGCTGCCGCGCTGGCCGATTTTTCGCGCGCTCGCGGCGCAGGCGAAAAATCCATCAAGCAAGCCAGTTGATCCGGGCTATCCGTTCGTCCTTGTTGTTGCCGCAACAGGCGGCCCGCGCATCGCCGCCTTGAACGAGGCGGCGGAGGCCGCGGGCCTTGCGACCGGCGACCTGTTGGCCGACGCGCGGGCCAAGGCGGAATTTTTGCAGGTACGCGACGCCGATCCCGTCGCGGACGATGCGGCGCTGCGGCGGCTCGCCTTGTGGGCGACGCGCTACACGCCGACCGCCTCACCGTGGAACGAGGACAACGGCGCCGACGGCTTTTTCCTCGACATCGCAGGCTCAGCGCATCTGTTCGGCGGCGAGGAGAAATTGCTCGCCGATCTTGCTTCACGACTGCAAAAAAATTTTGGGTTATCGGCACGACTTGCCGTCGCCGACACGCCAGGCGCGGCCTGGGCGCTGTCGCGCTTTCACAAATCGCCGTCGTGCGTTTTGTCCTCGGGCCAAGAAGCCGCGGCCCTGGCACCGCTTCCCATCGCGGCGTTGCGGCTTAAACCGGAGACCCGCAGCGTCCTGCGCCGGCTCGGCTTCAAGACCGTGGGCTCGCTCCTCGACAAACCGCGCGCGCCGTTCGCCGCGCGCTTTCCCACTGAGCTCTTGCGCCGCGTCGATCAGGCGCTCGGCCGCATCGACGAGCCGCTGGTGCCGGTCGTCGCGCCGCCAGTCTATCACGCGTTGCATTATCTTATCGAGCCGATCTTCACCCATGACGCGATCATCGCCCACGCCAATCGCCTCATGCAGACCCTCGTCCACGTGCTCACCCGCGACGACGTCGGGGCGCGGGCATTGCGGCTTTGCCTCTACAATGTCGACGGCGCGGTCGAGATAATCGACATCGGGCTGACGCTGCCGACGCGCAATGTCAGCCACGTGGCGCGGCTCATCGAACTGAAACTCGAGGTTTTGGCCGCGACATGCGATGCCGGCTTCGGTTTCGAAGCCATCGGCCTTGCGGTGACCTGCGCCGAGCCGATGCCGGCACGACAAACGGAACTGACGTCCGCTGCCGACGATGGTGATAGGACCGAGCGTTGCGCAAGCTTGATCGATGCGCTGCGCCAGCGGCTCGGACCACACAGCGTGCGGCGCTTCGAGCCGGTGGCCAGCCATCTGCCCGAACGCGCCGAAGTGCTGCCGCCGATCGACGGCGAGGCGACTGCGTGGCCTGAGCCAGAGCAAAAACCACGCCCGCTCCTGCTGTTGCCCCATGCCGAGCCGGCCGAGGACGTCACCGCCCTCGTCCCCGACGGTCCGCCGCGGCGTTTTAGCTGGCGCGGCGTGACTTATGACATCACCGGCGCGCAGGGACCGGAACGCATTGGGGCCGAGTGGTGGCGGCATCGCGAGCCTAAACCGACGCGCGATTACTATCTCGTCGAGGATTCCGCCGGCCACCGCTTCTGGCTGTTCCGCGAAGGACTCTATGGGCGCGAGACAGCGCAAGCGCAGTGGTTCGTACATGGGCTGTTTGCGTGAGTGAGAGAGAGAAATGAGTTCGCGAGTAGCGCACCCACTTCACCCTCCCCTGCAGGGGGAGGGTCGATGCCGAGCGTCAGCTCGGCGTCGGGGTAGGGTAACTTCGCGCACTGCCCCACCCCGGCTTCGCTGCGCTCGCCGACCCTCCCCCTGCAGGGGAGGGTGAAAGATGAGCGCTTATGCCGAGCTCGCCGTCACCACGAATTTTTCCTTCCTGCGCAGCGCCTCGCATCCGGGTGAGATGGTTGCGCGCGCCGATGACCTAAAACTTGCCGCCATCGGCATCGCCGACCGCAACAGCTTTGCCGGCGTGGTGCGCGCCTATGACGAAGCCAAGAACAGAACCATAAAACTGCTCGTCGGCACGCGGCTCGTCACCGTCGATGGTTTCGAGGTGCTGACCTATCCGACCGATCGCCAAGCCTATGGGCGTCTCTGCCAGCTTCTGACCCAGGGCAACCTCAAGGCCAAGAAAGGCGAATGTCATCTGACCTTCGAGCAGGTTCTGGATGCGAACGCAGGCCAGATATTTATTGTCATTCCTCGGCAATGGTTTCCCGGGCGCAGCGCAGCACGCAGCGTAGCGGAGTGGTGCGCTGCAGACCCGGGATCGTTACGCACGCCGAGCCCAGAACGATCCCGGATCAGCGGTGCACCGCTTCGCGCTGCACCGCATCCGGGAAACGAGTCTGAGTTTACCACCCGCCTCTCCGCTCTGGTCCACGCCGCCCCCGGCCGCACGTTCCTTGCCGGCCTGCATTATCACCGCGGCGACGAGCCGCGCCGGCTCGGTTTGTTGGCCGAGCTCGGCGAACGGCACGGTGCTCCGCTCGTCGCCGTCAACGACGTGCATTATCACGCGCCGGAACGCCGGCCGCTCCTCGACGTCGTCACCTGCATCCGCGAGAAATGCACGCTTTCCCAAGCCGGCTTCCGGCTCGCCGTCAATGCCGAGCGCCACCTGAAAGCCCCGGAGGACATGGCACGGCTGTTCAAGAATTTTCCCGACGCTATCGCCCGCACCATTGATATCGCAAATGCCTGCACCTTCTCGCTCGGCGAGCTGAAATACGAATATCCCGACGAGCCGGTGCCGCCGGGCAAGACCGCCCAGCAGCATCTCGAGGATCTGACCTGGGCCGGCGCCGCGGAACGTTATCCCAAAGACCGATTTCCGGACGGCGTTCCAACTGAAGTCAAGAAACGGCTCGACGAGGAACTGGTGTTGATCGCCAAGCTCGACTACGCCCGCTATTTCCTCACCGTGCACGATGTCGTCGCCTATGCGCGCAAGGTCAAAAATATTCTTTGCCAGGGCCGCGGCTCGGCGGCGAACAGCGCGGTGTGTTTTTGTCTCGGCATCACCGAGGTCAATCCGAACGAGAGCAAGCTTCTGTTCGCCCGGTTCATTTCGGCGAACCGCAACGAGCCGCCCGACATCGACGTCGATTTCGAGCACGAGCGGCGCGAAGAGGTGATTCAGTACATTTACGAACGCTACGGCCGCCATCGTGCCGCGATCTGCGCGACCGTCGTGCATTACCGCTCGCGCCGCGCCATCCGCGAAGTCGGCAAGGCTTTTGGCCTGACCGAGGACATCACCGCGGCGCTGGCCAAAACGGTGTGGGGCACCGGCGACGAATTGCCCGACGATCATATCCGCCAGGCCGGCCTCGATCCGAAAAATCCGGCGATCCGGCAGGCCGTCGCGCTCGCCGACGCATTGACCGGCTTCCCGCGCCACCTCTCGCAACACGTCGGCGGCTTCGTGCTCACCCGCGAGCGGCTCGACGCGACGGTCCCGATCGGCAATGCCGCCATGGACGAGCGCACCTTCATCGAGTGGGACAAGGACGACATCGATACGCTCGGCCTAATGAAGGTCGACGTGCTCGCGCTCGGCATGCTGAGCTGCCTACGCCGCGGGCTCGATCTCCTGAAAGCCCATTACGGCAAGGATTATTCGCTGGCGAGCATTCCGAAAGACGGCACGGACGATGCGCCGGAAGTTTACGCCATGCTGTCGCGCGCCGACTCGATCGGCGTGTTCCAGGTCGAGAGCCGCGCGCAGATGTCGATGCTGCCGCGGCTCAAGCCGCAATGCTTCTACGACCTTGTGATTGAAGTTGCGATCGTGCGCCCGGGGCCGATCCAGGGCGACATGGTGCATCCCTATCTGCGCCGCCGCGACAGGATCGATCCCGAACATTATCCGTCGCCCGATCCCGCGCAGGGGCCTGCCGATGAACTGAAAAATGTCCTGAAGAGAACGCTGGGCGTCCCGCTGTTTCAGGAGCAGGCGATGCAGATCGCCATCGACGCCGCCAAATTCACGCCTGACGAAGCTGACGGCCTGCGCCGCGCCATGGCGACCTTCCGCCACAACGGGACGGTTCATCTCTTCGAAGACAAGTTCATCCACGGCATGGTGCGCCGCGGCTATGAACGCGCTTTTGCCGAACGTTGTTTCGAACAGATCAAAGGTTTCGGCGAATACGGATTCCCGGAAAGCCATGCCGCGAGCTTTGCGCTCCTGGTCTATGCCTCGGCCTGGATCAAATGCCGTTATCCCGACGTGTTCTGCGCCGCCATCCTCAACAGCCAGCCGATGGGTTTTTACCAGCCGGCCCAGCTGGTGCGCGATGCGCGGGCGCACGGCGTCGAAGTCCGCGAAGCCGACGTCAATTTCAGCAATTGGGATTGCACGTTGGAAGCGGCTGCCCCCTCCCACCCCTCCCCCGCAAGAGGGGGCGGGATGGGTGGGGGTCATGCCGTACGACTGGGCTTCCGCATCGTTTCCGGTTTAAACGAAGACGAGCTTAAAAAACTCATCGCCGCGCGCGGCAACGGTTTTGCTTCGATCGAGCGACTTGCAGCGGTCACCGGCATGTCGCGCTTCACCATCGAACGGCTGGCGGAAGCCGACGCGTTCCGCTCGCTTGGCCTCGATCGCCGCGCCGCATTGTGGGCGGCGCGTCGCCTCGACGTGATCGGCATCAGCACGGCGCGCCGGACCGCCAACATCAAAAGCGAAAATCCGCTGCCGCTGCTCGCCCCGCATCTGAGCGACGAGCTTTTTCCCGAGCCGGCCGTGGCGCTGCCGGCGATGCCGCTCTCCGAGCATGTGGTTGAGGATTACGTCGCCACCGGGCTTTCTCTGAAAGAACATCCCGTGCGCTTCTTCCGCGACCGCCTCGACGCGCTCGGCGCGCTGCGCAACGTGGAACTGCGCAGCGACCCCCTCCCTACCCTCCCCCGCAAGCGGCGGAGGGATGAGGAGGGGGAGGTCACCGTCGCCGGCCTTGTCCTGGTGCGGCAGCGGCCGGGTACCTCCAAAGGCGTGGTGTTCATGACGCTGGAGGACGAAACCGACATCGCCAACATCATTGTCTGGCCGAAGGTATTTGCCAAAAACCGCCGCATCGTGATGACGGCGCGTTTCCTTGCCGTGCGCGGCCGCCTGCAGCGTTCAGGCCTCGTCATCCATGTGATCGCGGACAGCTTTGTCGACCTGTCCGCCGAGCTACCGTGGTTGCGCGAGGGCGGCGACCTGTTCGCACCGAAATTTTCCGGCGGACCGCTGCCGGACGACGACGCGCTGCCGCTCAAGAGCCGCGACTTTCATTGAGTGCCGATGCCCAACCAAATCCCGAAGAACTCACGGCTTTTTGGCCAGCCCCGGCCGACGCGCCGGCGCTGTTCGCAACGGCAGTCCGGACCTGTCGGCGCCGTTGCGCGCGGCAGCCTGACCAGCGGTCGTTTACGACAAAACCCCACAACCGTGAGTGATTGCCGGGTTATTCAAGGGGAGTTGCACCTGTTGCCGCTGCCCTATATCGTCATCGCCTGATAAGTGCGGGCTCTCCGCGCGTTGATTGAACGCGGTGGGGGTACGAGAGGAGGCCCGCGTCATCGCGGAACCTGTCGGCGTATGCGGTAGTTCCTCGGACTCGAAGAAATCGGGCCGACGAACAAAACGGCCCAGAGACGGCCGGGAGGAAATTGTGCAGCCTGCTACCAGCCTTCTGCGCGACCTCGTGCGAAAGCGCGACTTTTACGCGGGCGGACTGATGCTGTTGATCGGCCTAGGCATCGCGCTCAAAGGCGCGACCTATCGCGCCGGGACGCTCATGCATATGGGGCCCGGCTTCCTGCCGACGGCGCTCGGTATCCTTCTCGTCCTGCTCGGCATTGCCATCGCCGCCGGCTCGCTGGCGCCGGGAGAACCGGGCCACGCAGAGGACCAGAGCATCCTGCCGGCGCAGCCGCAATGGTTGGCTTGGTTCTGCATCCTCATGAGCCCGGTCTGCTTCATCTTCTTCGGACGTTATTTCGGGATGGCCCCGGGGACGTTCGCCTGCGTCTTTATCGCCGCGCTCGGTGACAAGGGTGCAACGTGGAGGGGCACGGTCGTCCTTGCCACCGTTATCACCGTCTTCGGCGTCGGGCTGTTCTCGTATTTTCTGCAAGTGCCAATGCCGATATTCACATGGAGGGGCGGCCTGTGATCACGACCGCACTGACGGACCTCTGGTACGGCTTCGGCGTCGCGCTCGAGCCGCACAATCTGATGTTCTGCTTCATCGGCGTGCTGGTCGGCAACATGGTCGGCGTGCTGCCCGGCATGGGTCCGCTCGCCACCATCTCGATCCTCTTGCCGCTCACCTTCGGCATGAAGCCGGTCGCCGCCATCCTGATGCTGGGCGGCGTCATGTACGGCGCGCAATATGGCGGCGCGATCTGCTCGATCCTGCTCAACTTGCCGTGCCATCCGCCGCACGCGGTGACCTGTCTCGACGGCTTCCCGATGACCAAGCAAGGCCGCGGCGGCGTTGCGCTCGGCTTGACGGTGTTCGCCTCTTTCGTCGGCGCCTCCTGGGGCATCACCGAGATGATCTTCCTGTCGCCGCTCCTGGTGCGCGCGGCGCTGCAATTCGGTCCCGCCGAAGTCTGCTCGCTGATGCTGCTTGGCCTGTTGGCCGGCTCGACCTTGGCGCGCGGCTCGCCGATCAAGGGCGTCGCCATGACCGTGCTGGGCCTGTTCCTCGGCTCGGTTGGCACCGATCTCGAAACCGGCTCTGAGCGCTACACGTTTGGCATGACGGAACTTGACGACGGCGTCGAGCTGATCGCGCTGGCGCTTGGGCTGTTCGGCATCGCCGAGTTCATGAACAGCGTCAATCAGGTGGCGCCGATCAACACCAAATATACCAATGTCACCTTCAAAGACATGCGGCCGACCAAGGCCGATATGAAACGCGCCTTCTTCCCGATGTGGCGCGGCACCATCATCGGCAGCCTGTGCGCGCTCATTCCCGGCACCGGCCCGACCATCGCCTCCTTCGTCGCCTACGCAACCGAAAAGAAGATCTCGAAACATCCGGAAGATTTCGGCACCGGGCTGATCGAAGGCGTGGTCTGTCCGGAAGCCGCGACCCACTCCTCGGTGCAGGGCGACTTCATCCCGACCATGAGTCTGGGCATCCCCGGCGACGCGGTGATGGCGCTGCTCCTCGGCGCGTTGATGATCCAGGGCATCGTGCCTGGACCGCAGCTGATCTCGCAGCATCCGGACATTTTCTGGGGCCTTGTTGCCAGCTTCTGGATCGGCAACATCATGCTGGTGCTGCTCAACGTGCCGCTGATCGGCATCTGGGTGAAGATGCTGGCGATCCCCTACAAGTACCTCTATCCGAGCGCGATGTTCTTCGTCTGCATCGGCGTCTATGCCGCCAACAACGACTTCTTCCAGGTCGGCGAAGTGGTGTGCATCGGCCTGTTCGGCTACATCCTGCTCCGGCTCGGCTTCCATCCCGCGCCGATCCTGCTCGGCTTCGTGCTCGGCCCGCGGTTCGAGGAGAATTTCCGCCGCGCCATGCTGATCTCGCGCGGCGACATCGGCGTCTTCGTCGAGCGGCCGATCAGCGCGGTGTTCATCGCGCTGTGCGTGATCTTGATCGGCAGCCAAGTCTACATCCGGCTCAGGGGCGCAAAGACGCCGGACCTCGAACCGGCCGACGAGAACAAGCCGGTGGAAATCCCGGCGGAATTGACGGCGCATCGCGTGCCGGCGACGCCGGCGGAATAATCAGCGCAGGCCGCGTCCAAGCACGCGGCCGAGCCGGTCGGAAAACAATTTCGCGTCCGAAGGTCGCTCGCCGTCGAGCACGCGCGCCTCGTCGAACAACAGATGCGCGGCGTCTTCCTTGAACGCGCGGTCGGCGTCGCCGAGCTTGGCCAGCGCGACGACGATGTCGTGCCGCGGATTGACCTCGAGGATCGGCTTCGACGCCGAATTGAGCCGCCCTGCCCCGGCAAGAATGCGCTCCAACGCCCGGTCCGGCCCCGAATCCGGGGCCACCAGGCAGACCGCGCTGTCGGTGAGCCGCTCCGAAGCGCGCACTTCGGCTACCGCATCGCCGAGCGTCGCTTTCACGAAGACGAGGAAATCCTTCACCGCGTCCGCGACATCGGCGGGCGGCGCGGCTTCGCTATCGGTGCGCGGGATCAGCGCCAGATCGGCGGCGCCTTGGGTCACCGACTTGAACGGCTTGCCGTCGAAGCCGACCCCCGGCATGACCCAGAAACTGTCGACCGGATCGGGCAGCAACAAAACCTCGATTCCGCGGGCGCGAAAACCTTCGAGATGCGGCGAGGATTCAAGGCGCGCCAAGTCGTCGCCGGCGAGATAATAGATCGCGGTCTGGTTGGCCTTCAGCGCGCCGACATAATCCTTCAAGCTGCGCCAGCCGCCGCCCGACGCGGCGGTCTTGAACCGCGCCAGCGCCAGCATGGCGTCGCGGCGCTCAAAATCTTCGTAGATGCCTTCCTTCAGAACGGCGCCGAAAGTCTCCCAGATTTTCGTATAGGTTTCCGGCTCCTTGTCGGCGAGCCGCTCGAGCTCGGTGAGCACCCGATTCGTCGTTCCTTTTTTGATAGCGGCGAGCAGCGGGCTCTCCTGGATTTTCTCGCGCGAGACGTTGAGCGGCAGGTCGGCGCTGTCGACCAGGCCGCGCACGAAGCGCAGATAGCGCGGCAGGATGTCGGCATCGTCGGTGATGAAGACGCGCTTGACGTAAAGTTTTATGCGGCCTTTGCGGTCGGGATCGAACAAATCGAACGGCCGCGAGCCGGGGATGAACAGCAGCGTCGTGTAATCCTGCCGGCCTTCGGCGCGGTAATGGATGGTGGCGGCCGGCCCGTCGAACTGGCCGGCGATGCTGCGGTAGAAATCGGTGTAGTCGGCGGCGCTGATCTCCGCTTTCGGCTTCGCCCACAACGCCGCGCCGTCGCTGATCTCGGCCGGCTCGCTGCCGGCCTTCTCGACGATCACGATCGGCACCGGCACATGGCCCGATTGCGCCTTGATGAGCCGCTCGATGGTGAAACGCTCGGCATAGGTCTTGGCGTCGTCCATGAGATGCAGCACGACGCGGGTGCCGCGTGCCGGCGCGTCGGCGAGCGGCACCGGCGATATGGCAAACGTGCCCTTGCCGTCCGACGACCACAGCCAAGCCGTCTCCGTCGCGGCGCGGCGCGACATCACCTCGACCCGCTCAGCCACCATGAAGGCCGAATAGAAGCCGACGCCGAAGCGGCCGATCAGCGCGGTCTCGTCGTCGGGCTGTTTTGCCTCGATACGGTCGAGAAACGCCTTGGTGCCCGAGCGAGCGATGGTGCCGAGCGCCTCCGCGAGCTCGTCGCGGCTCATGCCGATGCCGTTATCCTCGACGGTCAGGCACTTTTGCTCGGCATCGATCGACAGTGTGATGCGCGGCTTAACGTCGTCGCCAAGGAGCGCCGGCTCGGCGATCGCCTCATAGCGCAGCCGCTCGCAGGCGTCGGCGGCATTCGCGATCAATTCGCGTAAAAATACCGATTTATCGGAATAGACCGAGTGCACCATCAGGTGCAAAAGCTTGGCGACGTCCGCCTGGAACGGTTGGGCCTGGAACGCCTGGGCCTCGGTCGGCGGGTTTTCCTTTTCTTTCTGATCGGCGGTGGTCATGAGGCCTCCCCAGGGCAGCGTTTTGTTGCTCCGGAGATGGAGGGAATGTCCGATTATTTCAAGATCGTCGGACCGTAATCAGACCGGCACTTTGACCGTCGCCCTCAACCCCCCCATCGGGCTTGCGCCGAGCGTGATGTCGCCGCCGTGGGAGCGGGCGATGTCTCGGGCTATGGCGAGGCCCAAGCCGGTGCCGCCTTCGTCCTGGTTGCGGGCGTCGTCAAGCCGCAGGAACGGCTTGAACACGTCCTCGCGCAATTGCTGCGGGATGCCCGGGCCGTCGTCGTCGACCGTCACCGTGAGCCAGCGATGGTCGCGATGGCCGGTGATGGCGACGGTGGAGGCAAAACGCGCGGCGTTGGAGACGAGATTGGCGAGGCAGCGCTTGAACGCGGCCGGCCGTACCGTGACCTCCGGCGGGCCGTGGAAGGCGGCGGTGGCGCGATGGCCGTGGCGCTCGATGTCGAGCCGCAGTTCCTCGAGCAAAGCGGCGATGTCGGTCGGTGCCGACTGCTCGCCGGTGTCGCCACGGGCGAAGGCGAGATAGGCCTCGAGCATGGCGGCCATCTCGTCGACGTCTTTCTTGATCGCCTCGACCTCGGGGCTGTCGCCGAGCAAGGCGAGCTCGAGCTTGAACCGCGTCAGCACCGTGCGCAGATCGTGCGACACGCCGGCGAGCATGGTGGTGCGCTGCTCGATGGACCGCTCGATGCGCGTTTTCATTTCCAGAAACGCCGCCGCCGCGCGCCGCACCTCGCGCGCCCCGCGCGGCCGAAAATTCGGCGCCTCGCGGCCCTTGCCGAACGCCTCGGCGGCGTCGGCCAGCCGCACGATCGGCTTGATCTGGTTGCGCAGGAACAGGATGGCGATGGTCAGCACGACGACCGAGGTCAGCACCATCCACATTAGGAAAATCAGCGAATTGGAATTGTAGGCGTCGGCGCGCGGCGCAAAGACGCGCATGATGGTGTCGTCGAGCTTGATGCGGACTTCCACGATCGAGGAGCGGCCGACGGTGTCGATCCAGAACGGCAAGCCGATCTGTTTGCGGATTTCGTTCGACAGCTCCTGGTCGAGCGACGAGAAGAACGGCTTCGGCCCGGGCGGCGGCAAATCCGTGCCGGGCAGGAAATCGACCACCAGGCCGAGCCGGTCCTGGGCGATGCGACGCAACTGCGCGCGATTGGCGCCCGATATTTTGTAGACGTCGATGAGCGTGGCGATCTCGCGCGTGACCGCCGAGGACAGATAAAAATTGACCACGCTCGATTGCCGCTCGACGAACAGGAAGGCGACGATCGATTGCAGCACCACGAGCGGCATGATGACGATCAAGAGCGCGCGGGCGTAAAGGCCGTGCGGCATCACCGAGCGCAGCCAGCGGGTGAAGCGGTCCCACGGCCCGGTGATGTAGCCCGCGGCGCCGGCAACCGCGTTGGCAGCCGTCACCACGTGCCCCGCCGCACTTCTCAGACGCCCGATGCCATCGTCGAAACTGGCCATGGTGCGTTAAAGCGCCGCGACCAGCCGGTAGCCCACGCCGCGCACGGTCTGCACGATCAGCGGATTGGCCGGATCGCGCTCGATCTTGCGGCGCAGCCGGTTGACCTGCACGTCGACGGTGCGCTCGCTGACATTGTCGCCGTTGCCGGCGAGCGCCTGGCGCGGCACGGTCTCGCCGACGCTCGATGTGAGCACGCGGAGCATGTCGCGCTCGCGGTCGGTGAGCCGGATCGCCTCCTCGCCGCGGCGCAACTCGCCGCTGGTGAGATGGAACACGAATTGGCCGAAGCGTACCGATTCCACCGGCGCCGCCACCGGCGGCCGCGCGCGTTTCAAAATATTGGCGATGCGCAGCGAGAGCTCGCGCGGCTCGAACGGTTTTGCCAGATAATCATCGGCGCCGATTTCGAGCCCCATGATCCGGCTCACCTTCTCGTCGCGCGCGGTGAGCATCAGGATCGGCACCGTGGACGAGGTGCGAATGGATTTGACGAGGTCGAATCCGTTCTCGCCCGGCATCATCACGTCGAGGACGAGGAGATCGAATTTCAAGCCCAACAGCTTGGCGCGCGCCTCCGCCGCCGTCTCGGCGGTGGAGACGCGATAGCCTTCGGCCACCAGAAAACGCAACAGCAGCGCGCGGATGCGGCGATCGTCGTCGACGACGAGCAGATGCGGCACGTCGTCGGAAGGGATCGCAGGCAGCGGCGTCGTCATGAGCCGCGGTCCCGGCCGCGCAGCCGCGACCGGTCGGCATTGGCGATCAGGCGCAGCACGTGGTCGCGGTCGTCGGCATCGA